>CAZJTF010000123.1:0-17516 GCA_964548565.1 uncultured Planctomycetales bacterium | reverse complement strand
CGATGGACGTGAAGCGGCAGCCAATCACCGGCGACCAGTTATATCTCTTTGAGGAGCTGGCACCGGTGCGCCCCGGTGCAGGCGGCGAGGGCGGCACCCGAGCTGCGGCATGCGAGGGGCCGCAAGCGTCCACGGCGTATACGGAACCGTACGTACGGTGGTGTGGGAGGACGGCGGGGGCAACCCCGCCTCCTACCTGAGTATTAGACCAGAGCAATGCGGGCTGCTGCCGTCTGACGTGGATTCGTCCTCAATCGGCGCAGCCGGGAATCGGGGGCTGGTCCTGGCCGCGGAAGCAACGCTGGAGTATCCCGAAATCGGACAAATCGACGTCTCCGTCGCCGTCAAAGTCCCGGTCCGCGCAGCCGGTCAGCCGCGGGACCGCCGGACCTGACACGCACGCCTCAAAGAGCGTGAAGTCCGCGGTATCCACGTCGCAGTCGTGATCCAGATCCGGCGCGACAGGATCGCCGGCCGCGATCTCGCGGGCATACGTGCCGTTCGCCACATCTGCGCCGTTGTAGCCCTGGAGGTGCAGGTACCAGGTCCCGGGCGCGGTGAATGTCGTGACGAGGGTTCCGCTCGACCACATCGGTTCGCCGCCGGTCCATTCGTAGGTGGGGCTCTGCTGCCAGGCGTACAGGTAGTGGTGCACGCCGCCGGCGCCGAAACCGACTGCATTTGTCCACTCGATGGTCTGCCCGGGGGATCCGCAGGCGGGGCTCGGGGTCACACTCGCGGCTTCCGGCGGGGCAGACAGCGTCCATGCGGTGACCGGCTCGGTCTGGGTGGTCTCCACGCCATCACCGTTGCGGGCCACGGCCACGAAGTCATACGGCGTGTTCGGGGCGAGTCCGGCGGAGGTCCACGGCGCGAGCGTTTTCTGCCAGCCGGAATCGGTGCCGGCGGTCGTATTCAGCAGGCGGATTCCCGAACTGCCGGCCGCCAGGTTCGAGAATGTCCCGGCGGCGCTCACGCTGATGGTGGTCGCCGTGGTCTGGCCGACGGGAACGTCGGCAGGGGCCTCGATCAGCGAGTAGACGGTGCGGCCGGACGACGGTTCGGAGGTGCCGCAGTCGTTCACCGCGTGAATCCGGCGGGTGTACTGCGTGTTCGGGATGATGCCGGTCGTCTCCGTCCACTGTGTGGTGTTGGCGGCGAGAAGACCGGCCTTGTCTTGGTCGTTCTGGTCGCGGACGCGATAGCCGGTCTCGATGGCCAGATCGTTCCATCGCCACCGGATGGTGGTGGGGCCGAGGACCTGCGGCGGGAGGTCGGTCGGCGAACCGGGGGCGATCTCGACGTCATCATGCCAGATGTAGGCCGTCCTGCCGGTGCGGGTGGAGCGACCCCGCAGATACACCGTGATGACGTTGTTCTGGGCAGTGACGGTCCAGGTGTCCTGGCTCCAGTATTCCCACGGCTTGGACGCCCAGAGGATGTTGGGGCTGTTCGGATCCGTCCCGCCGGTCGGGTCGATGCCAAAGAAGCCCTCGGCCGTCCCCGAACCTTCCGGCGAGTAGACCTTGATCCACGCCTTCACGGTGTAGGGCTGGCCCGGCGTGGCGGCGAACTGCTGGAATACGCCGCCGTCGTTGTTCTTGTTCGGGGAATAGACTTCCTGTGCGTAGGAGCCTCCATGCACCTCTGTCGTTTCGGCCGCGCAGGTAACGCTGCCCGAGCGGATGAATTTCGTCCAGCCGTTTCCGACGCCGTTCGTGAATCCGCCCTCGAAACTCAGGTTCTGCAGGCACCCCGGACTGCAGGTGATCACCGTCAGGGCGGCCTCGTCGGAGACGGCGGTTCCGTGGGCGTTGCTGACGAGGCAGCGGTAATTCGCCGCGTCTCCGGTGACCGTGCCGGAAATGGCGAGCGTCGGTGAGTTGACGCCGGCGTACCGCCCGCCGTCCGCGAGGTTCGCCTGGTTCTTCTGCCACTGGTATGACAGGGTACCGGGTCCGGACGCCGTCACGCCGAAGGTGCCCGTGGTGCCGACACAGACGGTGTTGGCCTGCGGTTGCTGCGTGACGGTCGGCGGGATGCTCTGTGTGCACACGTCCTGTGCGAACGCGCACACGGCGGCCTGGACCTCCTCATTGTAGCGCTGCTGAATCGCGGACCTCAGCTGCGGATTGGTGGTGATGACGATCATCCGCGTCAGGTCGAGCGTCCCGAGATTGACATGGAGTTGGGTTCCGTTCAGCTGCGTGCTCACGTTGCTCGTCCCGCCCGCGGAAATCTCGAACGCGGTCGGAGAGGCCTGCATCCAGGACGGGAGCGTGGGCGTCACCGTCGCATTCGCCACGGGCGTGTAGTGGCAGCCTGCTTCGTCGTTGATGTATTGATCATTCACGGCGAGCAACACGAGCGTGTCGGTGCCCACGGCCAGTGCGCGCACCCAGACGCCCGGACTCGCCTGGATCGGCATGGTGACCGGGCAACTTGTCACGAGCAGCGGGGCGGCCGTCTTGATCTCGTTGCCGAGCAGCCCGATTTCCTTCCAGAGCGCGAGCGCTTCGGGGCCGCCGTCGCCGAGCCCGTTGGATGGTTGCCCCGCGGGCCACCACCAGTAGGCAAGACCCTTCGCGCCGCCGGCCAGCGCGTAGTACACCTCGATCCGCTTCGATTCGGGCGTTGGGAAGGCAAAAACCGCTCCAGACGAGTCTCTCCACTCGCAGGAGTACAGGATGACGTGCAGCGGGTTGGGCTCGCAGCTCGCATTGGCGACCTGGGTAACGGCGTAGATGTAGGTGGCTTTCTGGTAGAGCGGAATCCGCTGCGGGTAGTACCAGTACGCTTCCCGCATGCGGACCTGGTAGTAGGGGTCGGTCATGAAAACGTCCGGCACCTGGGCGTAGTTGTAGTAGTTGTACGGCTTGTAGGTGCCATCGATGTTGACCGTGGTGGGGGCGAGCGGGTCGGCGGACCGGAGTTCCTCGCCGCGCTGAAGCGCCATCTGGGCGAGCGAGCCGACCTTCTTGTCCGAGGGAATGGTGTCGAGACGCGAGTCGGCGGCATCGGGTTCATCGCGGATGAACCACATGAGGGGGTTCGAGACGTCCCATTTGCCAACTTCGTCGATAACGAAACCGTAATCCTGCTCGGCCACGAACTGCTTGCCGGAGTTCGACTTCATCAGCACGGCGGTGGTCGACGAGCCGTTTTGGACGAGGCCGTTCATGCCGTGGTTGGTGAAATCGATGAGTGCCTCGCGGGCGGCGGCGGCGTCCCCGTCCGGGACGGCGGTGCCGCCCCACGAGCCGTAGATGAACTTGTTGACCCAGGTCCGCAGGCCGGTGGTCGCGGTCTTGCCGTCCGTGTAGACGCCCTGGAACACGTGATACGACATCGGTGCGAGCGGCTGGGCGAGCTGCACCACGGACGAGACGAGCCCGACGGCCGGATCGTTGACAGTCGTGGTATTGGCGGTCACATCGTTGCCATCCATCCGGATGGTCGTTGGAGCGGGGCTGCCGGTGCGTCGCCAGTAGATATGCACCTTGGTGCGGTCGGGTGAGAATCCCACGCCAGCGACCTGGGGCGCGTCCCCTGCGACAGGTATCGGTGCGGGAACGTTGCCGACTGACGTGACAACCGAGATGTTCACCGGCTGCGTTACGGGCACGGATCGCAACCGCACCGCCACGTGCGCAACGCCGCCGGCCGGAATGACGGCGGGATCGATTTTGTACCAGACGGGTTCGCCGGCATTGAGCAATGTCTGCAACTGCGCGGACGTCAGGTTCTCCAGCCAGATGCTGGCCGGCTGGCGTTTCACGACCTGGTAGTGCAGCGACAGGATGTCCTTAAGGCTGAACCCTGCGAAGAGCACGTCCTGAATGGTGACGGAAGAGGCGCCGTCGTTTCGTACGTACACATGGACGTTGGCGCCGAGCAGGCTCGGGCTGCAGGGGCCGGGGTACTGGGATTCGCGCCAGAGACAGTCGTACGCGGGGAAGGCCTGGTCCGGCTGATACTGGACGCCCAGCACCGTCACCGCGGCCTCTGCGGCCGAGCATGCGAGGCAAAGTGCCAGCAACCAAGCCAGGTGCACGCGTCCATTGCGGAGTTTGCTCGACATGCTCATTTTCCCGTCTCCAGGCCCGGCGCGGAGGCTTCCTGGGAAGCGCCCTCGCCGGGCATTCAATTCCATATCGGCAGCAGGCGTGCTGCCGGTGACCTCTGACCGGCCGACAGGTCAATCCCGGTCCAGTTCAAGTAGCCGGATCGGCCCCACATAAACAATCTCGAGGTTATTCTTGGCACTGTAGTAATCTTCCACGCGCAGACGGAGCTGCAGCTTGTCTACGTCCGCCGGCACAGGAGGAAGCGGCGCGACAAACCACTCGCCCGTCACGCGCGGAATCCCGAGGTCCGCTTTCCACACCTCGCGATCGCCCCAGAGCAGCTTGATGGACCGATATCCGGCCCATCGCCACTTGGCGCGTCCGAGGCCGAAGCTCTCCTTGTTCGCGTCCGCCAGGTAGATCACGAGTGCCAGCCGGTCGCGACGTCCGGATACGGGAATCGTCACCGGCAGTTCGGAATGCACTCCCGCATTCACCGGCAGATGTTTCTCGAGGGCAAACGCCGCCACTTTTGTGCCTTCATGCTCGTAGATGCCGCCGATCCAGTCGCCCCAGAACGTCTCCTTCGGCTCGGGAGTCACCGTCGCGAGCACGTGGTTGTGCCGGGTCCACACACCGGTGCCGATCTGCACGGGCGGGTCGTCGAGGCCGGAGAGCATCTGCGAAACGGGGGCCACGGTCTTGCTGTAGACGGCGATGCGCTCGCGCAGATCTGATTGCCGCTTATCCAGCATGGCTCGCCAGTCCGCTGGAGTGGCGGCCGCACGGGTGCGCCACCATTCAGCATACCGGGCGGTCGAGCCATGGCCCTCGAGCAGGCCCTGGACTTCGGTAACCTCCTTCAGGAGCCTCTCGCGAGCGCCGACGATCAGGCTCTCCGCCTGATGCGTGTCGTTCTCATAAACTGCCCGCAGGATCGCATCCTGGTGCGCCGGCCACCAGTACTCGGGGTAGGGGGCCGTGGCCGCGCCGATGCCGGTTTCGATCTCGCGCTGCATGGCGTCGAGGTACTCCCGCCGGAGCAGATCGCGATCGACGAGCGAGACTTCCATTGCCTCTTTCCGGATCTCACCAAGTCTGGCGTTCAAGACCCTGAGCTCCTGCAGCGTGCTGTCGCGATCGGCGAGAGATTTCAGTCGCGGCGGGCACTGCGGCGCATAGTCCGTGTGCGTGGACCAGTACTGGAAACGATCCTGGATCGCGTCCAACGCGTCGTCGAACTCGAGCGCGGCCTGCACCTGGCCGGGGCCGAACACCACATCGTAGATCCGTCGGCGGACGACCTGGAAATCATGCTGCTCCGGTCGCCAGCTCCACCAGCCGATGGTCGGCACGAGGTAGTGTTGCTGGGCCTGCCAGCCGTCCCACGGCATGACCGCATGGACGTACTTGCCCATCTCCCGGAGTTCCCGCTCGTTCGGGTGGTTCCAGCCAGCGGCGAGGCTGACGACTGGCACGTACTGGCCTCCTCCCGTGTGGAGCGACGGATGCGGCAGGCGCGGCCAGTTGTGCCACCAGGATGGATTTACCTGAAGGCCGATGGACTTACCGGCGGCCGCGTCTTCCGCGCACGGGATGCTCGTCCAGTACCAGACAGCCCGCTCCATTCCAGGGACCGCGACGATCTGGCGGTTGAATTTCGTGTCAATTGTCTGGTAATCGCCCTTGGGCGGGGTGATCGCGATGGCGTCGCCGGTGATCCCGCGTTCACGTCCCAGGGCGAGGACTTTCGACACCATCTCTACGGGGGCGGCGCCGGCGCCCTTGTCGTCGAATGATGCCCACAGCGCATTCGCGCCGAGATCGAGGAATTCCTTGAACGTGGCGATCACCGCGTCCTGCTCTTCCCGCGGCACGCCGCAGTTGACGGCCGCATACACCCGCAGGTCGCGATCCCGGGCGTCCTTGATGATGCGCGCGATTTCGTCCTTCTTGATCTTGGCGCCGGGCTCGAAGGCGTAGATGCCATCGCGCAGATCAATGAAGTTGATACGCGCGGAGACCATAATGTCGAAGTTCGCCGGCTTGAGGTAGTACTCGAAGTGCGGGTGCGGCCGACCGCGCAGGGGGATCGTCGGCCAGTCGCGGATGGTTCCCGCCTGGATCGTGATCGCGTCCGAGTTCCGACGCAGGAGCTGGAACAGAGTGTCCTGCGCGTAGAGCACGCTGCGACCGCTCATCCCGGCGACGACTGCCGTCACCCGTCCGCCGTCCGAGAACACTTTCAGCGCGTAACCTTCCGGATGATCAGGCAGCGCGAGATTGCTGGCCCGGCAGATCTTCTGGAGCGCGGGGAAGGTTCGAGGTTGCCCGAGCAGGACGCGCACGCCGTTGGATTCGGGAGCGTCTTTGACGGGATGGATCGCCCACTTCTGACCGAATCGACGCTCGATGTGCTGCGCCAGCAGGCGAGCCGCTTCGCGCTCAGGCGGTGCGGCCTCATCGGACAGTACGATGGCTCCGCCGACGCCGACTGGAAGCGCGTCGCCCCATTGCACCTCGGCAGCAGCCGGCATCAGTTCAATCGGGGGCGCGGCAAGGGAGACAACAGGCCAGCATACGGCAACGCCGAGGATCAGCCGGAACGACACACCGTGCATCTGCATCTCCAGACAGAAAAGGGCCGCAAGCACCGCTCAAAACGACTGCGATTTCGCGTCACGACTCTCCGGCGCCGAAGTGACCGAACGTGAAACGTCGGGGCGCACAGAGCCATCCTTGCATTGTTTACAGAATCCAGCTAAGTATGTCAACCAAATTCGGCCTCGTCTGTGGATCGAAAGTTCATCGAGGAGCAGAACATGAAGCCTTTCGTCGGTCTTGCGGGACTTACTCTGATCGCGGGTTTGTCAGCAGGGGGGTCGCGCGCCGCTGCCCTGGAAGGCGTGAAGTCCGCCCAGGAGATGGTCGGAGCCTGGCAACTGCTGATCGACGATCACCTCATCGCCTCGAAGCGCAATGTCCAGCGACGCTACCACCCGCTGCAGAAGCACAAGGGCAATCCGCTCATCGTTCCCGACCAGCCGTGGGAGGCAAACGTGGTAAACGCCACGGCGGTGATCCCGAACGAGGAGGGGACCGGACTGCGATTGTACTACTATTGCTGGACAAACAAGGGGGACACGTCGCGCTCGTATACCTGCTACGCAACGAGCCGTGACGGCCTCACCTGGGAGAAGCCCAAACTCGGCCTGCACGAGTGGAGCGGCAGCAAGACCAAAGACAACAACATCCTGCCGGTTGCGCCACACGCCGTCATGTACACGCCCTGGGAGAAGGACCCGCAGAAGCGTTACCAGGGCGTCGGCGGGATGTACCAGGCGCTCTCATCGCCGGACGGCATCCGCTGGAAACAGGAATCGACCGAAACGATCGTCCATGGTGGCGACACGAGCCATTTCTACTGGGATCCACACGTCAAGCGCTTCCGGTGTCACGTGAAAGGCGGCGGCACTGACAAGGTGAGCAGCGATGTGAGCGGGACATCCCGGCGTGTTGTCGGATTCAGCGAAACGGATGATCTCCGGCGCTTCCCCGAGTTGCGGATGGTCATGGCCCCGGACGATTTCGACGATCGGTGGGCCAAGCCGGGCACGGTTCAGCGGACGCACTTCTATGCGTGCCCCGTTCTGCCCTACGAGACCATGTACGTCGGTTTTCTGCAGATTTACCGCGCCGAGGACGACTGGGGCTACTTCCACGGACCGCTCTGGCTCGAGCTCGTCAGCAGCCGTGACGGCGTTCACTGGATCCGCGAAGAAGGTGACCGCCCGCCGCTGCTGGATGTCGGTAAATTCCGGACATTCGACCACGGCATGGTCATCACGCCTCCGCCGGTGCTCGTGGGGGATGAACTGTGGTTCTACTACACGGGATACGACGAATTGCACGACCTGCTGCCGTACAAGTCGGCCATCGCGCTGGCCAAACTCCGCAAGGACGGCTTCGCGTCGCTCGATGCGGACGAAGCCCCCGGCGAGATTGTTACCGTGCCGTTCGAGACCATGAGCGGCGTCATGGAAATCAACTACAACGCGCGCGGCGGCAGCATTCGCGTCGAGGTGCTCGAGGGAGACGGGCGCGTGATTCCGGGGTACGGGCGCGACGAATGCGACGCGCTTACGGGGGATTCAGTGGGGCAGGCGGTCACATGGAAGAGTAAGCGGGAGCTGCCCACGACGGGTCCGGCGCGGCTGCGATTCCTCCTCGATCGCGCCAGGCTGTACTCCTTCGCCGTGGGAGCAACGGCGCGGCCCGTGGCCAAACCAGCCGAGCCGTGTCTGCAGGCGCTGTACACGTTCGAAGGTGACACGGATCCATGGGCGGACAGGTTGTGGGCGGACGGTTCGCAGGCGCTGCGGAATCTCAGTGTGAATCACCTCGATGACCGGAAGCCGCCGGCGGGACCACCGATCAAACCGGCACCGGCTTTCGGCAAACGCTCGCTGGTGATGGGCTCAGTCTTCCGGCCGTGGAACCGCGTGGAGATTCTCGGCACAAGAGAGCTCGGAAAGCAGTTCACGCTGGGCGCCATGGTCCGCAGCACGAAAAACCAGCGGGCACGGCTGTTCAGTGCATACAACGGGAACTTTCCGGTGAAGACGTCAGAGCTGATCTTCGAGTTTGACCCCACCGGGCGCGTGCTGGGCGGTCTGCGTTTTGTGTGCAAAGGCATCGAGGTGGACTCGGATGATGTCACGTTCAACGACGGTAAGTACCACCATCTGGCGGTTGTGTACGACGACGGCGTGGTGACCTTCTATCTCGATGGCAAGGCCGTGGGGCGGCAGTGGATGCCTGGCGGCGAGCCGGTGCAACTCGCCCGCAACCTGCTGATCGGCGAGGACGAGAACCGGGGGAGTGATGAGCAGCTGTTCGGAAATGTGGATGACGTGCTGGTCATCGGACGTGCATTGAGTGGCGAAGACGTGGCCATGATCGCTGAAAAAGGAGCCGCGGCGTTCTTCAAACTTGCCGAGTGAGCGATTAGACGACGCAGGATGCACCTGATCGGGGCATGCTGCGAGATCGGAGCCGTGAGCGTATGACAAACGCCATGAAGTGCGTCTGGTGCACGGTGGGCTCACTGGCGCTCGCTGCGAGCTCTCTACAGGCCGCGCCGAAATCTGCCAGCAACATGACCGGGCCGTGGCAGCTCCTGATTGACGACTACCTGGTTGCGAGCAGGAGCGGATTGACGCGGACGTATCACCCATTCCAGAAGTACGAGGGCAACCCAGTCATCCGCCCGGACATGCCCTGGGAATTCCGCTCGCTCAAATGCGTGTCGGTCCTGCCCGATGAGTCGGGCCAGGGTTTTCGGATGTGGTACGCTTCCGATGCCCCGGAGAACGACCCGGACAAGAATCACGCTCTGTACGCGACGAGCGTCGACGGCGCGCACTGGGTCAAGCCGAAGCTCGGCTTGGTTGCGTGGAAAGTGGACGGCTCGACCGCGAACAACCTGGTCGGCGGCGGCGGATCCGTCATGCACACGCCGGACGATCCAGACCCCGCCCGCAGATACAAGACCGGGACGTCCGGCGGCAAGTACGTGTTCCGGTCTTCGAAGGACGGCCTGCTCTGGCAGCCGCTGACGAAAAGCGAGGGCATTTTCAAGGGTGGCGACGTGGGACGGTTCCACTGGGATCCATTCACGAACGAGTTCCACGCCTATGTGAAAGTGAACGCGCACGTCAGCGGGCTGCGACGCCGGGCGGTGGGCTACAGCGAGGAGACGTCGAATTTCGACACGTGGCCGCCGCTGCGGTTGGTTATGGCGCCGGATGACATCGATGATCGCTGGGTGAAGCCCGGTTCGATCGAGCGGACGCACTTCTACGGCGTGCCAACCTTCGCCTACGAGACAATGTACCTCGGGCTGCTGTGGGTCTTTCGTGCGGAAGACGACGAAGGCTACTTCCACGGGCCGATCTTCACGGAGCTGGTGTCGAGCCGCGATGCCGTGCACTGGCTGCGCGAGGAAAGCGACCGTCCTCCGATCGTCGAGTGTGGCCCAAAGGGCTCATGGGACGGCGGGATGGTTGGTGCGGCCGGCATGGTTGTCAATGGCGACAAGCTGATGCTGTATTACAGCGGCTACCGGGACGTGCACGACATTCTGCCGATGCACTCGTCCATTGGTCTGGCGACACTGCGCAAGGATGGTTTCGCGTCGCTCGATGCGGGCGAGCAGGAGGGCGCGCTCACGACGAAACGCCTCGAGCGGGCGGCCGGGCCGTTGCAGGTGAACTACACCGGAAAGGGCGGCGAATTGCGCGTCGAGGTCTGCGACGCCGAGGGCAAGGTGCTGCCGGGGTACGAGCGGGAGGCGTGTGAACCGCTGCGCGGCGATGAGCTGCGTGCACCAGTCCGGTGGCGCGAGAAGAACGAACTCCCGGCGGGTACGCAACCGATCCGCCTGCGATTTCTGCTGAAGAACGCGGCGCTCTATGCATTCAACGCGGGGCCTGACGTGCGGGTGATCGAGGATGCGGCAGGGCCCACGCTCGCGGCGCTCTACACGTTCGAGGGGGATCTGCGGCTGCGGGCAACGGACAAGCTGACGGACGATGGCAGCCAGGCGTTCCGGTTCCTCGGGACCAGTCGTGTCGACCGTGAGGCGGCGAATGCCGCATTCGGCTCGCAATCGCTGATGGTCAGCACCCCCTGGCGTCCGCTGAACCGCGTTGAAATTGAGGGGACGCGGAACCTCGGAACGAGATTCACCCTGGCCGTCGCTGCACGTCTGACGGAACAGAAACTTTCGCGCCTGTTCAGCGCGGCAGGGGGCCTGCGACCGGTGAACTGCTCGGAGCTGGCCTTGGACTGCGACCCGCGCGGCGCCTGCGGGACGGGTTTGCGGCTCATCTGCAAGGGCATTCCGGTGCAGTCGCCTGCGCCCGACTTTGACGATGGCAAGTTCCATCACCTGGCCGTGACGTACGACGATGGACACGTTCGCTTTTACCTGGATGGACGACAGACGGGCGAGGCCTGGCTGCCGGGTGGTGCTCCGGTCTCGCTGGCCCGCGATCTTCTCTTCGGGGAAGACGCGGAGCTGGGCAGCGACGAGCAATTCAACGGATACGCCGACGATATCCTGGTGCTCGGGCGCGTGCTGTCGGATGACGAGATTCGAACGCTGAGCGAGAAAGGGGCGGCGGTGCTGTTTGGCGTTGCCGAGCCGCCTCCCTTACCAGCGCCGGCGAAAACGCGTCCTGCTCCGCGAGGCTGATCCCGGTCCGCAGCCGGTTCGCATACCCACACCGTGCGCATCATGGCGGGCCTGCCCCGCGGATTGACCGGCACTCGATTGACTGATAGGTGTTAAGGCCGCTTCTTCAGGGCATGTGGCGGGCTGTTTCCGCATGGAACGGCGCGACACCGGCGCTACCGGTGCATTTCTGGAGGGATTCCGATGGTTCGGCCGAATCGACGTGCGTGGCGGTGCAGGGTGGCGCGTGCGGCAGTCCTGGCGGCAGGAGTTGCCGTGCTGGCGGAAGTCGCGCAAGCGCAGCTGATGCGGCAACTCGCCGAGCCGCAGCAGGGGCGGAGCATGCGGGCAACCTCCACCGCGCGGCTGAAGGACAGCAACGACTACGATCCCAACAGCAACGCAGATAACCGCACCGTGAAGCCGGGGGAGACGCGCGTCCTCATGAACGAGAAGGGTCCCGGCGCGATCACGCATATCTGGGTGACGTTCCTCGGCCCCGAGCCGCACACATGGGCGAAAAACGGGTCGGCCAACCACCAGGAAATGCTTCTGCGCATCTACTACGACGGCGACGAGCGTCCGGGCGTGGAGGCGCCGGTAGGGGACTTCTTCGCAAATTGCTTCGGAAAACGCAGCGAGGTGATCAGCCTGCCCGTGATCGTGGAAGACGCCGACTCGTACAACTGCTTCTGGCGGATGCCGTTCCGCAAATCAGTGCGTGTCGAGATCGTCAATGAGAGCGAAAAGAACATCAGCCTGTTGTATCACAACATCGACTGGGTCAAGCTCGACGCACTGCCGGAGGATGCGCCGTACTTCTATGCCCAGTACCGGCAGGAGTACCCTGTCGAAAAAGGCAAAGACTATGTGGTCCTCGAGACGGAGGGCAAGGGGCACTACGTGGGGACCGTCCTGGGCGTGCGGACACGCAGCCCGTCCTGGTTCGGCGAGGGCGACGAAAAGGTCTACATCGACGGAGAGGAGAAGCCGTCGATCTGGGGCACGGGCACGGAGGACTACTTCCTCTCGGCCTGGGGTCTCAAGACGACCAGCACGCCGTATTTCGGCACAGTCTACTTTGACCAGTGGGGAATTGTCGGCGGGCACACCAGCGCGTATCGATGGCACATCAATGATCCGTTCGTGTTCAACAAGAGCATCAAGGTGACGCTCGAGCACTTCGGCTGGATCTCCACGGACGAAAACCCCGACCAGAAGAGTCACAGTTGGAATGAGCGCGAGGATGACTTCGCCAGCGTGGCTTTCTGGTATCAGACCGGGCGACCGACGTTCACCGCCCGGGCACCACACGCCCGCGAAAGAACGCTGCCCAGCCTCGAGCGTGCGATCGTGTACGCCGCCGACGCCGACTGGGAGAAACGCCACGGTGAAGGTGAGGCGCGGGTGCAGAAGCTGCTCGATTACCCCAAAGGACAGGTACTCTACAGGCCCGAAAAAGCGGAAGGTGCGTGGATCGAGGTCCGGTTCGAGGTGAAGGAGAAGCTGCCGACCCGGCTGCTGCTCAACATGACGCGCTCGTACGATTTCGGGCGCTACCAGGCGTCCTTGAACGGGGTGAAGCTTGGCGGGCTGCTCGACTTCTACCGCAGCGAAACCGACAGCTGGGAGCATCACCTGCTCGACTTCTGGCCGGAGCCGGGCGATTACGTCCTGCGGCTCGACTGCGTGGGCAAGAGCGCGGCCTCCACAGGCTACGGGGTTGGCTTTGAGTCTGTCCGTCTCCGCGAACGTCGCCCGCGCGTGAAGGAGTGGGCGCACGAGAAGGACAAGGACTGGCGCGCCAAACCGATCCTTCACGATTAAGCGGGTGTCTGCATGCAAGTGCCCCAACCGGCGACTCCGGTCATCATGCCCATGCGGCAGCGCGCTCAGGTCATGACCGCGTGTTTGCGGGAGCGGCTCGATCAGCTGCTGCCGCGCGCGATGCGCCACGCAGGCATCGACATGTGGCTGGTCATCTGTCGTGAAGACAACCACGATCCGCTGTTTTCGACATTCGTGCCGCCGGACACATGGGCGCCCATCCTGCAAATGCTGGTGTTCTTCGATCGAGGATCGGACACTCCCGAGCGGATCAACGTCTCGATGACTGACACGAAGGACCTGTATGACCGCCCGTGGAGCGGGAGGTCCGAGCAGGAGCAGTGGGACTTGCTCGCACGGATCGTGGCGGATCGTGATCCCCGGAGGATCGGCATCAATGTTGCAGCCGTTCAGTGGGCGGCCGACGGCTTGACCAGCCACCTCCACGAGCGGCTCCTCGCTGCTCTTCCGCCGGCATACTCCGAGCGACTGGTCTCCGCCGAGACAGCCGCCACCCTCTGGCTGGAAGTGCTCACGCCACGCGAGCAGGGCCTGTTCGAGCATGTCGTGGGTGTGGGGCGGCAGATCATCGCCGACTGCTACCGGAAATTGGTGAAACCGGGTGTCACGACGGAGGAAGACCTGCGGTGGGGCTACTGGCAGCGATGTGTGGATCTCGGTTTGGAACTGTCGTTCCTCCCGTTCTTCACGGTCCGACAGGCCCCGGAGAATCGCGGCAATGTCGGCCGGCCGGTAGTCGCCGGGCCAGGGGACTGCATCGTCTGCGACGTCGGGATCCGCTACCTCGGGCTTTGCAGCGATCATCAGGAGTGGGCTTACATCCCGCGTGCGGGACAAAACGGGCCCCCTGCCGGCCTGCAGCGTCTGATGGCTGAGGCCAACCGGCTTCAGGACATCTTCATGGGGGAGTTCCAGCAGGGGATGACCGGTAACGAACTCCTGGCGCGAATTCTCGCCCGCGCCCGCGCGGAGGAGATTCCCAGTCCGCGCGTCTACTCGCATTCCCTCGGTCACTTCCTGCATGAGCCGGGTCCGCTGATTGGGCTGCCCTGGGAGCAGGAGCGTTGCCCGGGTCGCGGGGATATTCCGCTCGAGTACGACAGTGCCTTCACCGTGGAGCTGTCAATCGAGGCCCCGCTGCCGGAGTGGGGTGACGAGCCATTTCGGATGAATGTCGAGCAGGACGTGCTCTTTACGCGAGAGGGGTGCCACCTCGTGTCGGGGCGACAAACCCGGTTCCACGTCGTATCCGGCGGTTGAGGGCATACGCGGGCCGAAACGCGTCAGAACCGAAAAGAAACGCGAGCCTCCCTGGGCTTGAGATGTCGGATTTGCGTTTTTCACCCTGAGAAGGCCCATCCGATGCGGCGTGATAGCGGCAAATCGCGCTGGTGCTGCGTCATCTGACCCAGAAACATATCAGTGCGGTCGTCTCTCAGCGGAAGCCGCTTGAGATGGTCCGAGAACGAAAACCCGCATGAAAGCCTTTTCATCGCGGTTTGACCTGTGACTCGGATCCGTCTGAAGGGGTACTCGCCCGATTCGGGCGGCGATTTCGCGTACGGCACAGGGCTTGCTAAATCTTTCACGATGTCGTGACCGGTTTTGTGCTCGGTGGACAAGGGCCGATTACAGAACAGCTCGACTTGCATCAGGGATTGAATTGGCCAGCGGCAGCGGGTTTCGGCCTGTTGCTGGTCCCCGGCAGCGGCGCGAAAGCGCCGTGAAGCCGACGGCCGCAGATCAGGGATCTGCAGCGTGCCATTGTTGTGATTCTGGTATTGCCGGGGTGGCAGTATCGCGTATCGCACAGCGGCCGTCGGAATTGAAGATGACTGCCAGTCGTGTTGACTGGCGTTAAATGTTTGGGAGGAACTGACCAAACAAGACATCACGGTAAACAGACCGCAATGGTCTGATGCGGGCCAATGACGTTCCGATCCCTTCTGCTGCAATCCCCCCTCTCCGGCCCGAACAAGAAGGGAGTTATTGGTCCGCTTTCTTATTCAAGCCGCGTCGTCATCACAACCTCGATGGCGACGCGGTTTTTTTCTGGGTGCCTGGCGTCGATTCCTGAGGCAGGTTCCGCTAATGTGTCGCCCGCGGATTCAGGGCTGGAAGACTCTTTTTGCACCGGGATTGACTCATGAATCGTTCGTACGAAATCGTCCACTCCGAGTGGCTCGCTCCCAGCGTCCGCCGTCTTGTGATCCGAGCTCCCCACGTCGTTCGCAACTGCCGTGCAGGCCAGTTCGTCATCGTCCGGACCGACGAAACGGGTGAACGCATCCCGCTCACCATCGCGCACGCCGAGCGGCAGGCGGGCACGGTCGTGCTGATCGTCCAGGCGGTTGGTGCCAGCACCCGTCGCATGTGCGAAATGGAGGCGGGAATGGCGCTGTGCGATGTCGCCGGCCCGCTGGGGCGCCCGACGGAGATCGAGCGGGTCGGCCACGCGGTAATCGTTGGAGGCGGCGTGGGCACCGCGGTCATCTATCCGCAGGCTTGCGAACTCAAGGCGCAGGGCAATCGCGTCTCGGCAGTCATCGGCGGGCGTTCGAAGCCGTACGTGATCCTCGAGAAAGAGCTCACCAGCGTTTGCGACGCGGTCTATCCGTGCACCGACGATGGCAGCCACGGCTTCGCCGGTTTCGTCACGGAGCGACTGAAACAGTTGATCGCCGGGGCAGCAGACCCGGTGAAGGCGGTGTTCGCCGCCGGCCCCGTGCCGATGATGCGGGCCGTCGCCGAAGTGACGCGTCCGCTCGGCATCCACACGGTCGCGTCGCTCAACCCCATCATGGTTGATGGAACCGGAATGTGCGGAGGCTGCCGCGTCCAGGTGGGCGGCGAAATGAAGTTCGCCTGCGTGGACGGGCCTGAGTTCGATGCCCACCAGGTCGACTTCCGTGAGCTGTCGGACCGGCTGAGTGCGTATCGCGATCAGGAGAAAAACTCGCTCGAGCGGCATCAATGCCGCGCGGGCTGCAGTCATTGAGCGGGATGGTGCTTCAGGATGGAAGGACAGACAATCAAGGCGTCCGAGCGGATGAAGATCGACCGGCAGTCGATGCCGGAGCGTGATGCCGCCGAGCGGTCGCGCTCGTTCAATGAAGTGAACCTCGGGATGGCCGAACAGGTCGCCATGCTCGAGGCGAAGCGCTGCCTCGAATGCAAAGATGCGAAGTGCATCCGTGGCTGCCCGGTGCAGATCGACATTCCGGGCTTCGTGGGGTCGGTCGCGCGCGGCGACTTCGGCTCCGCAGCGGACATCCTGCTCCGCGATAACGCCCTGCCGGGCATTTCCGGACGTGTGTGCCCGCAGGAAAAGCAGTGCGAAGCCGAGTGCGTCCGCGGCAAGGGGAAGGGTTGCTCCGTCGCAATCGGGCACCTGGAGCGCTTTGTGGCCGACTGGGCGCGTACCCACCGCAGCGGCTCAACGAGTTCAGAGCGGCCGCAGCCCTCCGGATACAAAGTGGCGGTCGTGGGGAGCGGTCCGGCGGGGCTGACCGCGGCCGGAGAACTCGCGCGTCTGGGCCACGGCGTCTCCGTTTTCGAGGCGTTGCATGAGCCCGGCGGCGTCCTTGTGTACGGCATTCCGGAGTTCCGGCTGCCGAAGGCCATCGTGCGGCAGGAGGTGGCGGCGCTCGAGCGACTTGGCGTAGAGATCGTGCCCAACGTCGTGATCGGCCAGACCTACACGATCGACGACCTGATGAAGGAAGAGGGTTACGCGGCCGTCTTCATCGCCAACGGGGCGGGCCTGCCGGTCTTCATGGGAATCCCGGGGGAGAACCTCAAAGGTGTCTACAGCGCGAACGAGTACCTGACGCGCATCAACCTGATGAAGGCCTATGATCCCGAGTCGGATACGCCGGTGCTGCGGGCCCGCCAGGCGGCGGTGATCGGCGGCGGTAACACGGCCATGGACGCGGTGCGCACCGCGAAGCGCATGGGTGCCGAATCCTCGACCCTGGTGTACCGACGGTCGCGCGCGGAAATGCCGGCGCGAATCGAAGAGATCGAGCACGCGGAAGAGGAGGGCATCGACTTTCAGCTTCTCACGAACCCGGTGGAAATCCTCGGCGACGAGAAGGGCTGGGTCAGAGCACTCAAGTGCGTGCGGATGCAGCTTGGCGAGCCCGATGCGTCGGGGCGTGCGCGTCCCGTGCCGGTGCCGGGCAGCGAGTTCGAGATCCCGTGCCAGGTGGTGGTCGAGGCCGTCGGCGTGCGGGCCAACCCGCTGCTGACGCAGACGACGCCGGACCTGAAGCTCACGAAGAAGGGTTACATCGAGATCGACGCCAACGGCATGACCAGCAAGCCGGGCGTGTTCGCCGGGGGCGATATTGCACGCGGCGCCG
>CAZJTF010000122.1:0-17618 GCA_964548565.1 uncultured Planctomycetales bacterium | reverse complement strand
CGGCAGCCTACGCGTTCAACGACGTGTGCGACGTCGCCACGGACATGATCAATGCACCGTGGCGACCGATCCCGAGCGGGGGCGTCCGGCGCAGAACGGCGATGCTGCTGAGTGCGGGGCTGCTCGCCGCGGGAATGCTCCTGGCGGCAAGCGTGCGGGCGGGCTTCACGTGGACGCTCATGGCGGTGGCGGCGGGCCTGTTGTTCTACGATCTCTTCTCGAAACGACTCGGGCTGCTCAAGCAGCCGCTCGTGGCGGTGCTGATGACAAGCATCTACCCGCTCGCACTCGCTCTGGTCGGCGGAGCGACGGGGCCGCGGGCGCGGACGCTGCTGGTCTTTCCCGCGTGGATGTTTCTCACGGCCTACGGATACGAATTGCTCAAGGACATCCGTGACGTCGCCGGCGACCGCGCGCACGGCCGCGGCGGCGCTGCCATCGCGACGGATCCGCGGTGGTGGCTTGGCGTCGCGCGGGCAGCAGTGTTCGGCGGGGCGACGCTGCTGATCGGGCCATTCTTTCTTGGCTGCGGGTGGATGTACCTGTCGGTGGTGCTGGTGGCGATCGCGCTGGCGGCGACCTCGACGGCAATGCCGCCGCGCGCGGCCATCGCGATGGCTTACGCGGAGTGCTGCGTGGTGGGGATTGCCGCCATAGCGGACCTGGCGGTTTGAAGCGGAAACCGCCCGGAAAAACGGCTGCCACGCGGGCAGACGATACGAAATCACTGAAACAGCCGGCGGTAGCCCTCAGGCAGCCCCTGCGGGCCATCTCGCGGTGGGCAGAGACGCTCGCTTTCCTCGCGCGGGAGCGGCAAGGACTGGCCGTAGAGGCAGCCGGCGATTCCGCTCATGAGGCATCCGCGGCGCGGCAGTGCGAAGTGTTGTCCCATGCGCCGCCAGATGGCAGCGAGCGGCTCGGCGACCGCATTTCCGAAGGACATCGGCGTCAGATCGCACGGGCAAACCTCGCCGGCCGCATCGATGAACAGGTGGTGGTAGCCCGCCCCGCAGCCGAAGAGTTCGTCCGACTCCAGGTACGCGAATGAAGCCACCGCCGGCCCGCCGTGGGCGCGATTGTGGCGCACGTGGAAGTCGAACAGCGCGCGGCGTTCCGCCGGGGTGAGCATCGCGCTGCCGCATCCGGACCACGCACCGGTCGCGACAGGCGCGAGCAGTCGGAATTCCTGTACGCCCCATGCGGCGGACAGATCGTGCATGCGGTCGAGACCGCCCGAGGCAATCTTCTCGCGCGTGCCGATCGTGGAGAGCGCAGTGTAGAGGCCGCACGCGCGGCAGTTCGCAACCGCGTCGCGTGCTTCCGCGAATGACCCCGCACGACCGCGAACGCGATCATGCACATCAGCGTCATCAGACTCGATGCCCACGGTCACGCACGACACGCCGGCGGTACGCAGACGTTCCGCGCGGCGCCGGTCGAGGCGATGTCCCGTCGTAAAGACGATCGTCGCCATCTGCGGTGCGGCAGCCGCCACGATCTCCTCGAGATGGTCGCAGAGCATCGGTTCGCCACCGGTCAGGCCAAGCGTGCACGAGCCGAGCGACTGGATCTGCGGGACGAGTGCGAGCATCTGCTCGCGCGTCATGTGGCCGCCACGGCGGCCCGCGTAGCTGCAGTGCCCACAGGAGAACGGGCACGCGTCCGTCACCGCCAGGTACGTCGAGAACGGCACGCGCCGTCGATCGATGATTGCCCGGCAGAATCGGTCGAACGCCGGGGACGGGTACGGCGGAAAGAAGGAGTTGATACGCACCTGGCCGTCAAAGCGGTGCGGTTTTTCGTTGCGCATGCGGCGCAGCAGATACAGCAGGTGTGCGGCGGGCACGCGGCCGACAAGCGGCGCGAACATGCGAAGGATCGCCGGAAGATCGGCGAGTCGCATTCAGGCGTCCCCCCGGGCCGGTGGTCGGGAATCGGCACGGTCGACGCCGCTGTCATACGACGGCAACGTCAGATCCGTTGCGGGAGCACAGGACGCCAAAGCGATGCCGATTGCGCCGAGGAGGGCGCCGACGAGAATCCCGATCGCCAGGCCGAGAGAAACAGCGAAACCATCGAAACGGCGGAGGAGGATATTGACCGGAACGTGGATCACGAGCGTACAGGCGACTCCGGCGGCAATCCCTCCGATGGCGCCGTTGAGCATCGTGGCAGTTCGAGCCTTCAGCATTGCGCGGCACCAGAACACGCCAACAACCAAACCGGCCGCCAGGCCTCCCACCATGCACCAGGTGCTGATCAGGCTGACCAGCGGGCGATGGGAAGGGCTTTCGATGAAGCCGATGGTGTAGGGGACGGAGGCACACCCGCCGAAGAAACCGCCGAGCGCGGCGCTGGCGATGCAGACGAATACGACTACACGTGTGCGGCGTCGCGGCGTCGCTGTGGCCGTGGAATCAATCGGCTGTTCCATAGGGATCCAGAGCCTCCGAAAATGCCAGAGCCGCTGCCTGTGCTCCCCTGCGAGCCTGGAGGATGGCGCCGCAGATAGCGCCCAGGATCGCTCCGGCAGGTATGCCGCAGAGCAGGCCGATCACAAGCAGCCCGCCATTCAACGGCAGATGCAGCAGCAGCGTACTCACGATGCCCGCCGCGATTCCCCACAGCGTACCAGCCCGAACCACATGTGTCCTCCCGCTGCGTTGTGATCGGCTGAGCATGAGCGCACACCAGGCGTACCCGACGCCGAGCCCGCCTGCCGCCCCGAGCAACGAGCCGGTCGTTACGAATGCACTCCGATCCGTATGAACGGTGTGCCACTCGTAGTGGTCTGACATGCGCTCCGGCTGCCGGTGCACCCACTCATTGGCCTGATCCAGGGAGCCATATCCACCGCCGGCAATACCGCCCCAAAAAGCCCCCATGAAGAACGACGCCAGGCAGACGCCCGCCGTGAACACCGCGCGCGTGGTGCGAGGCAGCACGATCTGGGAGGTAGTTCGGGCATCCAGGTCCGGCGGGGTCACGAGTGTAGCGGGCGGCATGACCGGATCCTCGATGGAGTCAATTCTCTCCGTACGCGACGCGAGGCAATGACCCCACAGGGTATTCGCGCGAGAACCAGCAATCCTTACCACCGCAGCGCGCCGGTCCAACTTCTCTCCGTCGCTCCATCGCTCCTTCTCTCTCTCCGTAGCTCCCACTCCCCCGCTCCCTCCGCTCGCCGACGCCTACGTTCCGGCGGGATACACATCGAACCGCGTCGACTTCCCCCGATACGACCGCCCCACCCCCGACCCGAGCTCCGGGGCGAGGCGCATGCGCTTGACCACGACGTGCCGGCGGGCGGCGGCGCGGGCCGCCTCGAGCAGTTCGGCGGCGTCGGGGTCGTCGCCGACGATGCCGCGGACGATGCGCATCTCCTTTTTGACGAGCGCGGCCTTCCGGCGGTGCGGGAACATCGGGTCGAGGTAGACAACGTCCGGGTGTTCGACCTCGGGCAGAGAGCGCAAATACGCACGCGCGTCGCTCACCAGCAGGTGCACGCGGGCGGCCGCTTCCCGGAGCTCGGGCACTCCACCCGCCCGGCACAGGCCGTCCTCTAACAGGGCGGCCACGATCGGCGATCGCTCGATCGCGGTCACCTGGCAGCCCTTCCATGCGAGCAGAAAGGCGTCCTCGCCGAGTCCGGCGGTCGCGTCCACCACGCGGAGTCCGGCGCGAGCGCCCACTGCCTGGTACAGCAGCCGGCTCCCCCCTGCCCGGCGCTCGTATCCGAGCGGTCCGCCCACGAAATCGACCCACACCGGCCCCGGGGCACCGCGCCCGCTCGCGCGCAGCTCCAGCCGGCTGGCGGTAACCGCCAGCAGCAGCGTTGCTTGCGGTGAACCGGGCTGGCAGAGGGGGAGCCCCAGTCTCTCGGCGAGCACCCGCGCGCGGGCCGAAAGCTGGGGGTCGGACTCGGCGGCAAGCACGCCGATAGAGAGAGGGGTGTCCACGTCGGGCATTCTGACCCCGGCGCCGGACCACGGCAAGACATGGTCCGGAGGCAAAGAGCCCGGCGGTAGCCGAGACGGTTTCGCATCGGTACAATTCCCGCTGTCGGGAAGCATTCGGGTCAGGCAGCCTCCGTTTTATCGGACACTCCCGGATTCCGCTGTGCTGCAAATCAGGAGTCGCCCGCAAGATGGATGAAGGCCGCCTCGCTAATCCGCGCTCCCCCGCCGACGCCAAACTTGCGGGCGAACTCCAGCGGCTGACCGCCACGCCAGATCCGCTCCTCCATGAGCTTGTCGCCATCGCGGCCGGGGCCTGCCGCGCGCCCGCCGCCTGGATTTGTTTTCTCGATGATGGACGGCCGGTCATCAAGGCACCGGTCGGCGTAACGTGCTCCAATGGTGAGCCGTTCTTCGCCGCCCTCAGCATCGCCGAACCGCTCATCATCCCCGACCTGGCGGCTGACAGCCGCTCCGCCCTGCTGCTTTCCCGGGCGGGGGTTGACCCGCCGATCGCCTCCTACGCAGCCGTGCCCATCCTGCTCGAGGACGGCATGCAGGCCGGCGTGCTGGCGATCGCGGACCACGTGGTCCGCCGCTTCTCGGCAGACGAGATGACCACGCTCGCCCGGATCGCACGACAGGTGGCGGGTCGCCTGGACGGACGGCGCGAGGTGATGTCGCTGCGGAACGCGGTGTCCGACAGCCGCGAGAACGAGGAGCAGTACCGGCGGATCCTCCGGAGCGCCGAGCAGGGGATCTGGGAAATCACCTCGGCCGGCATGACGACATTTGTGAATGAGAAGCTCGCGCGCACGCTCGGCTACACGCCGGAGGAGATGCTCGGCCGGTCCGTCTACGACTTCATCTCGCAGGATCACCTGGAACCGGCGCGCGGACTGATCGAAAGCCGCCGCAGCGGCAAACGATCCGTCCATGAGTTTCCGCTCCAGAGACGTGACGGGAGCACCGTGTGGATGCTGGTATCCGCGGCGCCTGCATTCAACGCGGACGGCACCATCGTCGGGGCCGTCGCGATGATGACGGACATCACGACGCGGCGGTTCGCCAGCGAGGCGATGCGGTTCACGCAGTTCGCAATCGACCACGCATCGGAGGCGGTGTTCTTGATGGACGCCTCCGGGAAGATCCTGTATGTGAATGCGGCCGCCTGCCGTCATCTCGGCTACAGCGCCGAAGAACTGACCGCGTTCAACGTGATGGATATCGATCCGCGCCTGACACCTGAAGTCTGGGTGGACTTGTTTGCCTCACTGCAGCGCAGCGGCTTCCTGCGTCTGGAGACTCTTCACCAGGGCAAGGACGGGCAGACCAGGCAAGTCGAGATCTCGGCGAATTACTTCGAGTTCGGGGGCGCGGGCTACTCCTGCGCGTTCACGCGCGACCTGACGGAGCAGGTCAGGATCGCACGCGAAGTCAGCCGGCTGAACCGGGCGCTGCACGCGATCACGCGACTCAACCAGAAGATGGTACGAACGAGCGACTGGTCCGACCTGCTGGACGAGGTCTGCCGCGTCATCGTCGAGGTCGGCGGGTACCGGCTGGCCTGGGTGGGACGCCTGGAGGAGGACGGACGCGTCGTACCGGTCGCGCGGGCCGGCGTCGATGACGGCTACGTGGACGCGGCAAACGTGTCGCTGCAGGATCCGGTGCGCGGCAGTGGACCCATGGGCACGTCGATCCGCACCGGACGGCCCGCGTTCATTCGAGACACCGCAAGCGATCCGAGCTTCAGGGTCTGGCGCAAGGAGGCGCTGAAACGCGGATACGCCGCGTGCCTGGCGCTGCCACTGCGGACCGGGCGCGGAATCTACGGAGCGCTCGGGATCTACTCGTCGGAAACCGGCGCGTTCGACCAGCAGGAACTCGAGTTGATGACGGAGCTGGCGAGCGACGTGTCGTACGGCCTGAGCTCCATTGAAACGGCGAACGAACGGCAGCGCGCGGAGCAGGCGCTGCGCGAAAGCGAGGCGCAGTACCGCGGCATTTTCGAGGCAAGCACCGACGGGATGATCATCAGCGACTTTGCGGGCAGGATTCTCGAAGTCAACCCGGCGGCCTGCCGAATCCACGGCTATACCCGTGAGGAGATGCTCAACCTCAAGATCGAGGAGATCATCCATCCCGACGAATTGAGCGGCTACGACCGGGGCCGCGACGCGGTCCGAAACGGCACCTCCATCAATGCGATCGCCCGTAACGTCCGCAAGGACGGATCGGTATTCGATGTGGACGTGTACGCGACGCAGCTTCTCTACCGGGGCCAGAGCGCGATGCTTGGCCTTATCCGCGATATCACAGAGCGCAAGCGGGCGGAGGAGGGGCTGCGGACGAGCGAGGAACGGCTGCGGCGGGTTGTCGAGACGATGCCGATCATCATCAGCGCGTTCGACGAGCAGGGTGCGATCCTCACCTGGAACGAGGAGTGCGCCCGCGTGACCGGGTACAGCCGTGACGAGATCGTCGGCAACCCCAAGGCCATGCAACTGCTGTATCCCGATCCCGCATTCCTCCAGCAGCGGATGGCGGAATGGCAGGAGAAGGGCGACGAATTCCGGAATTGGGAGTGGCCGGTCCGCTGCAAGGACGGCTCGACGCGCTACATCGCATGGAGCAATGTCTCCGGTCGATGCCGCATTCCGGGCTGGGCGCGCTGGGGCGTCGGCATCGACATCACGGAGCGGAAGCTTGCCGAGTCGCAGCGCGAGCACCTCGAACAGCAGCTGCGGCAGTCGCAAAAGATGGAGGCGATCGGCAAGCTGGCGGCCGGCGTCGCGCACGACTTCAACAACCTGCTCACCGCGATCCTCGGAAACGCGGAACTGCTTCGGACCTGGACCGGCAAGGCGGCATCCGCCCTGCCGGCGGGTGTTCCGGACGCACTGGCGGAGATCGAGCGCGCCGTCGAGCGGGCCACCGGGCTGACGCAGCAGCTGCTGGCGTTCAGCCGGCGGCAGGTCCGGCATGTAATCGTGCTCGATCCAAACCGCATCGTGCGCGACATGGAGCGGATGCTGCGGCGGCTGATCGGCGACGACATCGTGCTCACGCCGCACCTCGAACCGGACGTGCGGCTGGTCCGCGCGGACGGCGGGCAGCTCGAGCAGGTGCTGTTGAACCTGGTGCTCAACGCACGGGACGCGATGCCGCAGGGCGGAAGCATCGACATCACGACGGCCAACGTCGCGTTCGATGAGGCGTACGCCTCGATGCACATGAACACACGTCCCGGCGAGCACGTCCTGATCAGCGTCCGCGACACCGGGACGGGGATGGATGCCGAGGTGCTCGAGCACATCTTCGAGCCCTTCTTCACGACCAAGCCGGTGGGGTCGGGCAGCGGGCTCGGGCTGGCGACGGTCTACGGCATCATCACGCAGGCCGGCGGCCACATCGAGGTGGACAGCGCACCGGGCAAAGGTTCGACATTCCGGATCTACCTGCCCGCCTCTGATGCTGCGGAGACCGGCGCCGACGCGGTCGTCAGCGGTGAGACGCCCGGCGGCAGCGAAACGGTGCTGGTGTGCGAAGACCAGGACATGGTGCGCCGCCTGGCATGCCGGCTGCTCTCCTTCCGGGGATACAAGGTGCTCGAAGCGGCCGGCCCGGCGGAGGCGATCGAAATCGCGGCCCGACACGAGGGCGCAATCCAGCTGCTCGTCAGCGACGTGCTGATGCCGGGGATGAACGGGCGCGACCTGGCGACCCGGCTGCTCCAGCGGAACCGGGGCATGCGGGTACTGCTTGTCTCCGGCTACGCCGCGGACCTGGCGGACGAAGGCAAGCCCCGCAGATTCAGCTTTCTCCAGAAACCCTACAACCAGCAGCAGCTCCTCCAGCGCGTCCGGCAGCTTTTGGATGCGCCTCCCGAGCCATGAACCACCGGCGCGGTCCCGCGGTCTGCGTGGAATAATCCTCTGCATCGCAACCCGAAAACGGAGGCCACAGCATGCCGGTCAGGACGTCGGAGGCGCAGTGGAACGGAAACCTGCGCGAAGGACACGGGCAAATGAAGCTCGGCAGCGGCGCATACGAGGGGGAGTATTCGTTCCCCTCCCGCTTCGAGGAAGGGGGCGGCACGAATCCGGAGGAGCTGATCGCGGCCGCACACGCGGGGTGCTTCTCGATGGCTCTGGCGGCGGGTCTCACGAAAGCCGGCCATGCACCGGAGCGGGTCCACACCACGGCGAACGTGCATCTCGAAAAGCGCGGCGACGCGTTCGCGATCACAACCATCGAGCTGAATACCGAGGCGCGTGTGCCCGGCCTGGAGGACGCGGCGTTCCAGGAGCAGGCGCGAGCGGCCAAGGAGAACTGCCCCGTCTCAAAGGCGCTGGCGGGCGTAGAGATCCGGCTGGCGGCGAAGCTGAACTGATCGCACTCATCGCGGCGTGAAATCGATTTTCGCGTCGATCCGGGCGACCGTCTCAGCGATCAAACGGGCGCAGCTCTCGAGATCGGTGAGGCTGCACACCTCGACCTGCGTGTGCATGTAGCGGTTGGGAATGCTGATCAGCCCGGCTGCTACGCCGCTGCGCGAAATCTGGATCGCGTTGGCGTCGGTGCCGGTCGCGCCGGGGGCGGCGCCGATCTGGTACGGGATCTTGCGCTTTTTCGCCGTATCAATGAAGAGATCGCCGAGGATGGGATTGATGTTCGCGCCGAGGTCGATCACCGCACCTTTGCCGAGCGCGATGTCGCCCGCCATGCGCTTGTCGGCGCCGGGGTTGTCCGTCGCGTGAGTCACGTCGGCGGCGATACCCACCAGGGGGTCAATCCCGTAGCAGCTCGTGCGGGCGCCGCGGAGGCCGATCTCCTCCTGTACGGTTGCCACAGCGAACAGGGCGCACTTGATCGACTTTTCGGCCGCCAGGCGGAGCGCCTCCATCACCACGAAGGCCCCCACCTTGTTATCGAGGCCGGGCGAGGTGATGAAATCCTTGCCGAGGCGCGCCATCCCGAGCTGAAAGGAGACAGAGTCGGCAATGGCGACCAGTTCCATGGCTTCCGCCTTGCTGGCGGCGCCGATGTCGATCCAGAGGTCAGTCAGCTCGATCTTGGGCTTGTTGCGCTCGTCCTCCTTCATCAGGTGGATTGGCTTGCGCCCGATGACGCCCTGGACGGGGCCCTTGCGCGTGTGCACCGTGACGCGTGAGCCCGGCAGCACCGTCGCGTCGATCCCGCCGACCGCGCTGAAATACAGGTAACCGTCGTCGGCGATGTGCCGCACCATGAGGCCGATCTGGTCGTAGTGGCCGGCGAGCATCACGCGGGGCTTTGCCTTGGGGTTGAGCGCCACGATCACGTTGCCGTGAATATCGGTGGTGATTTCGTCGGCGTACGGCTTCATGCGCTTGCGGATCACGCGGGCGACGGGCTGCTCGAAGCCGGTGACCGACGCCGTTTCTGCCATTTCCTGCAGGAATTTCAGCGGTTCAGACTGCATCGGAATCTCCATGGCTTGGGGCTGGGGCAGCGCGCGGGCCCGCCGGCTCACGCGCCGGACGTGTCACTTGAGCTGAATGGACTTGTTGTCGTCTTCGGTCTTGCCCTGCATCGAGTAGTTGTTCTGCTGGCGCTGGTGATTGACCGCGAGCTTCTGGCGGTACAGATCCATGACGCCGTCGGCATCCAGCCCGACGCACTGCGCGAGGCTGATCCAGAAGAACAGCATGTCGATCACCTCGACCCGGGCATTCTGGACGTCGTGCAGCTCGAAGCGCCGACCCTGGCGGGCCTCGGCGCACCAGTGTTTCCAGTAGGTGCAGTCGCGGAGCTCCTCGATCTCGTTACTCATGGCGGCCAGGTAGTTGTTCAGCCAGACGCCAGCCTGTTGCGGGTCGAAGTTCTCGCGGAGCTGCTGCGGATCGAAACCGATCCGCTTGTTCAGCTCGGCCTGACGATCGAACAGCTCCTTCAGCATGTCGTGTCCCTCCAGCCCACGGGTCGAGAGCGTGCGCCCCGCCTCCGCACGTGAGGCAAAAATCTTAAGCGATCGCGCGAGCCCTCTCAATCGCAGCCGGCCGGCTGCTCCGCATTTCAGCTTTTCAAGGGAGTCCGCCGATAGAGTCCCGTCGCCGGCCGGCTGCCGAGCCATAGAGACGACTTTGCCTTGACTCTATAATTCAGAAGGCGAGAAAGAGGGCAGAGACATGCTGAGCGTGCACCGGCCAACGGGTTCCGGCAGAGTATGGCCTGACTGGATCGGACCGGCGCCCTGGATCGCGGTCCCGCCACCGGGGCCGATGGCGATGAAGGCCGTGGCACGCGAACGCCGGGCCGGGCCGCCCTGCCGCACGCGCCCCTATCCGCTGGTCGTGTCGCGGGCGCAGGGATCCATCGTCGAGGATGTCGACGGCAACCGCTTCCTGGACTTCACGGCCGGGCTGACCGTCTGCCCGATCGGGCACGGGCACCCGCAGGTCGTGGCGGCCATCGAGCAGCAGACGCGGAAGCTGATCCATATCTGCGGCAACGACTTCTACCACGAGCCGATGATCGCGCTTTCGGAGGTGCTGGAGCGCCTGGCGCCGGGCGCCGAGCCGCACCGCGTGCTCCTCACGGGCAGCGGCGAGGAAGCGATCGAGGCCGCCCTCGAACTTGCGTGCCACTTCACGAATCGCAAACGCGTGCTGGCATTCCAGACGCCGGGAGGACGCCGCATCATCCCCGCGTCACCCATCGAGGTGGCGCCCGGCGAACGCAGCGCTCAGGGCATTACGATCGAGCACGTGCAGCTCGACAGCTCCAACGATGTGACTGCAATGCTTGGCCGGATCCAGGACCCGGGGAGCGTGGCGGCGATCATCTGTGAACCGCTCAACCACGAGCGGGCGGCCGTCCCGCCGGACGACTTCCTTCTGCCGCTGCACCGCTACGGCGAGCAGCATGGGAGCCTGCTGATCGTGGACGAAATCCGGTCCGGGCTCGGGCGAACGGGGCGCCTGTTCCACAGCGAGTACGCCGGGGTGCGCGCCGACATGTTCCTGCTGGCGGACGGGCTGGGCGGAGGGATTCCCATCGGGGCCGTCGTGGCAAGTGAGCGTGTGCTGCCGTGCCTGGAGACGGTGCTGCTCTCGACATCCGGCGGCAACCCGGTTGCATGCGCGGCCGCGCTGGTCATTCTCGAACTGCTGCAGAAGCAGTACATCTCCAACTCGGAGCGACTGCACGGCGTGGCCATGAACAAGCTGGCCAGCATCGACGCGCGACAGAAACACCTGATCGCCCCGCGGGGGCGGGGATTGATGCTGGCGGTCGACGTTGTCCGTGATGGACGATCCCGCGAGCCGGACCCGCAGCTGCGGGATCGCATCATCAACGAGGCGTTCAGCCGGGGGCTGCTCCTGCTCGGGTGCGGCCAGAGCGGCATCCGATTCACACCCCCGCTGTGCATCAACAGCGTGCAGCTCGAAGTCGGTTTCGACGTGTTTGAAGAAGCGGTCGCGACCGTCGCCCATTGATATCGGCCTGACGATCCAGCGTCAGGCATCTCTCCCAGCCTGCTTACTCCCGACATTATCGGAGCGGCCCGTGCATCGGGACGGTTTTGCGCCACCCGGGCAACGAGATCGCATGCGGCGCCCAACTTCTGCCGATTTCAATAGATAGATGCACGCACTGACGTGGAGGGGGAAGGTATATTTGCGAGGCAGTGGTGAGGGATTCGCGCGGTTGTGGGACAGATGGTGTTGATTTGATGACAGCCACGTGGCTGTATTCTCCGGCGCTGCGCGCTCCGGCGGGACGTTTCATTCTGGAGCACCTCATTGCGGCGACGCTGATCGTCGGCGTGCTCCCGGTTCCGGCGTGGGCGGCTGCACTCAAGACTGTGCAAAGCGGCACTCTCACGATGAATGCCGGGTCGGGCAGCGCGCAGACGGTGAACGTACCGATCAGCAGCGTCGATCTGACCAGGAGCATCCTCTTCTTCAACGTTCGCGGCGACGGCACGGATCCGGGTGACAGCGGAATCCGCGGGCAGCTCACCAGCTCAACGAACATCCAGTTCTACCGTCCGAATGACTCGAGCATCACGGCGTTCGATGTCGTCTGGTACGTGGCGGAGTTCGTGAGCGGCGTGCGCGTTCAGCGCGGGACCAGTACGCCCGGCACTGCGATTCCCATCGCGAGCGTTGACCTGTCGAAGAGTTTCGTGCTCACGTCCGCATCGGCGGCACCGGCGGATGCCACCTTCGGCAACGACGACTTCAACCGGGCGCGGCTGACCAGTTCGACGCAGTTGGAGATCGTGCACAACGCCGGCGCCTCGAAGACCGCGGACTGGCAGGTGATCGAGTTCACGGGCGCGAGCGTTCAACGCGGCATCGGGCAGATGACCGGCAACACGACGTCGGCGAACATCGGCATCACCTCCGTCGATCTCTCGAAGAGCATCCTGCTGACGAGCTGGCGAACGACGATCAACGGCACGGGAGCCAACTTCCTGAGGGGGCGGCTCACGGGACCGGCGCAGATCACGCTCGACCGCGGTGCGAATACGTGGGCGACCATTGACTACAGCTGGGAAGTCGTCGAGTTCCAGGATGGCACGGAGGTCCAGGGCGGAAGCACGGCCTTCGCGGCGTCGAGCACATCCGAGACGGCGAGCCTCACGACGATCGATCTCGCGCGGAGCGTCGCCCTGCTGTCAACGGCCGGCGGACGATGGGGTGGGAGTCACAACTACACAGCCGATGATCGCGTGGGCCCGGGGTTCTTCACGACGGCGCTCACCAGCAGCACGCAACTCACCCTGGCACGCACGCTCAGCGGCATCAACTCGAATGCGAATGTCGGATGGTTCGTCGTGCAGTTCAACGGCCCCCCCGGCATCACGCTGACGGAGTCCGGCGGATCGACGGCGGTCACCGAGGGCGGCGCGACGGACACTTACACGATCGTGCTGAAGTCGCAGCCGTCGGCCGACGTGACGATCACGGTCACGCCCGACGCGCAGACGAACCTGGGGGCGGGCGCAGGCAGCCCCATCACGCTGACCTACACAAGCGCCAACTGGAGCACGCCGCAGACCGTCACAGTGGCCGCGGTGAACGACAGCATCGATGAGGGGCCGCACTCCTCCACGATCACGCACACGGTGAGCAGCGCGGACGGCGACTACAACGGGTGGGGGCTGGCGAACGTGACCGCCTCCGTCACGGATAATGACACGGCCGGCGTGACGCTGACGCAATCCGGCGGTTCGACGGCGGTGGTGGAGGGCGGCGCGACGGACGCGTACACGCTCGTGCTCAACTCGCAGCCGGTCGCCGGCGTGACGATCACCGTCACGCCCGACGCACAGGTCAACCTCGGCGCGGGGGCCGGGGTGGCGATCACGCGGACATTCACCGCCGCGAACTGGAACACGCCGCAAAGCGTGACCGTGACGGCGGTCAACGATCCGGACATCGAGGGCCCGCATACTTCCGCGATCACACATGCCGCCGCGAGCGGTGACGCGAAGTACAACGGCCTGGCGGTGGGCGGCGTCACGGCAGGCATCACGGACAACGACTCGGCCGGAGTGACGATCGTCCAATCAGGCAGTGCGACCAGCGTAACCGAGGGCGGCGCGGGCGACAGCTACACTCTGGCGCTCACTGCGCGGCCGGCGTCTGACGTGGTCGTCACGGTGACGCCTGATGCACAATTGAGCCTCGGAGCCGGCGCGGGCGCCGCGGTCACCCGCACGTTCACGTACGCTGACTGGAACACGCCGCAGACGATCAGCGTCGGCGCTGTGAACGATAGCTATGTGCAGGGGCCGCGCACCGTCAACATCACGCACGCCGTCGCCAGCGGGGACGTGCATTTCAACGGCCTCGCCGTGTCCCCGGTCGCGGTGGATATCGCGGAAGACGATGTGGCGGCGGTGAGTTTCACGCTGGCGGCGCAGAGTCGGACCGAGTTGGACGGTGCGATTACCGTTGTCGTGCAGTCCAGTGCGTTGTCGGCCATGGATGTGACGGTGCCGTACACGATCAGCGGCACAGCCACAGTGGACGCGGATTACTCGATCGCGCCCAGCCCGGTGATCATCCCGGCCGGGTCGCTGACGGCCTCCATCGCCATCACCATCCTCGACGACTGGATCAACGACAACGACGAGACCATCGTCGTAACGATGGGCAATCCCGTGAACGCCGTGAAGGGCGCGGTTGTCGTCCACACCGTGACGATTACGGATAATGAACCGCCGGGCGTGAGCGGCACGCAATCGGACGGATCCACGACCGTGACGGAGGGCGGCGCGACGGACGCGTACACGCTCGTCCTGCAGTCGCAGCCTCTGGCGGACGTCATCATTTCGCTCACGACCGACGGCAAGGCGAGCGTCAGCCCGGCCAGTGTGACATTCACCGGCGCGAACTGGAACGTTCCGCAGAGCATCACCGTCATCGCTGCCGATGACGCCGTCGCGGAAGGAGTGCACGCCTCGACGATCACCCACGCGGCCGCGAGCGCCGATCCCGATTACCAGGGCATTGTCATCGGTGACGTCATCGCCACGATCACCGACAACGACGTCGCCGGTGTGATCGTCACGGAATCCGGCGGCTCCACCAATGCTGTCGAAGGCGGCGCGGGAGACGCGTGGACACTCGTGCTGTCGTCCGAGCCGCTCGCCGACGTGGCGATCACCGTGACGCCGGACGCGGGGGCGGATGTGGGTGCGGGAGCGGGCGTCGCGATCGTTCGGACGTTCACACCCGTCAACTGGAACGTCGCCCAGACAGTGAACGTCACCGCGGTGAACGACTGGGTCGCGGAGGGTGCACACACGGCCACGATCACGCATAGCGTCGCCAGCGCGGATGCGGGCTACAACGGAATTGCGGCGAGCAGCGTCACGCTGCAAGTCACCGATGACGACGTCGCTGGCGTCATTCTGACGGAGACGGCAGGGTCCACAGTGGTCGTCGAGGGCGGAGCGACAGACACGTACACCATCGCCCTGCGCTCGGAGCCGACGGCGGACGTCACGATCAGCATCACCCCCGACAGCCAGGGCAGCGTCTGCGCCGGCGCGGGGACTCCGATCAACGTCACGTTCACGAACCTGACCTGGAACGTGCCGCAGACGATCACAGTGAGCGCTGCCAACGATTTCGTGGCTGAGGGCGTGCACGCGACGACGATCACGCATGCGGCCAGCAGCGCGGATCCGCTCTACGATGGCGTGGGGGTCGGCAATATCGTCGCACAGATCGCGGACGATGATGCCGCCGGCATCGCTGTGAGTGAATCCGGCGGCAGCACCGATCTCGCGGAAGGCGGCGCGGCCGACAGTTGGACGCTCGTCCTCGCGTCGCAACCCATCGCAGATGTGACGATCACCATCACCCCGGACGGCCAGAGCAACGTCGGCGCAGGGGCGGGCACCGCGGGGACGCGGGTCTTCACGCCCGCCGACTGGAATACGCCGCAGACGGTCACGATTGGCGCGGTCGACGACGCGGTGGCCGAGGGCCTGCACGTGTCGAACGTTACGCAGACGGTCGCCAGCGCGGATCCGCTGTACAACGGCATGCCCGTCGTGAGCATCGTCGCCGCCGTTGCGGACAACGACAGCGCCGGCGTGATCGTCACCGAAACGGGCGGGGGAACGGCGGTGACGGAGGGCGGCGCGGCCGACACATACACACTGGTGCTGAATTCGCGGCCCACGGCGCCGGTCACGATCATGGTCACGCCTGACGCGGCGGTCGACCTGGGCTCGGGAGCCGGGGCCGCCGTCACACGGATCTTCACGCCGGGCAACTGGAATACGCCGCAACCGGTGAACGTCACCGCGGTGGATGACGCCGTAGACGAAGGCCCGCACACTGCAGGCATCGTGCACACGCCCGGCAGCGCTGACCCGTTCTACGACGGGCTGGCGATCGTCGGGATTACGGCCACCATCGCGGACAACGACGTTGCCGGCATCACGCGGACCGAATCCGGCGGCAGCACACAGGCCACAGAAGGCGGCGCTGGCGACACGTACACGCTTGTGCTCAACACGCAACCGATCGCAGACGTGACGATCACGATGACACCCGACACGCAGACGGACCTCGGCGCAGGCGCGGGTACCGCCGTCACAAGGACGTTCACGCCGGCCGACTGGAACGCACCAAAGGCGATCGCCGTTGCAGCGGTGAACGACATCGTGGCGGAAGGCCCTCACGCGTCGACGATCCTTCATGCCGTCGCCAGCACCGACCCGAAGTATGACGGCATGAGCCTCGGGCCGGTGAACGTCGCCGTGACGGACAATGACACGGCCTATCTCAGCTTTGCGCTGGCCGCGCAGAGTGTCGACGAAACAGTTCCGTCTGCGGCGATCCATTTGACGCTTTCGACGCCCTCCAGCCACGACGTAACCGTGCCCTTCTCGGTCGGCGGCACGGCATCCTCGCCGGCGGATTACACAATCGATGCAAGCCCGCTCACGATCCCCGCCGGCGACACGACGGGGACAATCACGGTGACGGTGAACGACGATTTCATCGACGATGACAGCGAGACAGTGGTCGTTACGCTGGGCGACCCGGTGAACGCGGTGAAGGGGAGCCTCAGCACGCATACGCTGAACCTCATGGACGACGAACCGGTAGGCTTCCTGGTCACGGAGTCCGGCGGCGCGACGGTCGTGGCGGAAGGCGGCGGCTCGGACACGTACACGATAGTGATGCAGTCGCAGCCGCTGGCGGACGTCGTCGTGACGTTCACCGCGGATGCCCCTGTCACAGTCAGCCCGGTGTCAATGACATTTACCGACGCAAACTGGAACGTGCCGCAGACGGTCACGGTCTCGGCAGTCGATGATCGCGTGGCGGAGGGGCTGCACGCCGCCATCATCACGCACACTGTGAGCAGTGCGGACCCGGGCTACAACGGAATCCTGGTTGGCAGCGTTACCGCCACGGTTGCCGACAATGACAACGCCGGGGTAACGGTCACTGAAACCGACGGATCGACTGCCGCGATTGAGGCGGGCGCGGGTGATTTGTACACGATCGTTCTCACGTCGGAGCCGGTCATGGATGTCACGATCACCGCGACCCCTGATTCCCAGTGCGACCTGGGGGCGGGGCCGGGTGCGGGCGTCGCGGTGACGTTCACGCCGTCCACCTGGGATACGCCGCAGACGATTGCAGTCCTGGCGGTCAACAACGTAGTGGCGGACGGGCCGCGCAGCGTCTCGATCGCCCATGCGGCCGCCAGCACCGACGCGAACTACAACGGGATCGCCGTGGGTGCGGTGACTGTCGCGATCACCGACGACGATGCGGCGGGAATCGTGCTCGCGGAATCCGACGGTTCCACACATGTGACCGAGGGCGGCGCGACGGATACGTACACGATCCGCCTGTCGTCGATGCCGGGCGCGGACGTGACAGTGACACTCACGCCAGGCGCTCAGCTTGACCTCGGCGACGGGGCCGGCACCCCGATCACGCTCGTATTGACGCCGGGCACGTGGGATCAGCCGCAGACGATCACGGTGGCCGCCGTGAACGACGATACGGCCGAGGGTCCGCACGCCGACACGCTGACGCATATGGCGGCGAGCGGGGATCCGGGCTACGACGGCCTCACGGGCGGAATGATCACGGCGCAGATCACCGATGACGACGTCGCCGGCGT
>CAZJTF010000121.1:0-17703 GCA_964548565.1 uncultured Planctomycetales bacterium | reverse complement strand
AACGAGGCCGACGGGGCTCGAACCCGCAACCTTCGGCGTGACAAGCCGATGCTCTAACCAATTGAGCTACGGCCCCGGACCGGCAGATTGCCCCCGCCGGCGGGAGATCCGTTAATATAGTGCACGCTGCGGCAGTGTCAAGGAACGACGGTCCGTCGCACGGATGAGGCGCTGAGTCTGCGCGTCCGCGCGGGGTCGAGCGACTCGTCCAGCGTCTCCGCCGCGAGCCCGCATGCCGCAACTCCGCATCGCCTGAGGACTTAACGCCGGCGGCCCGGCGAGCGCGCGTGGCGACTTCTGTCGGGCTTTCCCTTGTCAGGCCGGCCGAGAACCGGTAGACTTCGGGTAGTCGGATCATTCTCCGGGGTGAGAGTGTCGTCCGCCCGAGGGACCGGCCACGTCGCAGGTGGTTACCTCACCGACTTTGAGGTTTGCATCCATGCAAGTCGCTTTCATCATGTTCAAAGAGAGTGGTGAGCGGAAGATGTTCCCCATTGAGGTGGGCAAGACGGTCGTCGGCCGCAAGGAGGACTGCGACCTGAGGATCCCGCTCGCCGAGATTTCGCGTCGCCATGCAGTCATTATGGTCGGCAAGGACAACGTCACCCTGCGCGACCTGGGCAGCGCCAACGGCACCTACGTCAACAACAAGCGGATTTCGGAGCAGGAACTCGCCGCCGGCGATCACGTGGTCATCGGTCCCGTCGTCTTCACCGTCCAGATTGACGGCCAGCCGTCGGACCTCCGCCCTGTGCAGACCCGGCTCGAGGCTCGTACGCCCTCCAGCAAGACGGCCGCTCCCGCCGCTGCCGGCAGTGCCGCGGGGATCGCCGAAAGCGACCTGTTTACCGCTGCGGACGAGGAAGATCCGATCAGCGCCCTCGAGGCGCTCGCGGCCAGCGACGACACGGCCGCCATCAACCTCGACGACTCATTCGGCCCGGAAGATTCCCACAGCTGAGATCAGCCAGCTCCGCTGGATGGGTCCACGATGATCTTGTGCGCGTTCGCCGACTGGTGTGTCAGGCTTCACCAGTAGTACGGGTCTTCGTACGCATACCACTCGTCGTAATACCAGTCCTCGTAGTAGTAGCCCTCGTCGTACCAGTCTTCGTAGTAGTAATCATCATAGTAGTAATCGTCGTAGTAGTAGCCGTCGTCATAGCCGTACCACGGATCGTCGTACCAGGCGACGTCGTACCACCCGCCCCCGTACCACCCGTAATAATCGCCGTCGTACCAGTCGTCGCAATCGTCGCACCAATCCTCGTAGTCGCCATTGCCGATGAGCCCACCCGGCAGAGGAATGCAGCCGACGGGCAAGCTGATCAGGAACGGAACTGTCCAGATGCAGACGATACGGATCGCACGCCTCAGGTCGGTCATAGTGTCACCTCGTGGGCGACTGTTGCGGCGAGTCCCCGGCCAGTCAGACACAATCAAGGCGCGGACGTTTGCGTCATGGAACTGCGGCACTGGAAACCAGTGTTTCCCGCAGTTTCCGGACGTAGACGCCCCCCGGCGGGCTGCGATATGATCCCCCCATGCGCGAGGTACAGGACGAGAGCATGGAGGCGCTCACCCCCTCCGGCACAGTGACGGACGGCTCCGCGGACCCGGAACAGGTCGTGGAGCCCCTACCCGAAATGCCTGTCGAGGCCCCGAAGGCACCCCGGTCGCGCCGGCGCCGTCCACGCAAGCCGCCCGGCGCGGCAGAGTCAGTCGCCGAGGCCGCGATCCAGGACGAATTGCCCGCTGCCGGCGAAGCCTCCGCTCCGGAGGAGCCGGAGAGCCCCGGCGATACCGCCGCCGGTGTCGGTCCGGTCGGCCTGGCTCCGCCCGACTCGGAATCCGCGAGCCCGGCCGAGGCCGGGACTCCTGAAGCTGACGCCGGTATCGCACCTGCCGCCGATCCCCAGCCCGACAGCGACGGCGACGCACCCGTACCCGGGGATGATGCGCCGTCGGATGAACCGGGAGAGTCCGCTGATCCGCAGGCGCCGACCGTGAGCTTCCCCGCCCTCGTGACGGCTTCGGACGACCCTGACGAAGACGCGGACGCGGGCGAGGCGTCGGAAGGCGACGACGCTGTCTCGCTCGAATCGCTCGCCACCGATATGCCGGGCACCGAGGTCACGACCCGCCAGGTGATCGAGGCCATTCTCTTCGTCTCGGACGCCCCGCTCGCGCTCTCCAAGATCGTCTCCATTCTGGGCATAGGCTCTGCCCGCGAAGTGCGCAAGCACATCGAGGCCCTCAACAAGCGGTACACGAAGGAGGGCGCGGTCTTCCGGATCGAGAAGCTGGCGGGCGGCTACCAGATGCTCACGCTGCCGCAATACAACACCTGGCTGCGTCGACTCCGGCAGACCCGCCAGGACTCGAAGCTCTCTCCCGCGGCCATGGAGACACTGGCCGTCGTCGCCTACAAGCAGCCGGTTGTGCGGGCGGAGATCGAGGCGATCCGCGGCGTTTCGGCCGGCGAAATGCTGAACCGCCTGCGCGAGCTCGGTCTCGTGAAGATCGTCGGGCGCGCGGAAGACGTCGGGCGTCCGATGCTCTACGGAACCACGAAACGCTTTCTAGAGGTTTTCGGCCTCTCCGGCCTCGAAGACCTCCCGCAGGTCGAGCAGCTTCCGCCACCGCAGTGACTTTCAGGGCGTGCCCGGCTCCTGATCGCGGCTGTCGAAATGCTTTATGTCGCCGCCATCTTCCTGGTATTCGCGGTACTCATCCTGGTGGGCAACATCGCTGGATGCATGAAGGCGCATCGCCACCACGGTCACGACTCCAACATTCCGTTCCTCTCGCTGATTTTCTCGGCCCTCGCGTGGGTGTGTGGATCGTCCACGTTCAGCCTGTGGGCGTTTCTGCCCGCGGCTCTCGATCCAGGGACCTGGATGCTTGCTGCTCTGCCATTCGTGATTGCCAGGGAGTTGCCGCGGAAGGAGAAGGTGAAAAAACCCTGACGAGCGCGGGGCATTCAATGGCTCCTATTGCCCGCAAACCTTGTGGTGACATCAGGTCGCGCGGAACATGCGGCTGTTCGTCCCACCCTGGCCGATGCGGATCTGCACCGGTCGACCGCAGCGCGGGCACGCGCCCGTGTAGGCCGTCCCGTCGCGATTGCGGTAGATGCGGGTGTACACGCCGCAGCAGTCGAACTGGAGACCGATCCAGCGCCGGCCCTGGGCGTCGGTACCGGACGACGCTTCCGGCGGCTGGCCGGAGGGCTCGCCCCCATCGGACAGGCTGCGGATGTCAAGGATGTAGGAAGGCTCGTCAGGCATCGAGCATTACATCGGCAAAGCGCGGCAGGCAGATTCAGTCCGCCGCGCTGCCAGACGCAGCCGGTGTCCGGGCCCGCTCACAACTCGTGGTGCAGGATCGAGTCGCGATGCCGGCGGGCACGCTCGAGCAGCGTGTCGAGCTGAGCCGAGAGCCGGTCGGCTTCGCGTCGGTCCGTCATTTCCTTGAGGTTGATGCGCACGTTCGTCGCGGCTGACTCGGCGGCCGCACCGGCGAGGATGGCGCCGACCTGGAAATCGCTGAACAGGTATGAGTTGACGCAGTCCTTGCACTCGTCGATGCGTGCGACGACCGCACCGCCCAGCACCACGATCTCCATGGGGACGGCCACCGCCGTGGCGATCGCACGCTGCTGCTCCTCGGGATCGCCCGCTTTCTTCGCGGCCGAGAATCGCTCGTAAGCCGCCATGTCCTCCTGCATGAGCTGCATGAACATCTCACCCGCCCGTGTCATTTCTCCCAGGAGCTGGTTGAGGTGCTCGGCATGCTCCGCGTACTTCGGCTTGCCCACCGTGAAGTGAATCGTCATGCGGGCCAGCGCGGCGCCGAGCGCCCCCACGAGGGCCGCGACACTGCCGCCGCCGGGCGTCGGTGTGCGTGCGCCGATGTCCTCGAGCAGGTCTCGGAGCGGAAGCGACACATAATCCTTCGACGCACTCACTGGCTGCCCTCCTCACGCCTGGGCTGATCCTTGTCGATGCCCGCCGGTCGAATGCCGATGTCCACGAGCTGCGGCGCCGGCGTGACCACCGCAACCGTGGGATTCACGAGATATTCTTCCGCCACCCGGCGCATCTCGGCCGCACCAATCCGGCGAATTCGCTCGAGGTACTGTGATCGATAGTCGTAACCCAGCCCGTACAGCTCGTCCGTGGCCGCCTGCATGGCACGGTCCTCGTTCGTCTGATTCTCCATCAGTTCGGTCGTGACGATGATCGTTCGCGCCCGCTCGATCTCCTCCGCCGTGAAGTTGCCGGCCCTGGCCTTGCGGATGTGCTCCTGGATGATGCCATACACGTCGTTCACTTTGGCGGGCTCGCAGGCAGCGAGGATGACAAACGAGCCCGGGATCAGTCCGGGCACATTGCGGGAATGCACCTCGTACACAAGGCTCCGGTCCCCGCCCCGCAACGCGTCCTGCAGCCAGCCGGTCGGGTAGCGGTACCCGTTGATCACCGTCTGGAGCATCGCAAGGGCGGCCACGTCATCGGTGTTCTTCACGGTCGTGCCGTGAAACCCGAGGGCCACCCCCGCCACGCCGCGTGTGGGCGGCTTTTCCTTCTTGTACAGCACCGGCGCCGGGTTCCCGGGCTCCGACGGGTTCGGCAACTCAATCGCGCCTTTCGACAGGCCTGCGAAATGCCGACGCACGAGCGATTCCGCCTCCTCGGGCTTCACGTCGCCGAAAATGGCGACCACGGTGTTCGGCCCGGTGAAAGAGCGGCGGTAAAACCCCGCGATTTCCTCTGCCTTTGCCTGTCGGACAACCGGGGTCGAACCGACCGGCTGCATCGCGTAGGGGCTTGCATGGCCGAAGAGCTTGCGCTGCACGTACGCCGTCACCTCCGTGCGCCACGATTCATCGATCTGGTCAATCGCATCGAGAACCCGCGGGCGGACAGCATCGAGTTCGGCCGGCTGGAACGTCGGGTTGCACACGACGTCGGCGAAGACATCCAGGGCCTCCGGAAAATCACGGCTGAGCACCTGCGACTGGAAGTAGATCGTGTTCGCGCCGGATGTCGCCTCCAGGGAGCCGCCGCGTGAGTCGAAGAACCGCGCGATCTGCTCAGCCGTGCGCTTCGACGTGCCCCGAACTGCGGTGAGCGCCGCCAAACGGCTATAGCCGCTGGTTTCCGGGGTCTCGAGCAGCACGCCGCCGAGCGCATACGCCTGCATGGCGACGATCGGGGTCGTCGGATCGCGCCGGATCAGGCAGCGCAGCCCATTGTCGAGTCGGATAAGCCGCACCTCACCCGGCTGGCCGCGCTCGGCCGGGGGCTGCGCTGCTTCCGGGCCGCCCTCCGGCAGGACGGAGATTGTCGCCATCCGATCCGTCAACAGGTACCGCCGGGCGACTTCGCGGACCTGCTCGGGGGTCACACGCTGGATGCCGTCGACGTAAGCCTGGCTGAAGTGCGTGTTGCCCGTGCTGAGGTAGTCCTGCACCATCTTTTCCGCGACGCTCTCGGCCGTCTGCGATGCGAAAACGTGCTCGGCCGCCTTCTGATTCTGCGCCTGCCGCAGTTCCTCGGGCGTGACGAGGTCTTTTTTCAGGAGCTCCACCTGCTCGAGGACGGCCGCGCGGGCCTTCTCCACGGCGTCCGGAACGAGCCGCATGCTGACGGCGAAGATCCCCCGCGCCCAGGCCGGCGTCCAGCTCATGCTGTCCACAGTGTATGCCAGGCCCGTGTCACGCACCGTCCGGACGAGGCGCGAGCTGTCGCCCTGCGTCAGGATGTAGCTGAGGACGTCGAGGGCGTAGAGATCGGGGTGCGTCAGCGGAATGCTCGGCCAGGCAAGCTGCACCATGGCAGCCGGGACCTTCATGCGCTTCACGGCGAAGCGGGGCGTGGTCATCGGGGGCTCTTCCGGCAGGACGATGTTCGGCACGCGCTGCCGGGTGAAAGACGCGAACTGCTGCTGCACGAGAGCCAGCGCGGCGTCGAGATCGATGTCGCCCGCGACGCACACGACAATGTTGTCGGGCACGTACATCCGCCGGTAATAGCCGACGATGTCCTCCTTGGTCAGCTTCTGCACGATCGGCTGGTGCCCGATGATCGGGTACCGCGCCGGATGCTCGCGGAACATCGTGGTCATCAGCAGCTGAAAGAGCTGCTCGTCGGGGTTGTCGAGATCGCGCTCGAGTTCACGCTGCACGACGCCCCACTCGCGTTCGAACGCCGCCTGGGGGAACGTCGGGCGGGTAATCCAGTCGCCCAGCAGGCTCACCGCGGTCGACAGGTGCTCTTTGGACGTGTTGATGAAATAGCAGGTGACGTCGTAGGTGGTGTAGGCGTTCGTGTTCCCGCCGATCTCGTTCAGAATCTCGCGGGATCGCTCCTCGGAACGCGTGGTCGTCGCCGCCCCGTGCAGCAGATGCTCGAAGAGATGGCTCATCCCGCTGCCGAGGTACTCCTGCTCGTAGATGCTGCCGGTCCGGCAGTACATCCGCACCGAGACAACCGGCGCCGAGCGATGGGCCTTGAGCAACACGGTCATACCGTTGCTCAGGAGGCTCACGCGTTCGTCCGGACGATCCACCTGCCGCCCGACTTCCGTGAGAACCCTGGCAGCCGGCTGTGTTGTGGCCGGCGCTGACTCTGCGCCGACGCAAATCACCGGCGCAAGCAGGATCGCACACGCGAGAAGCCTGGGGCTCCTGATCATGTTTTCTCTCCAGGGGTGGAATGTCGTCAGCTGTCGCGGTCCCGCCGGGCGCCGCCCCGCCCCTCCATGGAGTCCAGCGTCTGCTGCAGTTCGCGCTTCAGATGCCGCAGGCGCAACAGGCTTTTCACGCGGGTGATGAGTTCGATCCGGTTGACCGGCTTGGTGAGGAATTCATCGGTGCCGCAGTCTACCGCCCGCTCGTGGTCGCCGACCTCGTTGAGCGCTGTCACCATCACGATCTGGATGTCGCGGGTCTCCGGGTCGCTTTTGAGCTGCCGGCAGACTTCGAATCCCGACATCTTCGGCATCATGATGTCGAGCAGAATCAGGTCGGGCTGCTCGGCCGCCACCCTCGCGAGAGCCTCGATTCCGTTGGACGCGGCGATGGTCGTGACGTTCGGGACCTCTTCCATGTACGCGGTGAGCAACTCCAGATTCTGCGCGTTGTCATCCACCACGAGCACCCTGGACGGCGGGAGCGGCTTCTCGTCTTCGGGGGTCAAGGCATTCTCCATCAAGTCGGGACCATGACAGCGGATCATACGCCTGTATGAGCGTCCGGTAACCGGGAATTGTCTGCGCGGGATGCTCCGGCGTCTACATGGACGGCTGTTATGGCTCCGGGCCCGGTGCCCCGCTTCCCGCCCCGTCAGTCAGTCCGCATTTCGGCGTGCGGCCCTTTAGGCCCATGAAGGTGCGTTCACGTTTGGCCGATTTCAATAGTGTCGGGGAACACCACTGTTCCGCATCGAAACCGGCAACCCGAGCAAAGGCCACCGCTGTCGCGGGCGATGGTGGATACGGGTTGCGGGTGACATGGATGTTCGTCTCCGGATTGCCGGCAGGAGAGCCTGGCACGGAGATTCCGCGGGTGCAGAGGAGTGAGCGTGTCGTACAGGCCAGAGATCATCGAGAGGATCGCATCTGCTGAAAACCTGCCGTCCTTACCCAGCGTGGCCGTGGAGGTGCTGCGGTTGATGCAGCAAGAGGTGTCCGCGGCCCAGATCGCCGCCGTGATCCAGCACGATCCGGCACTGACCCTTCGCCTGCTCCGCCTCGTGAACTCCTCGCTTTTCGGACGTCCCCGAAAAACCTCCTCGCTTCAGCAGGCCGTCGTCGTGCTCGGCATGCGCACGGTCAAGGTCATGGTGCTCGGGTTCTCCCTCGTCGACAGCATGCGCGAGAACCGGGCGGCAGGTACCTTCGACTACACCGGCTACTGGCGGCGCTCCCTGACGACGGCGGTCGCGAGCCGCCTGCTGGCCGAGCAGACGCGGAACGGAATCGCGGAGGAAGCGTTCGTTGCCGGCCTGCTGTGCGACATTGGGATGCTGGCCGCCTACCACTGTGCGCGGGACCTGTACGAGCCGGTTCTCGAACGCCAGGCCTGCACGGGCGAAGCCCTGCAGACCTGCGAGTTTGCCGTCCTCGGCGCGAGCCACGAGACCATCACGGCTGAACTGCTGACCCTCTGGGGGCTGCCCCAGACGCTCTGCTGCGCAACGCGGACACATCACGCAGCGCTGCGCGACATCTGCTGTCGCGAGAACTGCGAGCTTTGCTTTGTTCGCGTGATCCGTGCCGCGACGCACATTTCCGAGCTGTTCTGCAACCAGGATCCCGCCGGCGGCCTGGAAGCGCTCCGGCAGGACCTGGTGAATTACCTTCCGATAGCGGACGTGGCGCTTCAGGAGGTCCTCCAGGCACTGGATCGTCACGTACGCGAGACGGCGTCGCTCTTCTCGGTCAACGTCGGCCAGACGCGGCGCTACCAGGACATCCAGGCGGAAGCGATGACCCAGCTGACGCGACTCTCCCTGTCCGCGGAGCTGGAGCGGGCGGAGATCGCCCAGCGCGAGCAAGCGGCCCGGCGGCAGGTCGAGGAACTGCACGACGAGAATACGCGCCTGTCTCGTCAGGCGACCACCGACGCCCTCACCGGCATTGCGAACCGCGCCATGTTCCAGGAGCGTCTCGAGCAGGAGTGCGCGCGCGCGTCCGGAGGAAGAGACTGCCTGGGATTGCTGCTGCTGGACGCCGATCGATTCAAGCAGTTGAACGACACGTTCGGCCACCAGACCGGGGACGAGGTTTTGCGGCAGATCGGCGAATGTCTGCGCTCGACGTGCGGGTCAGACGCCTTGCCGGCCCGCTATGGCGGCGAAGAGTTTGCTGTCATCCTGCCGGATACGACCGAGTGGCGGCTCCGCCAGTTCGCCGAGCAACTCCGCCTGGCCATCCAGCGGCTTCGCATTCCCGCGAAGAAGACAAATCTGACGATCACGATCAGCATCGGCGGCGTTCAGATGCGGCAGGCCGGCCCGAACGCGGGTCCCGCGCGTCTCGTCGAACTCGCCGACCGGGCCCTGTATGCCGCCAAGGCGGGCGGACGCAACCGCGTCGTGATGCACGGCGAGGCCGGCGCGCTGGCGGGGGCGCCCTCCTGAGCGGGCGTGCGGCACCCGCCGGATGACTATGGCTGCGTTGCGGGCGGTGCAGGCAGTTGCCGGATCTGCAGGTTTCGGAACCGCACCTTGATCGCCTCCTTCGTCTCGTGCATCTGGAGCGCGATGATCCCCGTATCGGGGAAGTCGTAGTCGCTGATATCGCTCACCAGCCACCCGTTGAGCCAGGTGATCACGCGGTCGCCCCACGCGATCATCCGCAGCTCGTTCCACTCCTTGTTGCGGTTCATCTTCCGCATGTGGTCATCAATCTTGTCGAGATTGACCCAGCCGTGGCCGCGCGCGTCGTAAATCACCGCGGTTGGTGACGTGACGTGGGCAGCCGGCGCGAACTCCGCCTGCGGGCCATGGATGTGGACGCGTTCACGCATCGGCTTCGACTGTCCGTGGCCGCACTTCGGGCACTTGAACGGGTCTGCGTCCTCCGGCAGCTTTCGCGCGACTTCACCGCAGCTCGCGCACTGCGGAGGAAACGAGCAACGGAAGAATACGCCGCTGTTCCCCGTGTCCGTGTCGAACTTCATCTCGAGCTTCAGCTCGAAGTTGTCGTGCCGCTTGTCCGTGGCCAGGTATGCGTACGGACTCGGTTTGACCAGTTCGCCGATGATCTGGCCGTCCTGCACGGTCCAGACATCGCGCTCGCCCTGGGTGTGCCAACCCGTCAGGTCTTTGCCATTGAAGAGTGGCGTCCATGGCTCGGGATTCGCGAGATTCAGCAATTGCAGGTTCCGGAATCGCACCTTGACCGGCGGCTCCTTTCCCGAGTGCACCTGCAGGGCGAGCAGGCCCGATCGCGCGCGGTAGTCGCGAATGTCCGACAACACCTGGCCATTGACTCGGGTCCGAAGACGGTCGCCGGCAGCAGTGATCTCGTACTGGTTCCACTCTCCCATCGGCTTGAGCGTCTCTTTCGCCTTCGCCGCGTCCTTCGCCAGCCAGCCGCGCAGACCCGGCCCCTCCTCGTAGATCGCTCCGGTGATGCCGATCTTGCCGTCGGGATCGAAATCGGCCTGGTACCCGTACATTTCTTCGCCGATCATGTGGCTGCGGATCTGGATGCCGCTGTTGCCGTGATCCTCGAACTTCCCTTCGAATCGCAGCACGAAGTCCGTCAGCGGCTCTTCGTAGATGAGCCACCCGTGTCCGCCTCCGCCTGTTTCACCGAGAATCGCTCCATCATCGACGCTCCACTTGCCATCCCCCGCCTGTTTCCAGCCGGCCAGAGTTTTTCCGTCAAAGATCGGCTGCGCCTCCGCGGTGACCGGCTTCGCAACAGGAAGCAGCGGCGGCAGCGGGGCACGCTCCTGTTCGGCGGCCGCGGCAAACGCTGACACCGTTAACAGAGTGCAGCCGAGAGGGAATGCGCGATGCATGAGTCATCTCCTCGTCCGGTGGTCGAGATCGTGCCGGTGGCTGTGCGCGCCGCGCGTCATCCGGGAAGCCGACCCCAGGGTAGAAAAGAATAGCCGAATGCTCATGCGCAGCCAAAATACAAGGACCCACGCGCCGGGAGGACGCCGAGAGGATCTGCCGGACCGAACTGGCAGAGGCATACAATCGACATGGCTCGGACGACACGCCAGACGAGTGCGGCGGATTTCCTGCCCGAACGCCTGTCGCTGCCAGCCCTGAGGCAGGCGGCCGCCGTGTGCCGCGGCTGCGACCTCTACAAGCGGGCCACGCAGACCGTTTTCGGCGAAGGCACACGCAACGCCCTGCTGATGTTTGTGGGCGAGCAGCCCGGCGACGTCGAAGACCGCCAGGGACGCCCGTTCGTCGGGCCGGCCGGCCAGATGCTCGACGCGGTGCTGGAAGAGGTGCAGATCGACCGCGCGCGTGTGTACGTCACCAACGCCGTGAAACACTTCAAGTGGAGGGCCGTCTCCGGCCAGAAGCGGCGTATGCACGACAAGCCGCGCACGAGCGAGATCGTCGCATGCCGTCCGTGGCTCGAGGCGGAGATCTCGGTGGTCAAGCCGCAGATCGTGGTTGCCCTCGGCGCGACTGCCGCCCAGTCACTGCTGGGCACAGCCTTTCGCATCACCAGGGAGCGCGGGCGGATCTTCGAGTCGCCATGGGCGCGGCTCACGATGGCGACATGGCACCCGTCAGCCATTCTTCGCGCTCCGGACCACGATGCCCGCACCCGCATGCGCGCCGAGCTCACGCAGGACCTGCAGGCCGCCGTCCGCGCCCTCAACTCCCCCGCCACGGCGGAAACACAGGCCTGAAACAGCTGCGTTGCCGGGCGTGTGAACGCACCACCTCAGGGCTTTCGGGAAGTCGCGGAGCAGGCGTCGCAATGTGCCGTGGGAAGCCTACGCCTCTTCCAGCACCTTCCATCCCATTGTGTCGGCGAGGGCGAAGACCGGCTCCTTCAGGTCGCCGTACACCGTCACACGGTGCCAGCCCCACTGGTCCCATTGCGTGAACAGCTTCTCGATGTCGCCCACGGGCTGGCCGGCGAGCTTGGTCCGGCAGGCGCGGTCGTCATCGACGTTGGCGACGGCTCTTGCCTGGTGGAAGAGGATCGTCTTTTCTTCGGGTTTGAACTCGACGGTGGTCGTCATGTAGCCGAGCGGCAGGACGGCGCGGACCGATGCCCCCTGCCGGTCCTCGGAGTGCGTGAGGATCTGGAAGGGGCTCGCCTTGCCTTTCGCGCCGAACGGGCGGTTCGACGAGACGCAGTGCGCGTAAATGATCTGGCGCGAGGCCGTGTCGATCACCGGATCCGAGATGTACCCCGGGCGGCCCTCCGTGAGCGCGGTCATTGCGACCATCGTGGCCGTCGAGCGGATGTCGCATTCGCACGCGCCGACCAGCCCGTCGTTCAGAAGCTGGTGGAATCCCAGGCAGGGGTACGCGTGGATGTGCTTGCCGTAGAAGCCGCCGAGGCAGTTGATGGTGATGGCGTTGGCGGCATATTTCCTGAGCACCGCCCTCTGGGCAAAGTACATCGCGGCCGACGTCTCGAGCGTGGCGTCGTCGACGCCCGCGACCCGGGCGGCCGTCTTCCGCCAGCCTGCCGCAAGCTCGCGCGAGGCGTCCTTGTCGGCCGCCTCCCACGCCGCATTGAGTTCGGCGAACTTGACCGGCACAACCTCGATGCCCATTTCGCTCCGGATCGCATCCGCTATTTTCGGCCGGCCCTCCTCGACGGCCAGGATCTTCGACCGCTTCATCTCGGCCAGGCATTCCTTCGGGGAGAGTGTCGCCAGCTTGTCCGGCTCGCAGTTCGAACCATCAGCCTTCGGCGTGCGTTCGCGTCGGACGCGCGCGGTGGCCGCCACGAAATCGGCGGGGCTGCCCCCCTTCCTGGCGATCGCGAAGCACCGCACCGCGGCGGCAACGTCCTCCATCCGCGAGGACGCGACGAACCCGACGTTCGGGGTGGCGCTGCGAAGGAATCCGGCCGTATAAACGAGAAACCCACCGCTCCCGCCGTACTGGAAGTCGGCGTACAGAACCGGCTTGCCTGACGCCGCGATCGTCTGGATCACCCGGTTCCAGCAGTTCATCTGGTACACGACGTAGCCGTCCATGTTGCCCTGATCCTCCTGCAGGATCTTCTGGGCAGCCTCCGGACCGGCGGCCATGGCCGTCGTGAACTCAAAGCCCGGGCACTGCCGGGTGAGTTCGCCGGCGATTCGCTTCATCACCGGCTCGAAGTCGAAGCCCACGTTCGGCCAGTCCGGTCCGGGCTGTTTCGCAGCGTGGAGAGAATAGACGATGCGGATTTTGATCTTCGTGTCCTCGGCGGCACGTGCGCGGCGCGGGACCGCGAGAATGCCCCCCGCCCCGGCGCAGGCCGCCGCACACCCCGCGGCCAGAAAACGGCGCCGGCTCAGTCCGCAGCATGCGCATCCGGTTGGAACGTTCGGCGTGTTCATGTCGTGATCCTCACGTTGTCGGTCACAGGTGCAGCAAACCAGGCGTGTGCCTGGCCACATGGGACATCCCATGCAGGAGCGCCTCGAACGAGGCGGCAGACGGGAGGCATTATACCGTCACCAGGGTCGGAGTTGACCTACGGTTGTCCGGCCGGACATCCGGGCCTGCCCGGCACCGTCCTCTCGGGCCTGCGGCGGTGCCGGCAATCAGCCGGTGGCGAGGTCGCCGCGAACAGCGGAACGCAGGAGGTGCACGGCGTGAGCACCCCCCCATCGGGCCTGCCTCCGCTGCCCCATGGGGGTCGGATGAGGTTGAGGCAGGCTCTCCGACATCGCTGCTGTCTATAACGTTTTATGTGTACATGACTTGTGACTGCTCGGTCGTGTGAAGCCACTCCGCGGCGGAAGACTGGGTGGCATGCCCCAAACCAGTGCTGCTCGGCCGTTTACAGTCCGTGGGCCGCACACTATACTGATCGTTCTGTGACGACAAAGTCGACGCGTCGAGCAGAGTGAGTTCGGTTCGAAAGGAAACGCTTCCGTATGATCAAGGTGAAGGCCCGAGGCAACGAATCCCTTGAGCAGATGCTCCGCCGCTTCAAGAAGATGTGCGAGAAAGAGGGCCTGACCAAGGAAATCAAGCGGACGAGCTACTACGAGAAGCCCAGCGAGCGGCGCCGCCGTCGTCTGCGCAAGTCTATCAAGCGCGAGCTGAAGACGACCTATCCGCCGCCCGCCCGCAAGAAGTGAGCCATTGCCTACGGCTTGATTTGCCGGTCGGTTCGCTGTCCTCCACGTCGTCGGGACGTTGAGGGCGCCCACAGATGGCAGAATCGGCAGCTGGGCGGTTGACTGGTCGTCCACGCACCTCTGGCGCGGGGTGCGGCCGAAGTCCCGTACATCAGCCAAGACGACGATGCACGCACTCTGCTCGAGCGTGCAAATCAGCTCTCAGGTGAGCGTGCGCCCGGTGGTATGGGTACACGATGCGCGTGTGTTGCGGACGTGCGGTACGCGCGTGCCGCAGGATTCATCGGCTGTTTCGGTGCAGGGAGAACTCGTGACATGGCGAACGCGGAAGGAACGAGGCTGGGGACGGCGGCGATGTCCGTCCTCGCGCTACTGACGTGCTGTACACCGGTGCTGGCTGCGGAAGGCAACATCCTCAGGCCCGGAATCCCACTCGTCTGGTGGATCGCGCCGATCACGGCGCTGGTCGCCCTGTATTTTGCGTACAAGTTCTACCACGAGGTCAAGAACTCGAACCCCGGCGACCCGGAGATGATCGAGATCGCCGGTCACGTCCGTGAAGGCGCCATGGCGTACCTCCGACGGCAGTACACCATTGTGGCGGTGGTCTTCGTGATCCTGGCGCTTCTCCTCGCCTTCATGGCTTTCTACCTGAAGGTGCAGAACGGGATCGTCCCGTTCGCGTTCCTCACCGGCGGATTTTTCAGCGGCCTGTGCGGATACCTGGGCATGCGGACGGCCACCCTGGCCAGCAACCGTACCGCCGCAGGCGCCCGCGACAGCCTCAACCGCGGTCTCGTTGTCGCGTTCCGTGCCGGTGCGGTCATGGGCCTCGTCGTCGTCGGCTTCGCCCTGCTCGACATCACCGGCTGGTTCCTCATCCTGTACTTCGGTGCCCGCGACATCAGTCTCTCGACCATCACCGTCATCATGCTGACGTTCGGCATGGGCGCGTCGACCCAGGCGCTCTTCGCCCGCGTCGGGGGCGGTATCTACACGAAGGCCGCCGACGTCGGTGCCGACCTGGTGGGCAAGGTCGAAGCGGGGATCCCCGAAGACGACCCGCGCAACCCCGCGACCATCGCGGACAACGTCGGCGATAACGTTGGCGACGTGGCCGGCATGGGCGCCGACCTGTACGAGTCCTACGCTGGCTCGATCCTCTCCACTGCGGCGCTCGGCGTCGCCGCGGCGATCGCCCTCTTCGGTTCTGAGTTCACCGCCGAAGGATCCAACGCGGCGATCCGCTTCCTGGCGGCTCCCATGGTGCTGGCGGGCATCGGCATCGTGCTGTCGATCGTCGGCATCTACATGGTCCGCACGCAGGAAGGCGCCTCGATGTCGCAGCTGATGGGCGCGCTCGGCCGCGGTATCAACGGCAGCAGCGTTCTGATCGCTCTGGCCGCGCTGGCGGTGTGCTATTTTCTCCTGAGCCCGATTCCCGAGACGCCCGCCGGTTACAAGGTGAGCTGGTTTGGGATCTGGGTCGCCATCGTGAGCGGCCTGTTCGCAGGCGTGGTCATCGGAAAGGCCACCGAGTACTACACGAGTTATGACTACAGGCCCACGCGCGAGATCAGCGCTCAGGGCATCACCGGCCCGGCGACGATCATCATCGGCGGCATCGCGGAAGGCATGAAGAGCACATGGGCCTCGCTGGCCACGATTATCGTCGCCATCATGCTGGCGTTCATGTTCGCCGGCGGCGGGCAGGAGTTCATGCTCGGCCTCTATGGCGTCGGTTTTGCCGCAGTGGGCATGCTGGCCACGCTCGGCATCACCCTCGCGACCGATGCGTATGGGCCGATCGCCGACAACGCGGGCGGCAACGCCGAAATGACCGGGCAAAAGCCCGAGGTGCGGCAGCGTACCGACGCCCTCGACTCGCTCGGCAACACGACGGCCGCGACAGGCAAGGGTTTTGCGATTGGCTCGGCAGCGCTTACCGCGCTGGCACTGCTGGCGGCGTACATCGAGGAAGTCCGTTTCGGCCAGATCTACGAGGCCCGCGACAAAGTGGCTCAGGTCATCAGCGATCCAAACGAGAATGAAGCCGTCTACATGGGCCACGGCAAATTCGGGACGCGGATCGGAACCGGAAACAGCAATCGCGACTTTGAAGCCTTCATGGCCCTCAATCTGCGCGAGCTGCCGGTCGCCGTCCGCAAGCAGCTCGAGCCAAACAAGACCCGCATCGCACTGGGGCCGCGCACGACCCAGGAGGAAGCCTTTATTCGCGAAGGGCTGTTTACCGGCGCGGATGGCAAACCTCACGAGCTGAAGGTGATCAACGCCCACCGCGCGTCCCTCGAACAATACATGGATTTTTATGACGTCACGCTGATGAACCCGAAGGTGCTCTGCGGGATGTTCTCAGGCGTCCTGCTTGTGTTCCTCTTCTGTGCGCTCACCATGAAGGCGGTGGGTCGCGCGGCCAACTCGATGATGATCGAGTGCCGTCGCCAGTTCGAAAAAATCCGTGGGTCGCTCCGGGCGCAGGGGAAAGACGAAGCGTTTGTCCAGAATCCGGACAACTGGCCCAAGCGGGTTACCGTGAACAACGAGCAGTACCCGGATTACGCCACGTGTGTCGCCATCTCGACGGCCGGTGCACAGCGCGAGATGATCCTGCCGTCCCTTCTGGCGATCGCGATTCCGGTGGTCGTCGGTCTGATCTTCGGCGTGGCGGGCGTGATGGGCCTCCTGGCCGGCGGGTTGAGCTGCGGTTTCGCCGTTGCCATTTTCATGGCGAACGCCGGCGGCGCCTGGGACAATGCCAAGAAGCTGATCGAGACCTACGGCAAGATGACGGCGCGCCAACTGGTGGACGATCCGGCGGCACGCGAGAAGCTGCCGGCGAGCATCCGCGATTCGCTCATCATCCGTGCGGAACAGGCGGTCAAGGTCGGCCGGCCCGACACGATCATCTACGGCAAGGGCTCGGAGGACCACAAGGCGGGCGTGGTGGGCGACACCGTGGGTGACCCGTTCAAGGACACCTCGGGCCCGAGCTTGAACATCCTCATCAAACTGATGAGTATGGTGTCCGTCGTTTTTGCAGGTCTGATCGTCAAGTATGCTCCGCAAATCGGAGAACTGATCGGCCTGGGCTCGTAGGCATGCCGCCGGCCTGGTGAGCGCCGGCCCGAGATCATCCATCGTGCAAACCCGGATGGGCGTCACAGCGCGTGACGCCCATCTTCATGTATACACCTTTGAGCGGGAGACACCTGTGAGACGTAAGTCGGGATCGGGCCCGCATCTGCACCGGTGCGGCCCAGAAAGAGCTCATCGGACCCGCCGTGCTCGGCGTGTTCACGCCGATTCTCGTCGGCCAGCTCCTTGCCAGCTTCATGTGCAACGCGGGCGGCGCGTGGGACAACGCCAAGAAGATGGTTGAAGACGAGCCGCGCGACATCGAGCAGAACACTGACAAGGGCTCGGAGAAGCACAAGGCGTCGGTCACCGGCGACACCGTCGGCGATCCGCTGAAGGACACGGCCGGCCCGGCGATCAACCCGTTGCTCAAGGTTATGAACATGGTGGCAGTCCTGGGCGTGCCGCTCATGCTCGGCTACGACCGTTTGGTGGTCGATACGGTGAACAAGGCCGCTACGGGCAACAGCTTCGAGTTGGCCCGCGCCCTCGTCCACACCGGTTGGGACACGACGCGGATCATCGCGATCGTCGTCTGCCTCGGCCTCGTGGGCTGGGCGATCTGGCAGTCGAAGCGCGAGGCAACGCTGAACTGATCGTGCTATCCTGCTGAAGCTCTCACTGCGGGAGCGCCTTCCTCGAGGAGGCGCGCTCCCGCTTTCTTTGCGCTTCCGGAGGCGTCGTTCTTTCAGAGCGTGTGTGAGAAGTCCCATCAGCCGGGTGCGAGCCGATGAAGCATC
>CAZJTF010000120.1:3075-17740 GCA_964548565.1 uncultured Planctomycetales bacterium | reverse complement strand
CCAGACACCGAACGCCTCGACGGGTTCCGAGAACGTGAATTCAATGCCCGCCCCGATCGCATCCGGGCCTGCTCCGCTAAAGACGCGATTCAGCAGCGCCGAGCCGCCGGCGCCGCCCCCGATGATTCCGGGAATCGAAGGGACGAAGGGGAAGGTCTCGATCAGGCGCCCTCCGTTCACCTGCAGGTCGGCGGCACTGTTCCCCGCCACGTCCAACAGGTTGGGACGCACGTTGACCGTGCCTGCCTGCAGCGGTGCCGGATCAAAAATGTATCCGTGGCCGAACTCAGCAAAGTCAAACTCCGTCAGCGTCGTCGTGAGAACACTCTGGAACGGCAGATCCCGCGCCGGGTCGGCGTTCGCCAGACCGCCGTCGGGAGCCACGAAGAAGAGGAGAGCATTCTGGCACGCCGGCAGGCTGCTGCACTCCGGATCCGCACAATCCGACAGCCCGTTGCCGTCGTTATCGATCCCATCGCTGCAGTTCTCGGGGCAGGCCACGTTGGCCGTGCACTCGGGATCATTACAGTCGATCTTGCCGTCCGCGTCGTTGTCGATGCCGTCCGTGCAGTTTTCAGGACAGGCGGCATCGTCCGAGCAGTCGGAATCCGCGCAGTCGGTCAGGCCATCCCCGTCGTTGTCCAGCCCGTCGGAACAGAGTGCTTCGGTCGTGCATCCGGTCTTGCCGAAGCAGTCGGAATCTCCGCAGTCGGTCTTGCCGTCACCCTCGTTGTCCAGACCGTCCGCACAGAACGACTCGCCGCACTGCGGAAAGGACGGGGTGTTCTGGCACTCGAGGTCGTCGCAGTCGATCAGGCCGTTGCCATTGTTGTCGATCCCGTCCGTACAGATCTCAGGGCAGGCCGGGTTGTTCGCGCACTCACTGTCGCCGCAGTCAATCGCACCATCCGCGTTGTCGTCGATTCCGTTGTTGCAGATCTCAGGGGGGAAGCGTCCGCCGACCTGGACGTGGTCGATGTAGAAGAAGTCGACGTTGGAGGGGCTGCCGGACATCGTCTGCTGCTCGATCACGGCCTTCGTGATTCCGACCGTGGAAACGGCACCGATGAATCCCTCGATCGCCAGATCCGTGCCGTTGCCCGAGTCCATGACTACGGAGGTCGAGGTCGCGCCGCCCACTTCCGTGATCTTGAGGACGTATCCGTTGGCCTCGACGGTGTCATCCATGATCCACGCGCCGAACCCTTCCACGGGCTCGGAGAACGTGAACTCGACCGCGGCCCCGACCGAGTCGCCGCCACCGTCGAACACGCGGTTCAGCAGGGCCGCCCCGCCGCCTCCGGCCCCGCCCTCGATGATGCCGGCGATGTCCGGCACGTTCGGCCAGGTTTCGATGAGCCGGTTGCCGTTGAGCGAGAGATCAACGAGGTTGTTGCCGGCGGTATCCAGGAGGTTCGGCCGCACCCGCACCACTCCTGCCAATAGCGGCGAGGGCTCCATGATGTACTGGTTTCCGAACGCGGCGAAGTCGAACTCCGCAAACGGTCGTGTCAACGCCGCCTGAAAAGCCAGGTCCCGGGTCGGATCCGCGGGCGGCTCTCCGTTGAGATTTCCGTCGGGATTCACGAAGAACGTCACGGCGCCGCTCGCCCCGGCGGTGCAGGCGCAAATCGCCACGAGTGCGATCGCACACAGGTCTGTTTTGCCTCTCATGTATCTGTTCCTCCGGTGGATGTTCCGCAATCCTGCGGCCGCAACGGACGCGGCTGCGACGACACTCAACTTACGACGTTTCCCGTTTCCTCCTGAACAGAAGCACGCCCGCCGCGATCAGCGACAGGGTTGCCGGCTCCGGAATCTGGCCACCCACCTGAAGGTGATCCAGATAGAAGAAGTCCACGCTTGACGGCGCCCCGCCCAGGGTCTGCTGCTCGATGATGGCCTTCACGATTCCGACGCTGGACACGGCGCCGAGGAATCCTTCGATCGCCAGCGAGGTGCCATTGTCCGAATCCATGAGCGGCGAGACCCACGTCGCCCCGCCGGCCTCGGTGATCTTCAGCACGAAGCCGTTGGCCTCAGTGGTGTCGTCCATGATCCACGCGCCGAACCCTTCCACGGGCTCGGAGAACGTGAACTCGATGGCCGCACCGACGACATCAGGTCCCGTGCCGGTGTATACCCGGTTCAGGAGCGCGGCACCACCTGCGCCCCACCGACAACCCCTGGTACCACGGGGACAAACGGCCAGGTCTCGATCAGCCGGCTGCCATTCAGCGCAAGGTCGGCGGCGTTGTTGCCCGCGGCGTCCAGAAGATTCGGACGGACGTTGACAGAACCCGCGAACAGCGGCGACGGGTCGGACACGTACCCATGCCCGTACGCATCGAACTCAATCTCGGTGAACGGCAGCGTCAGCGCCGCCTGAAATCCGAGGTCGCGCGTCGGGTCGGCCGCCGCGACCTGTCCGTCAGGATTGCTGAAGAACACCACGGCAGCCCCTGCCGCCGCCGGCAGGCCGCACAGCACGATGCAGGCGACCGGCAGCACTCCGTATCTTGACTGTCTTCCCATTCGCTTCTCCTCCTCACTTCCTCAGCCACATGTGCGGGAGGCCAGCAGTCACGCGACCGTCCCGGCCCGACCCGCCGATTCACTCTTGTTGAACCGGCCCGAAAGGCGCGCTCACCTCCGGTCGAAGAACGTCCAGCCGCGATCGATGTGGTTCGTGCTGGCCAGGATCTGTTCGCGCTTCTGGCGATCCGTCGGGAGCGGCTCGTTTTCCGGGCCGGGACGCAGCGGCGTGTACTCGGGGGGCAGCCGCGTCGTGCCGACCCCGCCTTCACGCGCGGCATTCACGTAAAACGGCTTCTGCTGAGACGGAGGGCCGGCCCGGGTCGCAAACTCCTGTCCGCCGCCTCCAGCCGAAGTTTTAAGATGGTCTTTGGAGGGTCGGGCACTGCCGTCCATGTACGCAACGTTGTAGTAGAGCATCTTGGGCGCCTCCCGGATCGGCGAGTGCGCCGGGAACGGCCCGAACGCGTCCCATGCCCCGGCGAACCCGTCACCCGCAATCGAGAGCCGCGCGTTCTTCGCGGTATCGTAATTCGCGCCCACCCACACGGGCTTTCCCGACGCGGGGAAATAGTACCGGGGGCGATACTCGTATGAACCGTACGCCCAGCCGAGATCGGTTCCCCAGTTGCTCCATGGATACAGGGAGCGCGCGGTCTTGTTCTCCGTCCCCTTGTTCAGCAGCCCGTTGGTCGCCGCGTCCGGGCAGTAGAAGACATTCTCGTTTTTGCCCACGTATCTGGGGTAAAGCATCCCGAGCCGCGTCGGGTGGCCGAAGCCACGAAGCCCCTGCACCCACAGGGCGAGCCCGTCCGCCCGCTGCTCGTCATACAACTGCCACTTGGGCACCGTCTTGAAGTCTGCCTGGTAGGAATACAGTGCGACGCTGATCTGGTGAAGGTTGTTGAGGCAGGCCGTCCAACGCGCCTGTCGCCGGGCCCGCTGCAGCGATGGCAGCAGGATCGCAACGAGCAGGGCGATAATGGAGACGACGACGAGCACTTCGATCAGTGTGAAGGCCGCGGGTCGCGGTCGGGCCTTATAGCGGACAGAGGTATCGTGCTTTTTCATCGTCCGTCTCACACATGAGGTGGTCCGGTCCTGACGAGAGGCCGGGAGAGGAACCTTAACTCGACTCTCGAACGAAGAGTTGCGGCTTCACCAGCACGCCATGCCCTTCCGGCTGAATTCGGTCGCCGTCCAGGCGCTCAAACATGAGATGCATGAGGGAACGGGCAACCTCCGTCAGGCAGAGATCCACGGTCGTCAGCGACGGCTCGAGGACCGCCCCGATTTCAAGGTTGTCACATCCCACGACCGCCACATCGTCAGGAACCCGGAACCCTTTCTTGTGAAGGGCCCGCACCAGGCAGGCGGCGTAAAAGTCGTTGACCGCCACGAGACCGTCCGCGCGATGTCGCACCACCAGCTCGTCGACGGCCTGTGTGGCAATCTCGGGCGTGAATGGCGCCATCCAGTGCCGCCCGGTGCGTTCGGTCATGACCCAGACAAGTTTCGTCGCGTCGCCGGTCAGCTCGTGGTAGGCCTTGAGCCGCATGGCGGCGTACGGGAATTCACTCTCCCGGAGAACCAGCGCGATCCGCTGACGTCCCCGGTCGCGGAGATGCTGAACACCCACCCGGCCGACCTCGAGGAAATCCGGCCCGGCATAGCAGGCGCCCTGCGGGATGACTGCCCCGTCCGTGGGCTGCTCGTAGAAGACGATGTTCCGCAGGCGGAGGAGCTCGGGCAGCAGGCGGTGCCGGTGCAGCGGATGATGGTGGAAAAAACTGAAAATGCCATCCACGCCACGCGACCGGAAATCATCCAGATAGCTGAGGACGTGATCCGCGGAGCCGATCGCGTGCCCGACGATGAAGCGGATGCCGCGGTCGGAGGCCAGAATCTCCATCGCCTCGATCAGCCGCAGATCGATCATGAGCTCGCTGGTCACCAGCACGCCGACGGCGTTGCTCCGCTTGCCCGTCAGCTGGCGAGCGGCTGCGTTTGGCTGGTAGCGAAGCTCCTTGGCGGCCGCGAGGACCCGCTGCCGCGTCCTGGCTGCGATCCGGTAAGCGTCGGCCCGTCCGCTCAAAACGATGGAAACGGTAGTGCGGGAGAGCTCCAGCTTCTCCGCAATCATTTCCGCCGTAACCTTCGGAGTCCGGTTCATTTATACGCCTGCCTGCCGCACCGCTGGAACAGGATGTGCTCACGCGCTCCAGCTTTAGTGCTCACACGTGTCAGCATACATCGGAAAATCGACTGGTGCAAGAGAAAAAGCGGTTCGGCGCCCGGAGCATCCGCACGCCGCAAATGGGGCACCCCCATCCGCGGGATCAGTTGCTCCGGTAATCCACGACGATATTGTTCATCAGCGTCCTGCCGCCCTGCCGCGTCATCACGGCATCGGCGGGAACCAGGACCAGAATCACCGCGTTGTCCGCTGCCAGCGTGAAGACCGCGTTACCGGTGACGCTGCGGGCCAGAAACCGGTTGCTCACGGCGTCGTACAGATCGACGGGCCGTGAACCCACGTGGATAGTGACATCACAATTCGTCATGTGCGGATTGAAGTACAGGAATGACGGGTAAGCCGGCCTGCGGAAAAAGTCCGTTGCGAGCAGGTTCAACTGCAGAATCCCGTCCACATTCGTGCGCTGGATGATCCCACCGAAGATCCCGACCAGTGCGGACCCGTATACGCCGAAGTCGGTCTGAGGGCCCCATCCATATGTCAGCGGATCACCGCTCGCATAGAGTTCCTCGCTGCCGAGCCAACGGTGCTTGAGCCCTTCGTACGCAATGACGGCGGTCGGGTCACCGGCCCAGCTCGGGCAGGACTGCCGCGAGGGTGGGTGCGCGTTGGCGTAGAACAGTCGCGCCGCATTGGCGGCATTCAGCACCCACTTGCCGATCGCCCGTGCGTACCGGTCGTCATAGCGGACCAGCGGAACCAGCGGCCATGCCATGCAGTAAGTGTTCATCGCGAACGCGTAGCCGCCGCCCTCGCTGCGCGGTGGACGGTTCACGGCGCCGGCTAGCCCGTGGACGTCGTGGCCGAGCCAGGTATTCGCCAGGACACCCCAGTCGGGGCGCGTTTCGCTGCGGTCGAAGCACCAGTTGATCAGCTTGCCGACCTCGTAAGCCCGGCCTTCCTCCGCATTCATCCGCGCCGCCGTGTAGGCACCGAAGGGCAGCATCGCTTCGTAGACGGGATTCGCCGTCAGCCCCTGCAGGTACCGCAGGCACCAGTCCGTGGAGTTCAGGAAACGCTGCTCCCCCGTCCTGACGTACGCCATGTACTGGAGCCATGCGACGCCGGCGCCCGCGTCCGGCTCCTTCCAGACGCCGTTGTCCACCGGCTGCATGACGGCGAAGTCGAACGCCGTGTGGTTGAAGTCAGGCGCGCTCTGCGGGCCGCCGCCGAGCGCGACGCACGCGTCGTACCAGCGGCCCGCAGTCTCCGTCAGGATGCTCTGGAGCTGGGATTCCTGAGGGTACCGGTCGGCAATTCCGTAGAAGATCAGATGAGGAAGGATGTCGTACCAGAAGGAACCGCCGCTGGAGCCGCGGTTCAGAACGAGGCGCTGGGCCGGGTCCGTGTTGAAGTGGTGCGTCGCCAGCCGAACCCAGTTGTACGTGCCCTGGGCCTTGTTCACGCCGGCCACCGTCGCGCCAAGGACCGCCCCGAGGCAGGTGATGCCCTCGTGCACCCGCCCGTTTTCGTCGGTGCGGTAATCACCGACATAACTCGGGAGACCATAGCCGGTCGGAGACGAGCCAGACGGCAGGAGCCAAACGAGCGGAAGGTACTGGCCCGATGCCTGCGGATTGAATGCGAGCAGATCGAAGCCGCGCGCGACGGCGTTCCAATCCCGCATCGCGTATGGCTGCGGCATGTTCGGCATCGACTCAACGCGATCGATGGCCGCCTGCCGGGGCGGAAAGGCATTGCACCCCGGCAGCGCCGGTGCCGCCGGGCCGCTCACGCAGGCGAGAAACGCCTCCAGGTCAGCCACGTCCACCGACGTGTCCCGGTTCCAGTCCGCGCACGCGCAGGATTCCTCGAGCGGAGTCGCCGGTCCCGTGAGGCAGCGCTGCAGCAGGCCAAAGTCGGTCTGATCGACGTCCCCGTCCCCGTCGAGATCCGAGACCGGACTGCTGCAGGGAGGTGCAGGCGGAGCCGCCCCTCCGACCTGAATATGATCTAAGTAGAAGAAGTCAGCATTGGACGGAACGCCCGCCAGCGTCCTCTGCTGCACAACCACCCGCGTAATCCCCAGCAAAGAAACGACGCCGATGAAGCCCTCTACCGCAAACGTGGTGCCGTTCCCCGACTCGAGTACCGGCGAGGCGGAGCTCGCGCCGCCGTTCTCGGTAACGAGCAGCACGAAGCCGTTCGCTTCGGCAGTGTCGTCGAGCACCCAGGTTCCGAAGCCTTCCACCGGCGAGGAGAACGTGAACTCGACCGCGGCTCCCCGCGCGTCTCCCCAGGGCGAGAACGTCCGATTGAGAAGTGCCGCACCGTCCGGCCCGCCCCCTGCGATACCCTCAACAAATGGTATTCCGGGCCACGTCTCGATCAACCGCCGCCCGTTCAGTGCCAGCTCCGCCGCATCGTAGCCGTGAGCCGTCAGGAGACAGGGGCGCACGACAACCGCGCCGGCCAGCAGCGGCGAAGGGTCGAAGATGTAGCCGCTGCCGTAGCTCTGAAACCCGAATTCCGTGAACGGACGCGTGAGGGCGGACTGGAACGCACGGTCGTGCGCGGGGTCGGCGGGAGGAGAGCCTGCCAGACGCCCGTCCGGCCGGACGAAGAACTGAACGGCACCGCCTGCCGGCAGGAGCGCGTACGAAACCACGGCCGCCGCGGTAATGATGCGGAGAAGTCCTCCCATGGGTTTGCGTCCGACAGACATTGGTCGCCCCGATCCTTACCTTCCGAAATCCGGGTCCCACTCCGGCCGGCGCAGCCCCACCAGCTCGTTGGCGATCAGCATTGAGGCGTTCCAGCCAAAGACCTTCGTGAGGCCCTCCGGGCGACACTCGCGCGCTGCCTCCTCCGTCGTCGGCAGCCATTCCCACGAGATGGGCCAGTCCCTGCTGTAGCCGAGTTCGGCCGCGGCACGCTGCTTCATCCGCTCGAGGGCCGGCTTCCATCCATGCTTGTGCCCGACCGCGTACGCGTAGTAGTCCTGATAGAACCAGGCCGCCCCGTTCGTATACACGCCGGGCTTCCACGGGATGTCCTGCCCCGCAGCCACGGAGAAGGGGTTGCGCTCCTTCGTGAAGTACTCGATCTTGCCGTCCGCGTAGTACACCCAGCCGGGAATGCCGCCGCAGACAGGCGAGACGGGAAGCTTCTCGAGCGTGTTCACGACCGCTTCGTCACTGAGAATCGGCTCGTTCCACAACCAGAGGCTGAGGAATTCGCCGAAGAAGACGCCAGGGCACAGTATGTTTCGCCGGTCGGGGAAATCCGCGTAGATGATGTGACCGAGGCCCGGGTCGTAGAGGTTGCGATATGCGCTCCTGGCTCCGCTCAATTCCTTCTCGGTGACGCTAAGCCCCATTTCAGCAGCGCAGCGCAGCACCACGGGGTAGTAGCCCTGCATGTCCGCCCAGACCACCTTCTTGTCGAACGTCCACATCGTGTCGGTGGAGCACGGGGTCCGGCTGACAATGACGCCGTCGCCGTCGGGATCCCAGATCTTGCGGAGGAAACCAAGTGCCCGCGCGACCCGTTCGCTGTCGATCGGCGTCCTGTACCGCTTGTGATTGACGTAGTTCCAGAGAATGTAATAAACGCCGGAGTCGTTGTCGACGTTCTCGAGGCTGCCGAAGTACGGCGTCAGGATCGTGTCGAGGCTCCCGTCTTCCGCCTGCGTCGCACCCCACTTGGCGCACATCGCTTCGCTGACCGCCCGGTCGTACGTCGAGAGGCAGATCCAGAAGGCATCGCGGAAGTAGACGTCGGGCGAGTAGCTCAGGCTCGGCACGACCAGCGGCGTGAGATCCAGCGGCTCGGCGATCCACGACAGCATCCTGCTGGTGGCGTAGAAGATTTTCTCCTCATCGGATCCGCGGAAACCAAGGCCTTCCGACAGGCGAACCTGGCTCGCGCGGCGCAGGTCCCCGATCGACGTCGACGGCTCGACGAAGATGAACATCGTCTTCGTCGCCGTCTCTCCCAGGCGCAGCGGATGATAGCAGAGCGTCCGAGCGGGCCGGGCGGACAGCGACAAGTCACGGATCTGTATCCGACATGGCTGCGTCTCGTGATAGCCGCGGCCCAGGAAGAGATTGAAATCCGATCCCTCGGCGGATGCGCCCGCCGGGATGAACGAGGCGCTGTAGGTCCGCCACTCCTCCTTCTCCGCGGTGATCGCGTCATCGTACGGGCCTGCATCCCGTCCGGTCTTGCCGTCCCAGAGACGGATTCCCAGGTGGCGGCAATCGCCGCGATACTTGAATGTGAGTTCGTACTGCGTTCCGCCCGGCAGCCGGAGCGGAATGGTGATCCCGCGGTTGCCTGCCTCGGCGGAGTCCACCCGCATGGAGAACCTGGACGGCGTGCTCTCGGGCTCGAGCACTCCGCCCTGGAACGGTTTCCATTCCGGGATCACCGGCAGTTCGACGGCCTTCTGCATCCCTGACGGGGACTGCAACTCGCCGAAGTTCATTTCCACGAAGTGCCGCCCGGCCTCGCGGTCCGCGTTCGTCGCCACGGCGATCAGGTTGGGGTCCGGCACCTCGGTCAGCGACACCCATCCCTTCGGCGACCGCCGTCGATTCGCCCGCGTCCACAGGTTGCGGTGTCCCGCGTCGGTCAGCAGCCCCACGCCGAGCTGACCGACGCGGAAACCGGCGGCGGGGTAGACCTGATGAAGTCCGCCGCCCGTCGGATGATCTTCCTCAAAGCTCCAGTAGGAGTCCGGCCGGCCAACAGGCTCGAGCCGGTTGCGGAGGCGGTACAGCACGACGGGGGCATCCGTCTGCCTCAGAAAGATCTGTTTGCGCACGACGTGGGGATGGACGACATCGTACGCAACCCGCATCTCCACGTTGACCGCCATCTGCGGAAACGTCGCGTTGAGCTGACTCGTCTGCCGTTCGAGCTCAACGTGCTTTTCGTCGCCTTTCCATGCGGCGCCTCTCCAGTCCCGGACCTCGCCGGCCACGGTGCGCTCCCCGTTTTCGAAGAAGGCGCTGAACTCGCCACCACCCGCATGCCGGGCGACGGGCAGGCCGTCGTGGAGAATCTCGACGCCATACCCCGCCGCGTCACTGCCCACGACGCGCAGTGTGAGGCCGCCTCCCGATCGCTTGACCAGCGGCTGCGCGGGGCTGGACATGGCGCTGCCGGGCATGGCCACTTGAATGTGATCCAGGTAGAAGAAATTTCTGTCGGAGGGAGAGCCGTCAAGCGTCCGCTGCTCCACGACGGCCTTGATGATACCTGACTCGCAGGTCGCACCGATGAACCCTTCCGGCGTCAGGCCGCGTCCGTTCCCCGAATCCAAAACCGGCGAAACGGCCGTCGCGCCGTCCTTCGCCGTCACCCGCAGCACGTAGCCATTCTCCTCGGAAACGTCCTGGACGACCCATGCACCAAAGCCCCGGACCGGGGCGGAGAACGCAAACTCGATTGCCGCGCCGACAACCTGCGATTTTCCGTTGGCAGAAGCGCGGTTCAGCAGTGCCGCGCCGTCCGGCCCGCCCCCGAAGATCCCGGGCACGTGCGGGATGCCGGCGAATGTCTCGATCGTCGGCCCTCCGGCGGCCGCCGCCCCCGCAACGGCCCGGCCCGTCGGATCCAGCAGGGTCAGCGCGATCCGCACCGGACCCGCACTCAGGCGCGATCCGGGGAGCGGCCCGCTTCCGCATTCCCGGAAATCGATTTCCGCAACATCCGCGGCTACGGAATCCCGGAAGGCCTGCGCGAGGCGCGGGTCGGGGGCCGGCGAAGAAGGGCCCTCGACTGCCTGCACGAAGAAACTCACCTCGCCCGCGGCAACCCGGTCCGCAGTCGACGCGAGGGCCGGCGTGAACGCGATTCCCGAGATCAGTATCCGGACAAGGCTCGGCATGAAGTCTCTCCTCCGCCACACGTCCCAACCAGCCGCGATCAGCAGCTCAACGGCCGTTATAGCCGGCTGCAGCTGTCGCCTGCTATCAAGATTCGCCGCACTCGAAAATCGATTGCCGATCATGCCGGCGGTGCCGTAGCCTGCCCGGGAAGATCGGAGCAGTTGATGCGGCTCGAAACCGACGAGTGCATGCCCGCAGGGATCGCCGCGCCCGTACGCCCGCTCCCGCCGCGTCCCGATCGCGTGCCGGTACTGCACAAGCTCGCGTACGGATTCGGCGGCCTCACCGATTACTTCTTCCTCAACATTCCGCTCGCGATGGCACAATGGATCTACGTCATCGCACTGGGCATGAGTCCGGCAATGCTGGGGATCGCGCTGGCCGTCCCCAAAATCGTCGGCGCCTGCTTCGACCCCTTCATGGGGCCCGTCTCGGACAACACCCGCTCGAGGTGGGGCCGCCGCCGTCCCTACATCCTCGCCGGCGGCGTCACCGGCGCCATGCTGCTTCCGCTGATGTGGACACCGCCCCACGGGTCTCATGGCATTATGTTCGCCTATGCGCTCGGGATGATCTCCACGTTCTCGGTCCTCTACTCTGTCTTCACGATCCCCTACAACGCCCTTGGTTACGAGCTCACGACGGACTACGACGAACGCACCCGCGTTCTGGCCTGGAGGAACTCGATCCAACTCGCAGGCGTGCTGACTGTCGCGTGGGCATACTGGATCTGCCTGCGGCCCGTCTTCGGCAACGAGGTGAACGGCGTCCGATGGCTCAGCGCCGGTGTCGCGCTGGTCATGCTCGTTGGAGCGGTTTCAACCTGTTATCTGCTCAGGGAGAAAACCGAGTACCGGAGCCAGCCGACGATCCCCCCGGTGCAGGCACTGCGGATCTCACTCGCCAACCGGCCCTTCATGATTCTGCAGCTATCGCTCCTGGTCGTCTCCTTCGGCCAGGGCGTCACCAGCATCATGGGCGGCTACGTGCACCTCTACTACATCTGCCGGGGCGACAAGGATCTGGCGTCGCGCATCGGCGCCTGGGGCGGCACGCTTGCCACTTTCGTCCAGTTCTTCGGCCTGCCCCTGGGACTCTGGATCTCCTCCCGGCTCAGCAAACGCGAGGGCGCCCTGACGGGCCTCGCTATCGTGACGTTCGGCGTCGCTATCCTGCCATGGGTGCTGACGCCGTCGTATCCGTGGTTCGTCATCCTGTCCTGGCTGATCTGCACCCTGGGAACCCAGTGCTACAGCCTCATGTTCGGTTCCATGACGGCGGACATCTGCGACGAGGACGAAGTCGCCACCGGTCTGCGCCGGGAAGGCGCCTACTGCGCGGCCGCGAGCCTGCTCGGCCGTTTCCGCGACATCGTCATGCTGCTGGTCGCCGGCTGGCTGCCGTTCGCAGCGGGCTACGTGACATCGGGAGATCGTCCGACTGACGCACAGCTCTTCGCCATGAAATGCATCCTCATCGCCGTGCAGCTGGTGACGTCGCTCGTCGCACTTGGGCTTGCGTGGTACTACCCGATCACGAGGGAGCGATCGGCGGCAACCCGGGCGGTGCTGGATCAGCGCAGAATGGAATGCGCCTCCGAGACGGTCGGTACCTGACGTATGCGGCACACCCTTCAAGCCTTGTTCACGCTGACCGCCCTCGCGGTCCCCATGTCGCGTCCGGCCGCCGAGGCAGCCCAGCCGGAGCCGCAACGGCCCGTGAGCGCCGTGGATCGCATGCCGTCGCTGCCGGAACCACTGGACGTCCGCGACTGGCGCGCCGTGGCAAGGTCGTACTACGACCGCGTTCTTGACCCCCATGCCGGAGGCAGTGGCTTTCCGGCAGTGTCCGTCGATCACGAGCGGCCCGGGTTCCGCATCAAGAGCTACCTCGCCCAGAAGCCGGAGGACGAAGCATTCACCTGCCTGGCTGCGGTCATCGGCGCGCGACTGGTGGACCTGGAACCCCACCGTCTGCACGACGTCGACTATGTGGCCCGCTGCAAGGCATGGTTCGACCCGGCAGTCGGACTGTACCGCCATCGGATCACGGAAAGATCGCCCGTTGTGCACGCGGATATCTACGGCTACTGGGCGGCTCTTCAGGGGATGATGCTCGCGTCGCTGTATCCCGGAGACCGGGATTTTCAACGGCATCTTCAGGCGGCGGTGGCGGCGTTCGAGCGCATCGCCCGAGGCGTCGGCTGCCCGGACCGGCCCGACTTCAACGTCCTCGGGTTTGATTTCTCGACCGGGCGCCCGTCCGGACGAAACGAGCCCATGAACCGGCTTGGCCACGCCCCCTGCGTCGCGTGGGCACTCATGGTCGGCAATGCGATCGAGCCCTGTTCCAAGCGGCTCGCCGCTGCGCGATCCGCGCTGCGTTGGCACATCGAACATCCCGGACGCTACGAGGTCAGCCACCTGATGGGACCGCTCGCAGCTGCACGGCTCAACACGCTGCCGGGGGAGCGGCTGGACCTCGGCCGCGTACTCGCGGCGTGGTTCGGCGACGGTGATCCCGCCCGCCACACGTGGTTCATCACGTCGGGGCAGCGGCTGGGGGGCCTGACCTGCGACGGCCTGGACGGAGCACGGTGGCCGGACGCCGGGTTTTACGCGTTTTCCATGGGTACCCTGCAGGGACCGGCCTGGCTCGTTCCTGTTGCACGCTACGATCCTCGCTACGCACCTGCGATCGCGCGTTACGCGCTGCACGCCGCGAACTCCGCGCGGCTGCTCCAGGGGGTGGATCTGGGACCCGGGCGTCAGGATCATCCGGCATGGAAGACGAGGTGGGACCCGCAGAACCTGCTGTTCTACGAGGCGATCGCCTCATGGGATTGGGCGCCGGGGCGACGCCTGCAGCCGTACGCGACGGGCGACCCTGTGCGCCTGGGTTGGAACACCGGACGCCCGGCGGTGGCGCCGGAGCGGTACGCGAAGGAGAAGGAGGAGTGGTTCAGTGATACCTGCTTCAACATCTCGCTGTACATGGGCAACCAGGTCGGCTTCCTCGGGGGAATCCTGCACCTGACGAACGTACCGGGGATTCTGCGCTGGGACTGCCTGGCGGCGGATTGGTTCCGCGCACCCGCGTGGCCAACCTGGCTGATTCACAATCCCCATCCTGGTGTCCGCCGGGTGGAGTTGCCGATCGGCCCCGGACAGTGCGATCTCTACGACCTCGTCACGCACCGCTTTCTGAAACGCGGCGTCACTGGTGCGACAGCGATAGACCTGGCGTCGTCCCGGACCGTCGTGCTCGCTGTAACGCCGACGGCAGGGAAGGTGACGCTCGAGGGGTCGCGGCTCCTCGTCAACGGCATCGTGGTGGACTGGCAGACAGATGGCCAGCCGTCGGAGGACTGACAGCATGACAGGCATGGCAGAGTTGAGCCCGACGAGCGGCATGCTGTACGACCGAACGGTCCCCGTCAGCTGTCATGAGCTTCTGGCGGTCTACAGAATGCGACCCGGGCCGCAGACCTCCGGCAGGGTCCGCTTCGGCGGCGTCGATGGACGGGATGTCTACAACATCGCCGCGCCTTTCATGCTCGACGGCAGGCAGATCATCGCCGGACGGGTCGAAAGCCGGTCCACCGAGCTGTCGGATGTGGTCTTTTTCCGTCAGACCAGCGACGGCGTCTGGGTTCCACTCGACGGCACGCCGATCCTGCACGGCCTGCAGGATCCGACGATCACGTACATCCGCGGTCGCATCGTCGTCGGCGGCGTCCGCTTTCCGATTGAGCTGCCCGGCGGAGATCGGATCTGGCGAATGGAATTCTACTGTGGTGAATCGCTCCGGTCCCTGCGGCTCGTCTTCACCGGCCCCGACAAGATGAAGGATATCCGGCTGTCGGCTCTCCCGGACGGGCAGGTAGGCATCATGACCCGTCCCCAGGGGGCGCGGGGAGGTCGCGGCACGATCGGGTGGACGACGGTGAAATCGCTGGACGACGTCACCGCCGCGCTCATCGACGAGGCGCCCCTCCTCGAGGGCCAGTTTACGCCGGAGGAATGGGGCGGCTGCA
>CAZJTF010000120.1:0-3065 GCA_964548565.1 uncultured Planctomycetales bacterium | reverse complement strand
CAACGAGCTGCACGTCCTGAAGAACGGGCTGCTCGGCGTACTGGGGCATATTGCATGCTTCGATGACCTCGGACACCGGCACTATTACCCGATGGCTTTCGTCTTCGACCCGGTGACGGCCAGAAGAAGCCCCGTCTGGATCATCGCGCAGCGGAGTGACTTCCCGGACGGGCCCGCGAAGCGGCCGGACCTCGTCGATGTGGTTTTCAGCGGCGGGCTGATCCGTCACGGCAACGGGTATGCTACGCTGTATGCGGGCCTGAGCGATGCCGAGGCCGCGTGGCTGAGGCTGCCGGATCCGTTCGCCGGGTACGAATGAGGGGGCCGCGTGGCACGAAAGGGTCAATCCATCGACGACTCCGTCTGGAGTCAGTTTCCTCTAACCCGGCGGGAGACGTACGAGGGGCGCACGCGACTGGTGGCGGAGATGCCGATCCTCGGCCGGCTCCAGCTCCAGGAAGCCATCCCCCACGCGCTTCACGCGGATACGCATCCGCGGGAATACGAGGTCCACCTGGTACAGGACGGCTGCCTGGAGATGTGGACCGACTCCACCCGGAGCACCTGGTCCGTGCATGGCGGCCTCGCGGTGCTCACCCAACCGGGGCAACTGCACGGCGGCGTTGGCGAGATCCTCGGCCCCGGAAGGTGGTACTGGCTGCGATTCCGCATCCCCGTCGGCGGCGGGCGCGGCCTGCCGGGTCTGTCGCCGAACCAGACGCGCCGGCTGCTCAGGGCGCTGAGCGCGGTCGTACCGCCTGTCTTTGCCGCATCGCCCGCCATCGAGGACTGCTTCGAACGGTTGCTCGCCGAGCACCGCCATCCGCGCCCGGACAGCCCGCTGATGGTCCGCAGCATCCTGCATGAACTGATGCTGTGGATCGTGCGCGACCACCGGGCTGCGGCTGTCCGGCTCACCGGCAGCGACGAGGGCTTCTCACCGCCGATCCAGAAAGCGGTCGCCTGGCTGAATGAGCATCTGTCCGAGGACATGCAGATCCCGCAGCTTGCCGATGTCGCAGGACTGAGCGAAAGCTACTTCCGGAGCTGGTTCCATCGCGAAGTCGGGTTCAGCCCGGGCGACTACCTGGTCCGGCGCCGCATCGAGCGGGCGAGGGAACTCCTGAGGACGACGCAGGACACCATCACCCGCGTCGGCCTGGCGGTCGGCTTCAGCACGCCGGCCTATTTCGCCTCCGTCTTTCGCCGACAGACGGGGTATACGCCGACACAGTTTCGCGAACAGTCCCGGCACCGGAGTGAAGAAGAGTCGTGACGCGTACCGCCATTCAGCGATTCAGCTCCAACCCCATCCTGACCCCCCGGGACGTTCTGCCGAGCCACCCCAGCCTTGAGGTAGAGTGTGTTCTCAATCCAGGTGCCTTCGAGTACGAGGGCAGGATTGGACTCCTGCTGCGCGTGGCGGAACGCCCGCCCGTTGAAGAGGAATGGATCTCGACGGCTGTGCTGGATCCCGCTACGGGAGAGCCGCGGTGCGTCCGGATTCGGCGTGATGATCCCGATCTCGTCTGGAATGACCCGCGGGTCTTCTCCTGGAAAGGGCAGGGCTATCTGACGACGCTGTCACATCTGAGACTCGCGTGGAGTGAGGATGGTCGCCGCTTCTCAGTGGATCTTCGTCCGACTCTGGCTGGCTGCGGAACCTGGGAAACGTTCGGTATCGAGGACTGCCGCGTCACCTGCCTCGCGGGACTGTACTGCCTGACGTACACCGCCGTGTCCCCTGTCGGCCATGGTGTCGGCCTGATCACCACGCGAGACTGGAGGACCTTCGAGCGACACGGGCTGATCCTGCCTCCTCCGAACAAGGACTGCGCCGTCTTTGATCGCACCATCGGAGGGCGGTACTGGGCACTGCACCGGCCCAGTTGCGTCGGCCTGGGTGGAAACGACCTCTGGATCGCGTCGTCACCCGACCTTCTGCACTGGGGCGGCCACCGCTGCATTGCACGGACTCGCCCGTCAATGTGGGATTCGACCAGAATCGGCGCGGGGGGCCCGCCCATCCTCACGGAGGAGGGCTGGCTCTGCATCTACCACGGCGCCGACGACCGTCAGCGTTACGCGCTTGGCCTCTTGCTGCTGCACCGAGACGATCCCGCGCGGGTGCTGGCCCGGTCTGTCGAGCCGGTGATGACGCCTAGCGCCGATTATGAGCGCCGCGGCTTCATGGCCGAGGTCGTCTTTTCGAACGGCCACGTCGTGCAGGGCGGCAGGATCACGCTCTACTACGGCGCCTCTGACACGGTGACCTGCGGCGGAACACTCAGCCTGAACGGTGCCATCCTCTAGCTGCTAGGCCGTATCGGTACATAACCTTCAGACAACTCCCGAGTCAACCCCCAGGCCGCCCGCTGTTCTGAACTGGCCCCCGGCAGTCAGTTGGCCTCAGTGGAGGGTCAGGGCGTACACACAACGAAGACCTCCGGTTATCCCGCCGCCCATCGCCTGCCAGGCTGAGCCGTTCCACTTCGCGATCGCTCGGGCACCGATCGCGGATGGCCATTGCCCGGCCCCGACGAAGTCGCCTGCCACGATCAAGTCGCCGTTGTGAAGCGTCAGAGAATACACACAGTTGTCGACTCCCCCGCCGAGCGCCTGCCAGGAAGAGCCGTTCCATTTCGCGACGAAACCGGTGACGAGGCCCCCTGCAACCAGCACGCCATTGTGGACGGCCAGCGCAAACACCACTCCGTTTGGGCTGCCCAGCGACTGCCAACTCGAACCGGTCCACCTTGCGATGCGGTAAACAGACTTCCCGTCCGCCTCCCAGAAATTGCCGCCGGCGATCAGTCGGTTCTCATGCACCGTCAGCGCGCGCACCACGGAGTTCATCCCGTTGCCCAGCGGCCGCCAGGAAAACCCATCCCACCTCGCGATGTAGTTAGCCGCGGTCCCGTTGGCCGTGATGAAATCGCCGCCCGCGATCAGCTCGCCGTTGTGAACGATCAAAGCACACACATACGGCTCGCTCTTGCCCCCCATGCCGGCGCCGAGCGGCTGCCAGGACGAGCCGTTCCATTTTGCGATGCTGTTGACAGAGG
>CAZJTF010000119.1:11491-18013 GCA_964548565.1 uncultured Planctomycetales bacterium | reverse complement strand
CTTTGCGAATGGAAAGCCATAACTCCCTTTGGTTGCGGCCGAAGGCCGCCTTGGGCGGAACACCCGGTAGTCGAGCCCTGCATGCAACGCGGGCCGCAGTCTCGCAGGGATGCCCCTGACCGGCAACCTATCAGAAATGGGCAGGCAGGCGCTTGAGCTGCTCGAGCGTAAAGATCGGGCCTTCCTTGCAGACGTACACCGGGCCGCAGTTGCAGCGCCCGCACTTGCCGACGCCGCACTTCATGCGGTTCTCGAGGCTCGTGAAGATGTCGCGGTCGTGCAGGCCCATCTCGGCGAGCACCGGCAAGGTGTTCCTGATCATGATCGGCGGGCCGATCACCAGGGCCACGGCATTGCGAGTGGAAACCGCGGCCTTTTTGAGCACATTGGGGACGAAACCGACCTCGCCCGTCCAGTCGGGCGTCTCGCCGCCCGGATCCACGCAGCGGATCACGGTTGTCCGCTCGCGGCTCGCCCAATCATCGAGTTCATCCTTGAAGACCAGGTCGCCCACGGTCCGGGCGCCATAGACCACGGTGATGTGGCCGTATCTCGCGCGGTTCTCCATGGCGTACCAGATCGCGCAGCGGATCGGCGGCATGGCGATCCCGCCGCCGATGAAGATCAGACCGCGGCCTTCCCATTCTTCCATGGGGTAGCTGGTACCATAGGGTCCACGGAAGCCGATGGTGTCACCCTCGTCGATCCGCCAGAGCGCCTCGGTCACGGCACCGGTCTTGCGGAAGCAGAATTCGATGTGGTCCTTCCAGTTCGAGCTTGAGCAGATGTTGAACGTGGACTCCCCGTAGCCGAAGGCGGAAAAAATGCCGAACTGGCCCACCCGAAAGGAGAACTCGCTCGCCTTTGCAGGGTCGTCGAACGCAATGCGGACCGACTTAACGTCGCGCGTGTGCTGCCGCACCTGGAGGACCTTCATCAGATCGGGCTGATAGATGTTCATCACCATGATCGCTGCTCGCCTGCTGCTGACTCCCTGCTTTCACCCGCTGGCATGTGCAACCGGCGCCTCACGTCGGGGCGGCGCTGGCTTCGGCTGACCGACGCCCGCGGCATCGATTCCGGCACACCGTGCGTTTGTTCCTGCTCGATGGCCGAGAGCACGGGCATCACGCCGAGGCCCACCGGGCAGACGCGTGAACAGTTGCCGCAGCCGGTGCAGAGGATCTCGCCGAACTTGGAGGGGTAAATCTCGAACTTATGGAATAGACGCTGCCGCTGACGCTGCGACTGCAGCGACCGCGGATTGTGGCCGGACGCGTGAACCGTGAACATCTCGAGCTGGCAGCTATCCCAGTTCCGCACGCGACTGCCGGTGCTTCCGACCTTCTCATCGGTGATGTCAAAGCAGTGGCACGTCGGGCAGTTGTGGGCACAGGCGCCGCAACCGACACACCGCATGCTCATCGAGGCCCAACGCGGGCTGTCGAAATCCTCCCGGAGGAAGGCCCGAACACGGTCCAGCTCAACATGACGATCGGGGCCCGCGCCGACCTTGCCCACCCGGTTGGACAGCTCAAGCTTGCCCGCGAACAGCGCCCGCCCCTTCCCGGTGAAGCATCGGACCTCGTACTGGTCCTGGCCGAGCGCAAACAGCATCGCATCGGAGCCGCGTTCATCGGCCGGACCGCCGCCGACCGCCGTGCAGAAGCAGTGAGCATCGTGATTCTGGCAGGCCAGCGTGACAACCGTCGTCAGGCTGCGCCGTCGGTTGTAGAAAATGTCGTGATAGTCCCAGTTGAACACGTGGTCGAGGATCGGCAGCGCGGCCGCATCGCACGGACGGGCGGCGAAGATCACCTGCTCCGCCTCGGGCAGCGGCGCCTCGGCGAGCTCGATCCGCCGGCCGTCAATCGTGTAGTTGTACAGCTTCTCGTGCCGCGGAAAGACGAACTCCTTGATGGAGTTGTGCGGGCGCTGGTAGCTCTCGAGCAAAAGATCATCGGACCGATGCAGCCAGCGGTACAGGACCAGGTCGCCGGTGACGTAACCGGGCCCGGCCACGCGCCTGCCTTCACCGATCCATTCGTTCACCAGGTCACGAAGCGTTTGTCCGGCAATGATGTTGCTCATGCGATGAAACTCTCCTTGTCCTGCCTGGAAAACGCGCCGATGACCGGCTCGGCCTGCGGATCCATACCGGCTCGATACGCGAAGGACTGCTCCGCAGCTTTCGCCAGCGAGAGATTCAGCAGACGCAGGTTGATGCCTGCCGGGCACGCACGGGTGCACTCATCACACCCGATGCACCGCCCCGCCAGGTGAAACGCCCGCGTGATCTGCCAGGCATAGTTCCCCTTCAGGGTCGCGGACGAGCTGATGCGGACCGGTCGGTTCTTGTCCACCACGCAGCGCTCGCAGTAGCACAGCGGGCAGACCTGCCGGCAGGCGTAGCACTTCATGCAACGGTCGAGTTCGTCCTGCCAGTAATCCATGCGCTCCAGGAGCGACTGCGTCATGAAGACGTCCAGATCGGCGTAGCGTCGGTCGGGCTCCGGAGCCGGGCTGCCCTCGCCGATGGTGATGTCCACGAATCGGGGCGTCCGCACGTCACAGGCGCTGCACTTGGGCAGGCGGGGCTCGCCGACGCCGTTACAGGCCATGCCGATGAGCACGATGGTCGCGCGGTTGACCTGCGATTCGCGGTCCAGCACGACGACCGTTCGAGCGTCGCAGCCCTTCACGATGATGCCGGCTTTACCGAGCGATTTGATCTCTCTGCGTTTCAGATAGGTCGTGAGGTTCGCGAAGCACTGGTCGTTCCAGACGAGTTGGACGACGTCACCGGGATCCGTGATGAAGACGGGGTGCGGCCACTGGTCGGGTCTCGACTGGCCGTAGCCGATGATGACCTGGACCCTGCCCGACGTCAGCAACTCGCGACAGACCTGATGCAACTGCTTGATCATCACGACACCCTGCAGATTCGCCGGTACGCCAGGTAGGGTCCCATCTCGCGTGTTTTCTCGGTGATTTCCGTGATCACCTGCTGCCACTTGCGGCCTTCCGCGGCGCTGATCCACGTGAAATGGATGCGCTCCGTCTCGATCCCCATCGTGGCGAGGAGTTCCCGGAACAGCATCCACCGGCGCCGGGCGTGAAAGTTGCCGGAGGTGTAGTGGCAGTCCCCTGGATGGCAGCCGGAGACGAGCACAGCGTCGGCCCCCGTCTCGAACGCCTTGATTACGAGGTTGTGGTCGATGCGTCCTGTGCAGGGCAGGCGGATCACCCGCACGTTTGCCGGATATTCCAGCCGGTTCGTGCCGGCCAGGTCCGCGCCCAGGTACGTGCACCAGTTACAGACATACGCAACGATTTTGGGTTCGAACGTTGCGGGATCGGGATCGGGGTGCGGTTGCTTCATCATGATCATGAGCTCGCTGACGCTTGAACTCAGTTACGCGAGGCTCTCCACCATCGCGTACAGCTGCTGCTCGGTGAATCCTTCCAGTTCCACGCTCTTAGACGGACAGACCGCCACGCACGTGCCGCAGCCCATGCACAGGCCCGGGTTCACGCGGGCGGTCTGCTTGACGAGAGCCCCGGCCCGACCGCGGATCTCCGCCCGGTCGATGGCCTTGTACGGGCAGGTCCGCACGCAGATGAAGCAGGCGGCGCAGGCACGTTCATCGACTGTTGCGATCTCGGGCTCGCGCGTCATCTCCTGGCGGCTGAACATCATCTGGACCTTGCCGGCGGCCGCGGAGGCCTGGGCGACGGACTCGGGAATGTCCTTGGGACCCTGGCAGGCGCCGCAGACGAACACGCCGGCGGCGTTGGTCTCGACCGGCCGCAGCTTGGGATGCGACTCGCTCAGGAAACCGTGCTCGTCGTAGCCGACGTTCAGCTTCTGCGCGAGCGCTTCGACGCCGTCGGCCGGGCGCATCGCCGTCGCCAGAACGACCATGTCCGCCTCGATGGTGACGGGTTCACCGGCGATGGTGTCCATCCCGCGGACGACCAGTTTGCCGTTCTCTTCGGTGATCTTCGACACGCGCCCGCGATGGTACTGCGCGCCGTCCTGCTCGATCGCCCGGCGCACGAACTCGTCGTAGTTCTTCCCTCCTGCACGGATGTCCATGTAGAAGACGTGGGCCCGGCCGTCGTGAACCTTGTGCCTGTACAGCATCGTGTGCTTGGCGTTGTACATGCAGCAGATCTTGGAGCAGTACGACATGCCTTTGGCGTTGTCACGCGAACCGACGCAGCTGATAAAAACGACCGTCCGGGGCACTGTGCCATCGGACGGTCGTCGGAGTTCCCCGTTTGTCGGCCCGCTCGCCGAGACGAGCCGCTCGAACTGCAGCGAGTTGATGACGTCCGTGTACGAACCGTAGCCGTACTCGCCATAGCCGACGCGTTTCTCATCCTGCTGCCTGCCGATATCCCAGAGCTTGTATCCAGTGGCGACGACGACGGCGCCGACCTTCTCGGTCACGCACTCATCCTGGTCGTCGAAACGGATCGCCCCGGCCGCGCACTTTGTCGCGCACAGCCCGCACTTGCCCCTGGTCAGCTTGATGCAGACCTTCGGGTCGATGGCCGGGCGCGCGGGCACCGCCTGCGGAAACGGCACGTAAATCGCCGTCCGCCGTCCCATGCCGTAATCGAATTCGCTCGGCGTCTTCTTGTTGGGGCAGGCGTTCCAGCATGCGCCGCAGCCCGTGCATTTCGAAATATCCACGTACCGTGCGTGCTTGCGGATCTGAACGGAAAAGTTGCCGACGTACCCTTCGACGGATTCGACCTCGGAGCAGGTGTAGAGCCGGATGTTGGGGTGCTGCCCGACTTCGACCATCCGCGGCGTCAGAATGCACTGCGAACAGTCGAGCGTGGGGAATGTTTCCGACAGTCCGGCCATCTTGCCGCCAATAGACGGCTCGCGTTCGACGAGCACGACCTCGTGGCCGGCGTCGGCGATGTCGAGCGCGGCCTGGATGCCCGCCACCCCCCCGCCGATCACCAGAGCGCGCTTCGTCAGCGGCACACGGATGGGCGAGAGGGCATGGTTCCGCATCACCTTGGCGACGGCCATGCGGACGAGATCGACCGCCTTGGCGGTGGCGGCCTTCCTGTCGTGATGCACCCACGAGCAGTGCTCGCGGATGTTGGCCATTTCGACGCAGTACGGGTTGAGCCCTTCCTTTTCAGCGGCCTTGCGGAACGTCTTGAGGTGCATGTGCGGCGAGCAGGACGCAACCACGATGCCGTCCAGCCGCTCTTCGCGGATCTTGTCGCGGATGATGCTCTGCCCGGGCTCTGAGCAGAGATACTTGTACGTCAGGGCACAGCGCACGCCGGGCAGAAGAGCCACCTGCCCGGCAACGCGCTCTACTTCGACGTGGCGGCTGATGTTTTCTCCACACCAGCAGATGAAGACACCGATTCGGGACATACTTCGCTCGTATTCGCTTTGGTCGCCGTCACAAAATGGCGACAGACGCCCAGTTCGTTCTCATGCAGGCCCAGCGCCAGCCCGACCAGGTCGGGCAGGTAGTACACGGGCATGCGGTGCCGGATTCCGTACCGCCGCTCGACGTCCGCCTGCTTCATGTCCAGATTCACGTGGCACTTGGGGCAGGCCGTCACGATGCAGTTCGCGCCGTGTGCCGCCGCTTTGGAGAGGATCTTGTGCGAGAGCTCGAGCACCGTCTGCTCGTTGCACATCGTCATCCCGGCCCCGCAGCACTCGGTCTTGTAGTTCCACTCGACGGGCGACGCACCGAGCGCCTCCAGGATGGTCTCCATCGACGTCGGGTGCTCGCAATCGTCGAAACGGAGAGTTTGCGGCGGGCGCACCAGCAGGCAGCCGTAGTAGCACGCCGGCCTGTACTCACCCAGCAACTGCCTGGCCCGCTCCTTCAACCGGTCGAGGCCGATCCGCTGAAACACCTGGATGACGTTGAGCACGCTCGTCCGACCGGTCACCGGCAGTTCGACCGTCGTCGCGATCTCCTCACGCAGGCTCAGATCCTTTGCGAGGGAACAGCCGGCCTTCAGCAACTGGGCCGAGCACATCGGACACGGCGCGAGCAGATCGTCGTACCCGTCGCGCTCCGCGATCGCGAGATTGCGGGCCGGCAACGCGACCGCCAGCTTCTGGTTCAGCGAGTGAGCGGCCGTCGCTCCGCAGCAGATCCAGTCGTCCAGTTCGCACAGCTCGACGCTCAGCGCCCGGAGGCAGGCCCGCACCGACTGCTCGTAATCGTTGGACGAGCCGTGCAGCGCACAGCCCGGGTAATATCCGATTTTCATAGGCCGCATTGTTGGAAGATCCTGCTGACCACGTCCCGGTCGCGCACTTTTTCGCCGCGGAGGTGAAACTTGTCGCGCCGGATCAACTTCGGCCCCAGCATCGCGTCTTTGAACAGCATGGGGACGTTCCAATCGCTGACAAACGCGCGTGTCTTGAACCGGGCGATGAGTTCGAGCTCGTTCAGCCGTCCGTTGCGGCGAATGTTGTCGAGGAAGGCCTGCTGGAAGATCACCGTCCGGCTCTGACCC
>CAZJTF010000119.1:0-11481 GCA_964548565.1 uncultured Planctomycetales bacterium | reverse complement strand
CCGCAAGGCGTCCATGATGGCGGCACAATCCACGCCCTGCGGACACCGGGTCGTGCAGGTCTGGCAGGAAACACACTGCCAGACCGCCTGGGTCGCCGACGCCCTGGCGACCCGGTCCATCTGCACGAGCCGGATCAGCCGGTTGGGGACCACGTCCATCTGTTCGGCCACCGGACAGCCCGCGGAGCACTTGCCGCACTGGTAGCACGTGCCCGCCAGTTCCCGGATCCTGTTGACGGCTTCCACGTCCTGCACGGCATCACCTCGTCACGCCCGCGCCATGAAGTCGACGATGTAATCACCCAGTGCCGCAGTCGTTCGCTCATCAAGCTTGAGTGGACCTGACCGACCCGGCTCCGGCTGGACGACGAACGCCACCACGCGATCGGCATCGGGCCCGGCCACATGCACGAACTCGCCCGAGTGCTGGGCCAGGGCGCCCGGCAATCGCCCCGAATCCCGCGTGAGCAGCACGATGACCTTCTGGTACGCACCCGCGGCCTTGAGCACCCGCGTGGTCGAGATCCCGCTGGTCCCGAGCGTCACTTCGACCGGGAACAGGCGATCCAGCAGGCCCCGTGCAATGTGCTGCCCGAGCCCGTGATCCTTCTGGATGAGGCCACCTTCGACCAGGAGGCAGACCTTGGTCCGGTTGCGATTCGTGATGCAGATCTTGCTGATGGCCGTGGGAACGCCGTGGCTGATTTCCGCCTTCAGCGGCTTGTTGCGCGGGCGGCGGAAGGCGCCGTCGAGGATTTCAACGATCTCGCCGTCGGTAAACGGCTTCAGGGCGTAGTAGTAGATGCCCGACCGCCGGTACTCGCTTTCCCACTCCGAATCCTCGGCCGACACAACGACCCGCGTGTCGGGATCGGTCGCGACGATCGTCTTCACGAGTGCCGGACCGCGTTCACCGAAGCGCGCCGCGTCGATGATGATGACGGTCTCGCTGTGATCCGCGGCGCGGCGGAGTCGCTCGTCGAAGGCGCCGGCGACAACAACGCGGCAGCCCAGCGCGACGAGAAGTTCCGACTGCTGTGTTGCCGATGCCTCGTCCGGATTGAGCAGGAGGACGCGACGGTATCGGCACCGCGCCTGCTCGTCATCCAGGCGCGTCGGAGAAACCGCTGCGATCCAGCTGCGGTGCCGGGCGGCCTGCATCAGTGTCCCGGGGCGATTCGCGAGGACCGAGTTGACCGTCGTCACGACGCCGGAGATCGGCGCGGGCACGCTCCTGGTCGATCCGTCGGAGAGAACCAATCCTGCGAGTGGCAGGCCCTGGTAGACCGTTTCACCCATGCGTGGCAGACGAACGGACTGAACCACGGCGCCCACGCCCCGGCTCAGCAGTGCACCGAGCCGCCACTCGGCCCCGTCCGTCTCCTCCATCCAGGCTTCATCCCAAAAACGCAGGCCTTCGGACAGCGGAGCGGACTCGTCGGCCGGCTCCTCCTGGGCCATCGGCGCCTGCACCTCGGGGGGACGCTGACGGACGAGGCGCCGCACCGATTGCACAATCGCCTCCGGTGTGAACGGTTTGGTGATGTAGTCATCCGCCCCCAGCCGGACCGCCGAGGCGGCATTCCGGATCGTCGGGTTGCCCGTAATGACGATGACGGGCACTTCGGGTTTGCGCTCCCGCAGACGCTCGAGGAATTCGACTCCGTCCATCTGCGGCATGGTGATATCCAGCAGAATGGCGTCGTAGTCGCGCTCGCTGGCGAGTGTCAGCCCGGCGACGGCCTCGTTCGTCGTCTCCACCTGGAATCCCTGGCAGGACAACACGCGTCGGCAACCCTGGCAGATGATTTCTTCATCGTCAACCACGAGAAGTGTCGGCTCGGCTACCATGAAGAACTCTCCTGAAAGTGACGGCAGTCCCCGCAGCAACCACCGTGCCAGACGCGTGGCGCACCGCCAGAAGCGAGAATTGGTCGAAAGAAGTGACTTCTGCAGCGCGAATGGCCCGGGAAGGCGTATGTCGGCGGGATACAGTGTCCGATCAGCTCAGACGCTCGAGCGACGCAGCGACGGTTCGTGCCGCGGGAAACGGCAGTCACACCTTACAGGCAATTCAGATGCATTCGGAATGCGGCAGATCGGTTGTCGTGAGACTCAGATGTCGGAGCTGAGGCCGTACTTGCGCATCAGGGAGTGAAAATGCGTGCGCTGCATGCCGACCTGCTCGGCCGCCCGGCTCACGTTGCCCTCCCAGCGCTGCAGTGCTTCCGTGAGGAATCGCCGCTCCATCTCCTGGACCGCGGAATCGCGGACCTGCTGCTTGAGCCGCTTGAAATCGTCCCAGTTCTCGGGGATCGCAGTAATCGTGGTGCGCGGCGGCGCCTGGCGGATCTCGGGGGGCAGGTGGCGGACGTCAATCCGGTCGGAATCGCTGAGAATTGCGAGACGTTCCACGATGTTCCGCAGTTCGCGAACGTTGCCCGGCCATTGATAGCTCTCCATGCAGGCGAGCGCTTCGGGCGTAAAACCCTTGATGTTCCCCTGGTTCTTCTTGCACCAGCGCTCGAGGAAGGAAATGGCCAGGATGGGCAGATCGCCCTGTCGTTCGCGCAGTGGCGGCAGAAAAATCGGCACGACGTTCAATCGATAGTACAGGTCCTCACGAAACGAACCCTCTTCGACCATCTCCGTCAGGTCGCGGTTGGTCGCTCCGACGAGGCGAATATCGATGGGACGTTCGTTGGTGTCGCCGACCATCTTCACGTGCCGCGTTTCGAGGGCGCGCAGCAGCTTGCCCTGCGTTTCCATGCTCAGGCCGGAGATTTCGTCGAGAAAGAGCGTGCCCTTGTCCGCCGCCTCGAGCAGGCCCTGCTTCGTGGCGATCGCGCCCGTGAACGACCCCTTCACGTGACCGAACAGCTCGCTTTCGAGCAGGCTCGGCGCCAATGCGCTGCAGTCGCAGGCCAGAAGCGGATGATCCTTGCGCCGGCTGAGGCGGTGGATCGCGCGCACGACCATTTCCTTGCCGGTACCGCTCTCTCCAGTGATGAGGACCGTGCCGTCGGTCGGGGCGACCCGCTTGATCATCGAGAAAACGCGCTGCATCGGACGGCTCTCGCCGATGATGCCCTCGAAGCCCTTCTGAACTTCGAGTTCCTGCCGCAGCGCGGCGTTTTCACGGATCAGCACGGAGCGTTCCCATGCTTTTTTCAGCACCATCCGGACCTGGTTGGGCGAAAAAGGCTTGGCCAGGTAGTCGGCCGCCCCCTGCTTCATCGCCTCGACCGCAGATTCGACCGTCGAGTGGCCCGTGATGATGATCACTTCGCTGGAGACGCCCGCCGCCCGGATGTGCCTGAGAATGTCGAGCCCGCCGAGGCCCGGCATCATGAGATCGAGGAAAATGATGTCGAATTCGCCGGTGAGGGCCGCCTGGAGTCCCGCCTGCGGGTCCTGGCAGAATTTCAGAACGTGGCCGGTGTCCGCCAGGATGCGCTGGATGCCCATGCCGATGACGAGTTCGTCGTCGATGACCAGCACGTGCTGCTGCGATGTCGCCATCCAATCCGCCGGGCGGTCGGACTCGGTCATGTTGTCACCTCTCAAGATGCTGCTGCCGCGACCGGTTCCTGCGCTGGCTGCGTGATCGTGCCGCCTTCCGCGGATGCGTCGTCCGGGTGGAGCGGATCATAGAACGGGAGGATGAGGGTAAACGTCGTACCCTTGCCTTCTTCGCTTTCGACACTCAACACGCCGCCGTGCTGCTGAATGATACCATAGGTGACGCTCAACCCCAGCCCGGTGCCCTTGCCGACCGGCTTGGTCGTGAAGAACGGATCGAAGATCCTGCTGAGATGCTCCCGTTTGATCCCGCAGCCCGTGTCCGCGACCTTCATCATGACGTCCTTGCCGTGCGGCATCGTCGTGATGACCAGTGAACCGCCATCCGGCATCGCCTCGCCGGCGTTGAGCGCCAGGTTGAGCAGAACCTGCTGGAGTTGGTTGCGATCAGCGTACACCTCCGGCAGGTTTTCGCTCAGGTACTCTTCAACCCGGATCTTCTTGAAGCGCGGCTGGTTGGCGACGAGGCGGATCGTCTGCCGGATGACGAGATTGAGGTCGAGCATCGTCTTGGTGGCCGGGCGTTCGCGCGCGAAATCCAGCAGGCCGGTCACGATCTCACCGACGCGCGTCGTCTCGTGAATGATGAGGTCGAGGTCCTGCTTGTCCTGCTCGTCCATGTTCGGCTTCTCGCGCAGGACGTGGGCAAACGTGAGGACGCCGGTCAGCGGGTTGTTGATCTCGTGGGCGACGCCCGCAGCCAGCCGTCCGACCGACGCCAGTTTTTCGCTCTGGCTGATCTGCTGGCGGGTCGTCTGCTTCAGGCGCTCTTCGCGCTGGGCGAGGGCATCCGCCATGGCGTCCACCGCGCAGCACAATTCCCCCATTTCTCCGCCGGGATGCGGCCCGACCCGCGCTGCCATATCCCCCTTGATGACCTGGCGGGACATGGCGATGATCCGGCCGATCGGGCGCAGAACCCGGTTGGTCAGCAGGAACAGGAGAAGCAGGCTTGCAACGCTGGTGATACCCACCGTCAGGAGGAAGCCCGAAATGACCAGCTTGTGCTGCTTGGAAAACGGCGCTTCCAGCATGCCGACATACATCGCGCCGACGATCTTGCCGGTCGGGTCGCGGATCGGCTCGTATGCCGTGATGTACCAGTGGTTGATGACCTGGACGCGGTCGGCGAAGACTTCGCCCCGTTCCAGCACCATCTCGCGGACCTCGTCGTTCAGACGCGTCCCCAGCGCCCGCTGCCCGTCCTCATCGAGCACGTTCGTGGCAATCCGCACGTCGTTCTGGAAAAGCGTGACAGTCCCGACGTGCCGCCCCGCGTACATCATGTTCGGAAACACCTGGTCGCGGATGGTGTCCACGAAGTCGAACCGGTGGTTCAGCAGGTTGGCTCCGTAGAGCAGTCCGAGCAGTTGCCCGTCACCGTCGATGATCGGAACGGCAACGGCCGCCAGCATGCCGTCGCTCTGGACCGTGTCGGGCAGGGGACGCGTCGCCGCTGTCGGCACGAGCCGACACTGTGCCCGCCGCGCGAGGTCGTCGCCCTCGGTTTCGAGCTGCTCCCGCGGGCAGATGATTGTGCCGATGGATGTCGCGCGCTCGCGGAGGGCCTGGGCGATCACCGGATTCCAGGACAGGTTATCACCACGGGCGGAGGCGTTGCGCGCGCGGCGCAGCACCAGCCCGTCGGATCCCACCAGGACCGTCATGTCGACACCGGCACGTTCGTGCAGACGCTGCATCCAGATACCGAGTTGCGCCTCTTCCCTGCTCGCAAGCATCTTCGGCAGGCCGGCGTCGAACGCCGCGCCCTCGAGGAAGCGCGCGATCTGCTGCTTGTCCCGGCGGTACACCTCACGGGCGGAGTTGAGATCGAGTTTGACCTTGTTCTGGATCTCCTGCAGCCACACCTGGCCGACGTGCTTGACGGTGATGAGCGACAGCAGCGCATTGAACATGAGGATCACACCAAGGAACCCCATGGTCAGCTTGAAACGGATCGTCATCGCGAACGAAACTCCCCGGGACGCGCTCCGCCACACCACGGTGGGGTTTTCCGGAAGGGTCCACGCTGGCCAAAGCAGCAAGAACCGTGCCGGAGCTGATACAGCGGTTGGATCAGCGCCCGGTGGATGCGGACTGCGTACAGCGTACGCGTCGAACAGACACCGACAGAAGGAAATCACCTCCGAATTTCAGCACATATCGCACTCCGTAAAGCACAGGCTCACTAAACCGCTTCCGCGGGCAGATGCTGCCGTCTGGCATGAGAGTTGCTCGTGAAAAAAGACACAAAGTTGCCTGAGCGGACCGGCCTCGGGGTAAAGACCCCAGCCCTCCGGCGACGCGGGATGCTTCAGCGGGATTTCACACGACGGAGTGTTTCATTTGACGTCTGGCGGCGATGCGCCGCGGCACACATGCATCAGGCAAGATGAGCGGATCTGCCCGATCTGCCTGGGCAACCCCCTGGCGAAGAAAAAGGTGTCCACCTATGACCACGGATATCGAACCAGTCCTCGAGCACTACCGGGACGGAGGACGCGAGAGTCTCATTCCCATCCTGCAGGCCGTGCAGGAGCAGCAGGGCTACCTCTCACGCGAGACGGTGGTCCGGATTGGCGAGCACCTGCATCTACCCACCAGTAAGATCTACGGGGTAGCAACGTTCTATAACCAGTTCCGCTTCCAGCCCCAGGGCCGATTCCACATCCAGGTCTGCCGGGGCACCGCGTGCCACGTGAAAGGCTCGGCGGCCGTGCTGGCGGCAATCCAGCGGCACCTGCGGGTCGACCCGGGGCAGACAACGTCCGACGGGCTGTTCAGCCTCGAGGTCGTCGCGTGCATCGGCGCGTGCGGGCTGGCGCCGGTCATCAGCGTGGACGGCGAGTTCCACGCCGGCGTCACGACGAAGAAGGTCGAAAAAATCCTTGATTCTTATCGAAAGCGAGCGAGAGAGAATGCCAGCGAAGAAGCAGCCTGATGGACGGGTCGATAAGCAACCGTCCCGATGCGGCTGTGCGTGCGGCTGCGAGGGCGGCAACAGGCATGCGCTGCGGGACGCGATCTCGGCGTGGCTGACCACGCCGGATGCCCGGCCCCATGCGGCCCTGGCGGCGTATCTGGCGTCGCTGCGCCGAGACGACGTGAAACACCCGGTGCTCTACGTTGGCACCGGCACCTGCGGCCTGGGCGCCGGCGCCCGGCAGACGATGGACGCGATCCGGCGGTACCTGGCCGACAAGTCGCTGGCCGCGGATGTGATCGAGGTCGGCTGCATCGGTTTGTGCTCAGCGGAACCGATTGTCGACATCCAGCTGCCGGGCAAGCCGCGGGTGTCGTTCCGCTCGGTGATGCAGGACCACGTCGCCCCGCTGCTGGACGCGGTCCTGGGCGGCAGCGTGCCGGCCGAACAGGCGCTGGGGCAGTACCGCTCCTCGGTGTTGCAGCCGTGGCCCGATGTCCCCTTCCTGGATGAGCATCCGTTCTTCGCACCCCAGATGCGCTGGGTCCTCGCGAATTGCGGGATCATCGACCCGACGAGCATCGATGAATACGTTGCCCGCGGCGGCTACCGCGCCCTGGGTTCGGTGCTCAAAGGTATGACGCCGGACGCGGTCTGCGACATGGTCGAAACGAGCGGACTGCGCGGACGGGGTGGCGGCGGATTCCCCACCGGCAAGAAGTGGAAGTTCGCGCGTCAGGCAAAGGCCGACCAGAAGTACCTCATCTGCAACGCCGACGAAGGCGACCCCGGCGCATTCATGGACCGCGCGGTGATTGAGGGCGACCCCCACCGCCTGCTCGAGGGCATGGCCCTGGCGGCATACGCGATCGGCGCGTCCGTGGCGTACGTCTACATCCGGGCGGAATACCCGCTGGCGATCGAGCGGCTCAAGGCCGCGATTGCACAGGCGAAGGCGTACGGACTGCTCGGCAAGCACACCCTCGGCAGCGACTTTGGCCTCGAAATCAAGATCAAGATGGGCGCCGGCGCCTTCGTCTGCGGCGAAGAGACCGCGCTCATTCACAGCATCGAAGGTAAACGCGGGATGCCCCGCCCCCGCCCTCCCTTCCCGGCGGTCCGCGGCTTGACGGGCAAGCCAACCGTCATCAACAACGTCGAAACACTCGCCAACCTGCCGGTCATCGCGGCAAAAGGCGCCGCGTTCTTCAACGCGGTGGGCACGAAGGCCAGCAAGGGGACGAAGGTCTTCGCCCTCTCCGGCAAGGTCGCACGCACCGGCCTCGTCGAAGTGGCGATGGGAACGACGATCCGCCGCATCGTCTTCGATATCGGCGGCGGCATCCCCGATGGCAAGGCCTACAAGGCGGTGCAGATCGGCGGGCCGTCCGGCGGCTGCATCCCCACCCAGCACCTGGACACGCAGGTGGATTACGAGTCGCTCAAGACCGTGGGCGCGATGATGGGCTCGGGCGGACTCGTGGTCATGGCCGAGGACACCTGCATGGTCGACCTCGCCAAGTTTTTCATGGATTTCATCCAGCGGGAAAGCTGCGGCAAGTGCATCCCCTGCCGTGAAGGCACGCGACGCCTCCTCGAAACGCTCAAGTGCATCACCCGCGGGCGGCGCAAGGAAGACGGCTTCGACGCCCTTGACCGCTTCCACAGCATTATGCAGATGCCCCGCCTGGCGAACGTCATCCGCGACACCAGCCTCTGCGGGCTCGGCCAGACCGCACCCAACCCGGTGCTGAGCACACTGCGCTGGTTCCGGGAGGAGTACGAAGCGCACATTTACGACCGGCGCTGCCCGGCTGGCGTGTGACAGGACCGCGTCGTCTAACGGATTGTGCCGGAACTGTGCAAGGGCTGCACCCTGTGCGCCAGGAAGTGCCCGGCCGAGACCATCGTAGGCGCCCCGAAAAGCGTGCACACCATCATTACGGACAAGTGCATCGGCTGCGGCTCCTGTCTGGACGCCTGCCGAACAGGCGCGATTGTGAAGGAATAACCGCTCATGGCGAAGATCGAAGTCAATCAACGGTCCGTCGAGGTGCAGCCGGGCGAGATGCTGCTCGGTGTGCTGCGGCGCGAGGGCGTCAGGATCCCGACGCTGTGCCACATGGAAGACCTCCTGCCCAGCGGCGCCTGCCGCATGTGCGTGGTGGAGGTCGATGGCGCACCGACGCTCGTGCCCAGCTGCGCGTACCCGGTCGTCGACGGAATGAAGGTGCAGACGCACTCGCCCCGCGCGGTGCGCGCCCGCAAGACCATCGTCGAGCTGCTGCTCGCGAATCACCCGGATGACTGCCTGTACTGCGTCCGCAACAATAACTGCGAGCTCCAGGACCTGGCCGAGGAGCTGGGTGTCCGGCAGCGGCGCTACGCTGGCGAGAAGAGTGCCCGGACGCTGGACTTGTCCAGCCCCTCGCTGGTGCGCGACCCGGCCAAGTGCATCCTCTGCGGCAAGTGCGTGCGGATGTGCGAAGAGATCCAGGGCGTCGCGGCCATCGACTTCATCGGGCGCGGCTCCAGGACCCGCATCGGCACCGCGTTCGACGAGGGCCTGAACGTCTCGAGCTGCATCTGCTGCGGCCAGTGTATCCAGGTCTGCCCGACCGGGGCGCTGCGCGAGCAGAGCTCCCTCAAGGAAGTGATAGAGGCCATCAACGATCCCAATCGCTTCGTCACAGTGCAGCACGCGCCGGCGGTCTCGGTCACGATCGGCGAAACGTTCGGGCTTCCGGCGGGCACCGACGCCGTGGGCGTACTCGCCACTGCCCTCCGCCGGCTCGGGTTTGACCGCGTGTTCGATACAAGCTTCAGCGCGGACCTGACCATCATGGAAGAAGCATCCGAGCTCGTGCACCGCGTGACGAGCGGCGGCGTGCTGCCCATGATGACGAGTTGCTCGCCCGGCTGGATCAAGTTCGTCGAGACGTTCTACCCGCACCTCGTGCCGAATCTCTCGACGTGCAAGAGCCCGCAGCAGATGCTCGGCGCGGTCACCAAGCACTACTTCGCCGAGCGGGAAGGAATCGACCCGGCGAAGGTCTACAGTGTCAGCATCATGCCGTGCACCGCCAAAAAGTTCGAAGCGAGCCGCCCGGAGATGGCGCAGCACGGACTGGCCGATGTGGAGGCCGTCCTGACCACGCGCGAGCTGGCCCGCCTCATTCGGATGCGCGGCCTCGACCTCAAATCACTCGCGCCCGACACGGCCGACACTCCCTTCGGTGAGCGCACGACCGCGGGCAAGCTGTTCGGAGCCAGCGGCGGCGTGATGGAGGCGGCCTTGCGCACTGCTCACTTCATGATCACCGGCAGGGAAATGGGTGATCTGAAGGTGGAGGCGGTCCGCGGGCTCGACGGGCGCAAGGAAGCGCATCTGCAGATCGACGGGTTGAACCTGGGTGTGGCCGTCGTCAGCGGGCTGGGCAACGCGCGCCGGCTGCTCGACGAGATTCTCGCCGGACGCAAGGACCTGCACTTTATTGAAGTGATGACCTGCCCCGGCGGCTGCATCGCCGGTGGCGGCCAGCCGACCGGCACGGATCGCCAGGCGGTCCGCTCGCGGATGCAGGCACTCTATTCGATTGATGCCTCCGAGACGGTCCGCACCTCGCACGCCAACGAGGCCGTGAAGCGTCTCTACTGCGAGTTCCTGGAGAAGCCGCTGGGCAAAAAGAGCCACGCGCTGCTGCACACGCATTACGCACAGCGTGAGGTGTTGGTCTAAAGGTGTCGCATGAATCCACGCAGCGTATCAAAAAACAACGTTGATGCCGCCCGTCGCAGAACCGTGCTGCTGGTGGACGACGATCCGGATTTCCTCGTGCAGCAAAAAATGGCCATCGAGGCGGCCGGCTACGGCGTCGTGTCCGCCTCGACCGAACAGGAAGCCCGCTGTGCACTCGAACAGCGACGGCCCGACCTGGCCGTTCTCGACGTCATGATGGAGCACGTGGACAGCGGCTTCGTTCTGTCGCACCAGTTCAAGAAGGCGAAGCCGGCCATGCCGGTGATCCTGATCTCGTCCGTCATGAGCGAGACGGGGCTCGACTTCGACGCGGCCACCGCCGAGGAGCGTTCCTGGCTCAAGGCGGACGTCATGCTGGCCAAACCTGTCCGCTGTGAGCAGCTCGTGCGCGAAATCGACAGACTCCTGCCCGTCGAGAACGCCTGAGCAACGATGGGGCCGCCCTGCCTCGCCGGGGCGGCCGTGGGAGAACGCCGGGAGGTGTGTCACTGCCCCGGTGTCATCATGGAAACGCTGAAGCTCCTGGTCATCGATGACGAAGCGGTCGTGAGGCGGTCGGTCGAGTCCGCCCTGCGGGGCTTCCGCGTGCATGTGCCGGAGGCGGGCAGCGACGTCCGCCTCAGCATCGAGCACGCCGCCACTGGTGAAGAGGCGCTCGAGCGGTTCGCGTCCGGGATGCCGGATATCCTGCTGCTCGATCAGAATCTGCCGGGCATCAACGGCCTGGAAGTGCTCAACCGCGTCACCGCCATGCAGACGGGCATGGTAACCATCATGATCACCGCGTACGGATCGATCGAGATGGCGGTGACCGCAACGCGAGGTGGAGCGTACGACTTTCTCACCAAGCCGTTCACGCCGAAGGACCTGCGCAATGCCGTGCATAAGGCGGTGATTCGCGTCCTCATGGCCCGCCAGGCGCGCCGGATGGAAGAGGAGAAGCGCCAGGTCCGCTTCCAGTTCATCCGCGTGGTCGGACACGAACTCAAGGCCCCGCTCAACGCCATTGACGGGTACCTGCAGATGATGACTGACCGCTCGAGCGGCAGCGACATCGCCGCTTACGACCACGCGATCACCCGCAGCCAAATCCGCGTCGATCACATGCGGAAACTCATCGCCGATCTGCTGGACATCACGCGGATCGAGTCCGGAGTGCGCGGGCGCGAGCTCCGCCCGGTGGACGTGCGTGAAATCGCGCGACTTTCCATCGAGA
>CAZJTF010000118.1:0-18148 GCA_964548565.1 uncultured Planctomycetales bacterium | reverse complement strand
AGCATCACTCGAATGTCGCCCAGCTCGGTCCAAAGAACGATCTACCGTCATGGTGCGTCTCCAGGTTGCGGCCGGGTGGGTGTGGCGGGCAGGGATCGGGCTCGGACCTGTTCCTGGCGTCACACCGCGCTGGCCGATTCCCGACTCGCCCCGGAACCGGCCCCTCCCGTGGCCGACTCCGGGTCTCCTCTTGTAAACGTCAGATTACAGCCATTGGCGGCAACGTGTCAACACCTTTCCCGAGAATCTTCGAAGTCAAGTCACCAGCGATAGGCGGTTAAAGTCTCCTCGCATCGGTAACTCACGCTATGGCCGGAGCATCGCGGGGATTGCAGGGGTTATTGAAGTGTACTTCCAATAGGCGGCGGGGATGGCGACAAGCCGGCGTGCGTTGGGTGGTGTCTGTCCCATAGAGTTGTGACGCCTCATCCGGGGCGAATCTGCTCGCTCATCGTGCGGCAGGTTCTTCCGAGCAACATGGTGCTGTGAAAGGCCGCGTCATACTGTTCGGCGGACAGGGACGCCGAGACGTGGTGGGGCGACCGGCTTCGGCCGTCGGCGGTCGCGGGAGCCCGTCGGTGACCGTGACGGCGATCTTCGCGGTGTCGGGCCCTCATTCGTTCCTTCACCAGTGGTATGGATCTGTCGCACATGCGTTCAGGCTGCGTACAATGTCCGCCGGATGACGGAAACAGTCCAGATCGACGCCTGCTACGAGGAACTCCTGCGCTCGCTGGGCTGGGGGACCCTGGACGGGGTTTTCGCGTGGGGGTCGGGTCGGCGGCTGGACAAGGCGGGATTGGAGTCGTGGCGGCAGCGCTGGCGGGCTGAAATCCCCGGTGGCGCCACCGCGGACGGGCAGATCCTCTTCCTTAAGCGATTCAATCGTCCTCCGCTGCGGAGGCAGATCGAGCGTTGGCGGTCCGGGGAGTGGCGGTTCAGCACCGCCGGCGTGGAGTGGCGGAATGCGCGGGATCTTCGCGCGGCCGGCATCGATGCCGCCGTGGCGGTGGCCTTCGGGCAGGAGATGCGCGGCCCGCTCGAGGTCCGCAGCTTCCTGGTGCTGGAGGGCGTCGAGGGGGAAGCGCTGGAACGCTGGCTCCCGGCGCATCGCGCGCGCCTGGAGAACCCTGCCTTCCGCCGGAGCCTGCTCGACGCGGTGGCGCGGTTCGTGGCGGCTTTCCACAAGGCAGGCTTTGTGCATCGCGACCTCTACCTGTCGCACATTTTCATCGACGCGGGCAGTCGGCTGCACCTGATCGACCTGCAGCGTGTGTTTCGGCCCCGCTGGCGCCGCAGGCGGTGGGTTGTGAAGGATCTGGCCGCCCTGGACGCGTCGACGCCACGGGACTGGATCAGTGAGCCGGAGCGGTTACGATTTCTCTCCCGCTATCTCCGGGAATGCGGGCGGTTCGGGCCGGCCCGCGTCCTGGCGCGGTCCGTCCGGGCAAAAAGCGACCGGATGCGCCGACGCGCCGGGTTGGACGCGGCTGCGGGGTCCGGCGTCGGACGCCCGGCGGACGTGGAGCGGGGTCACACATGAAGGTTGCGGTCGTTATGGAGCGAATCGAGGTCTGGCGCGGGGGCGCCGAGACCTCCACGCTGCAGTTCGCCGGCCACCTCGCACGGCTGGGGTGCGATTTGACCATCGTGACGACCTCGCCCGCGCAATCCACGCCGGCCTACTCGGTCATGCCGATCAACGCGCCGAGCCGGCTGCGGGGTACGCGGACGCTCTCGTTCATCCGGCGCGCCACCGCGTGGCTCCGCGAAAACCCGTTCGATATCGTGCACGCCATTACGCCATGCCCCATTGCGGACGTCTACCAGCCGCGGGGCGGGACCCTGCCGGAGACCCTGCTGCGGAATCGTGAACTGCGGCGGGCGGCCCTCCAAAAGAGCCTCAAGCACGTCGGCCAGATGCTCACCCTCAAATACCGCGTGACGGCCGCCCAGGAGCGAAAGCTTCTGACGCGACAGCCTCCGCCGTGGGTGATCGCCATCTCCCGGTACGTCAGCCGGCAACTGGTGCAGCACTACCGGTTCAGCCCCGACCGGATCCGTCTCATTTTCAACGGCGTGGACCCGGACGACACGCCGGGGGACCTGAGGGCGGAGGATCGACGCCGCCTGCGGCAGCAGTTCGGGCTGGTCGACCGGGACGTGATGGCGCTCTGCGTCGCGCACAACTTCAAGCTGAAAGGCGTCGCCAAGTTGATCGAAGCGCTCGCGATGACGGCGGCGACCCCTCCGGGAAGAGGACGGCTTGTCACGGTCATCGTCGGGCGTGACGATCCGACAGGCTACGTCCGGATGGCCGAACAACTGGGCGTCACAGGTCGCGTCATTTTCGCCGGGCCGACGCAGCGGATGCAGACATTCTATCACGCGGCGGATTTCCTCGTGCACCCCACGTACTATGACCCGTGCAGCCGTGTCGTGCTCGAGGCGCTCGGCGCGGGCATTCCCGTCGTGACCACGGCGTTGAACGGGGCGTCGGAAGTGATCCGCGACGGGCAGGAGGGCTTCGTCATCGAGTCTCCAAATGACGTGACCGCCCTGGCGACTCGCATGCAGATCCTGACGGACGCGGAGAAGCGGCGGGAGATGGCCCGCCTTGCGCCGCGAGCGGTTGAAGGGCTCTCTATGGCGCGCCACGCCGCCGAGGTCCTGAGGCTCTACGAAGACATCCTCCGGGAGCGATCAGGACGAGCGTGACGCGCCCTCCCCACGGAGCGAAGTATGACCATCATTTTCGTGTGTATCGTGGCGTCGTACCTGATCGGTGCGATTCCCTTCGGCTACGTGGTGGGGTGGTTGAAGGGCATCGACATCCGTCAGCATGGCAGCGGCAATATCGGGGCGACGAACGTGGGTCGCGTGCTCGGCCGCTCGTACGGCCTGCTGGTTTTCGGGCTCGATGTGCTGAAGGGCTTCGCCCCGACGCTGCTGGCGAGCCTGGCCATCGCTCGGTGGGGTCCGTCCGGCGCGGCCTACCTGCTGGGGGTTGTGGCCTCGGCGTCCGGCTGCATTCTGGGGCACGTGTTTCCGATCTACCTGGGCTTCCGGGGGGGCAAGGGCGTCGCAACCTCGCTCGGTGTGCTGCTGGGGATTTATCCCTATTTCACGTTGGCCGGTGTCGGGGCCTTTCTGCTCTGGGTCGCGCTGACGCTGGGCAGCCGCTACGTTTCCGTGGGGTCCGTCGGGGCCGCAGTGGCGTTCCCCATCGTGTTTGTCGTCCTCAGCCGCTGGCGGGCCGGGTCGTGGGGGGGCGCGGACGTTCTCTGGCCGCTCTACGTGTTTTCGGTCCTGATCGCGGCGCTGGTCGTCTGGCGCCATCGTAGTAACATTCGACGTCTGCTGAATGGGACCGAGCCTCAGATCGGCCGCCGCTCGGACCGATTGAACGTGGAGGCCAATGCATGACAGCCGATTGTTCAGATCCGGGAGTTTCGACGATGATCCAGTCGTTTATGCGGACCTTGACGGTCGTTCTCGCCGTTTTTGGCGGAGCCGTCGCCGCCCAGCCGACCACGACCTCCGCACCCGCGAGCCAGCCGGGAGAGACCGTCCTCGTGCGGATCGGCACCGAGGCGACGGTGACGCAGTACCGGTTCCAGCGGGCCATGGTTGCCTATCCCGAGCGGGACTTCGACCGCATGAAAGACACCGTCGTGCGCAACCTGGTCAACGACGAGTTGGTCGGGCTGTACTACAAGGAGCACCCGGATCTTCTCGAAGAGGGCGAACTGGATCGCTTGATCAAGGAGAGCATGGAGCGCGCGGGCATCAAGTCCGAGGCGGAGGCCGTCGAGCGTCTCAAGCAGCGGGACATGACCTGGCCGGAGTATCGCCGATGGCGCCTGCTCAACCTGGTGCTCACGCGGATCATGGGGCGGGCGGAGAAAGAGGCGCAGGATCCGGAGAAGCGCCGGGCCGCCTGGGACGCCGATCCCACCGCCTTCGACAATACCCGCGTGGAAGCCCGGCACATCATGGTCGTCACGAGGCCGTACGACACGCCGGAGCAACTGCGGGCCAAGCGCGAGAAGCTCGAGAACATTCTGGCGGATCTGAACGCAGGGCGGCGCTCGTGGGAGGAAGTCGTGCCCGAGTCGGAGGATCTGCCCTCGCGCAGCCGCGGTGGATCGCTGGGCATGTTCACCCGGCACGGCCAGATTGCCGAGCCCCTGTCGGCGGCTGCCTTCAAGATGATGGTCGGCGAGCGGAGCGGTGTGATCGAGAGTGAGCTTGGCTACCACATCCTGGAAGTCATGCAGCGGGTTCCCGGCAACCGCCCCTTCAGCCATCAGGACACCGAGCGGGAGATGAAATTCTGGTTCCAGCGGGCTGCCTTCCTGAAGGCGCTCGACGAGATGCGTGCGAAACACCCGGTCGTCGGCGTGCGCCCGCCCACGCGGTTCGCGTACCCGCCGCCGGTTCCGGACACGCGTCCGGTGCTCCAGATGCCGAACATGACAGGGAACCGGCCCCGGCCGGCGACACAGCGTGCGGTCACCACGGCGCCGGCTCGAGCCACCCGGCCTGCTCGTACAATCGCGCCGGCCCGACGCCCGGCGACACGGCCCGCGGCTGCGAAGTGATCAGGAGGACAGGCGATCACGCCAACGCTGGATCGCCTGCAGGGCATCCAGCGGCGTCATGGCTTCGGGCTTCAGCTCCTGCAGCTCCCGGATAATCTCTTCGGAGGGATCCGCGAACAGCAGAAGCTGGTCATCCTTCTTGCGCCGCGAACCCGGCCGGCGCCCGGCAGGCGGCGCGGCCCGGCCCGGCTGCCCGGTCTCAAATTCCGCCAGCAGTTCCCGGCTGCGCGCGATCACCTCCGGAGGAATCCCGGCGAGTTTTGCCACGTGCACGCCGTAGCTGCGATCTGTGCCGCCGCGCAGGATCCGGTAGAGGAACACGATCTCATCCTGCCACTCGCGGACGGCCACGTTGAAGTTGACCACCCGGGGCAGCAGCGATTCGAGCTGCGTCAGCTCGTGGTAGTGCGTGGCGAAGAGCGCGCGGCATCCGATCCGCGTTGCCAGGTGCTCCGCGATCGCCCACGCGAGCGACATGCCGTCGTAGGTGCTCGTGCCGCGCCCCAGTTCGTCGAGGATGACGAGACTGCGCGGCGTTGCGTTGTTCAGAATGTTGGCTGCCTCGGTCATCTCGACCATGAATGTCGACTGGCCGCGGGTGATCTCGTCCGAGGCGCCGATTCGCGCGAAAACGCGGTCCGCCGGCGCCAGCCGCATGGAGCGCGCCGGCACGTAGCTGCCTGTCTGGGCGAGGAGTGTCAGCAGGGCGACCTGGCGGATGTACGTGCTTTTGCCCGCCATGTTCGGCCCGGTCAGGATCACCAGCATTTCCCGTTCGGCGCCGGGAGGTGCGCCCTCGGCGGACAGGCCCAGCCGGCAGTCGTTGGGGACGAATTTTTCTCCGAGCGTCTGCTCGAGCACGGGATGCCGTCCGTCGACGATCTCGAGAACGCAATCCTCACACAGTTCCGGGCGCACGTAGCGGCGTTCTTCCGCGAGCCAGGCCAGGCCTGCGACCGTGTCGATTTCCGCCACCGCGCAGGCGAGCCGTTGCAGGGCGGGAATGTGCGCGATGGTGTGGTTGCGGATGCCGTCGAACAGCTCGGCCTCGCGCGTGTTGGCACGCTCCCGCGCGGTGAGCACTTCCGTCTCATGCCTCTTGAGCTCGTCGGTGATATAGCGCTCGGCGCTCTTGACCGTCTGCTTCCGCACGTAGTCGGCCGGCACGCGGTCGCGGTGCGTGTGGGTGATCTCGATGTAGTACCCGAAGACGTTGTTGAACCCGACCTTGAGCGACGGAATGCCTGTCCGCTCGATTTCGCGGGCCTGAAAGTCGGCCAGCCACGTCCGCCCGTCGGTTGCGATTCCGTGCAGACGGTCCAACTCCGCATCGAAGCCGGGGGCGATGATGCCGCCCTCGTTCATCGTGAGCGGCGCGTCCGGACGCAGCGATGCGGTGAGGTACTGAGCCAGTTCCTGCAGTCCGCTCATGTCGTGCACGCGCTGCTGCAGAAACGACGAAATCCCCGGCGTTTCGGGTTCGGCGAAGCTGCCCAGGGCGGCGGGTGCGTCCGACAGCATCTTTGCCGGAGCCCGCAGGACGTCGGCGGCACGCTCGATGGTCTGCAGCGTCTGACCGAGCGATACCAGGTCGCGCGGCGAAGCCCGCCCCACGCCGAGACGCGCGGTGATACGCTCGATGTCCGCGAGCCTGCCGAGGTGGGAACGCACATCGCTCAGCCGGTCACGGTCCGAGAGCAACTCCGCAATCGCGTCCTGCCGGGAGCGGATCGCCCCGGCGCTCCGCAGCGGCGCCTTCAGCCAACGGCGCAGGCACCGCGCGCCCATCGCCGAGCAGGTGCGGTCCACCGCTTCGAGCAGCGAGCCCGTGCTCGACCCGCTGCGAAGGATCCGCTCGATCTCCAGTGCCCGCCAGGTCGCCTGGTCGATGCACACGGTGTCACTGGTGTCGCGCCGCACGATCCGTGAGATGTGCTGCAGCGAGGTTCGCTGCGTCTCTGCGAGGTAATCGACGACGACGGCGGCCGCGCACAACGACGCGTCCATGGTGTCGAAGCCGAATCCCGCCAGCGTCGCCACACCGAACTGCCGGCGCAGGCGCTGTTCGGCCTGGAACGGGTCGAACAGGTGGGGCGGGCGCCGGGTGAGGGCGGTCTTTATCGCGCCGGCCGTGTTGAGCTCCTTCACCATCTTGCAGAGTGGATCGCTGGCGTCGATGCCGGTGTCCGGGAGCAGCATCTCCGCCGGGGCGAGGCGTACCAGTTCGTCTACCAGTTCGCGGGGCTCTACCAACTGCGTCCAGAACGCGCCGGTGGAGAGTTCGAGCACGGCCATGCCGCACTCGTCGCCCCGCATGCAGGCACACGCGAGGTAGTTGTCGGATCGCTGTTCGAGAAGCGCGTCCTCCGTGAGCGTGCCGGGCGTGACGATGCGGACGATTTCACGCTTCACGACGCCCCGGGCCGTCCGTGGATCCTCCACCTGCTCGCTGATGGCGACCTTGTACCCCGCCCGCACCAGCTTGCTGAGGTAGGACTCCAGGGCGTGGTACGGGATCCCCGCAAGCGGGATCGGGGCCTGGCTGCCGTCCTTGCCACGGCTCGTGAGTGCGATTCCGAGGACACGAGCCGCCGTCTGGGCGTCTTCGTAGAAAGTCTCGTAGAAATCGCCCATGCGGAAGAGCAGGAGCGCGTCCGGGGCGGCCGCCTTCTGCTCCATGTACTGCCGCATGGCGGGCGTGAGGTCCGAGCGGTCACCGGCGCGTGTCTGAGGGGCGGCCATAGCCCGAGGAATGTACGACAATCGTCCGAAGAGCTCAAAAGTCGGCCTTTCGCCGCCGGCCGCGCCGACGCGCAGATTCTGCCGATCACGCGCAAGTTATGTCCTTATAGGAATTTAAAGGCGCGATCTGCGGCCAGCCGATATCGAGAAGTCGCCGGCGCGTGCGTGGCGCCGGGCGTCTCCCGTAGATCGAGGTGGGCTTCCATGGAAAAGCGTGAGCTGATCAACAGCATCCAGCAACTCAATCCGACCGCCAAGCCGGAGTTCCTCGCCAACTTCAGCACCGAAGACCTCCTGGCGTATCTCCATCAGTTGCAGGAGCTTGAGAGAGATCGTCGGCGCAGCGGTCAACCCGCCATGGCCCTGTCCGCCTGAGTGCCGACCGCCGGTCGGCAACCGCTGCCGCGGACCCCGCCAACAGCACTGTCGAGGCCGTTTCCGGGCCCCCGCACGGGGCACGAAAAATCTTCCTTTTCGGCCTGAGGCGGGGTACGAAAAGCCTCAAGAACGTCCGAGAGTAACGACGATAACAGCACTGGTGCGACGAGCACCGCACGAGCGGGCTGAAGGATCGGCCCCTTCAATCGACCGGGTGGGTTAATCCGTTTTTGACACCGGCGTTTCACGGAGGAATGCCCGTACAGCGGGTAGTGCTGTTGTGCGCCCGGCGTTGAAGGGTTACCGGTTCCGTCGCAGGATGCGTTGTGGTTTTTGCAGAGACCGGGAGGCGCGACCCCGGACGTGGGAGCGTCAGGCGAGCCTGCCGGTCAGGGTGAAATCGCGATGAGCGACATTCCTCCGATCGAGCCGCGACCCAGTGTTGCGATCCCCCGGCTGGCGCGCGCCCAGGAAGCGGCGGCCGACCCGGTAGCAGTGCCGGTGGACCGCGTCGAAATCTCCGAGACGGGTCAACTCCTGGCGACACTCGAGCACCCGGAGGGCATCCGGGCCGACAAGGTCGCCGCCATCCGCGAAGCGATTCAGAACGGCACCTACGAGACGGACGAGAAAATCGACGTCACCGTCTCGCGCCTGCTCGAAGCGCTGCAGGCGATCTGAACCGACATTAGTTCTTTTAGATTCTCAAGAGGCCGGCAGTCGCTCCACGATCAGGCAGGTCTGATCGTCGGCGGGCTCCAGGCTGCCCTCCGAACGGTCCATGAACGCGGCGAGGGCGCTCACGCACTCCTCGGACGGCAGACGCAGCATGTCCTGGAAGTGCGAGGTCAACTGGACCGTCTCGCTGGCGCGGGTGCGCGGTTCGAGCAGGATATCCTCGAGCCCGTCGCTGTAGAGCACCAGCTTGTCGCCCGGTTCGAGCGAAATCTCGATCTCGGGGAAGGTCTCGTCGGGGAACACGCCGAGCAGCCCGCCAACCGTGCGGACCTCGTCGAAGGCGCCCCGGGACGTCACGTGGATGGGGTGGGGGTGGCCGCCGCGGGCGATCCGCACCGCATGCGTGCGGACGTCCACGACCCCGTAGCAGGCGGTAACGAACTGGCAGTTGGGCAGTTCCTGCTGCGCGAGCTGCACGTTCAGGTCCGTCAGCACGCTCTCGGGACTTTCGATGCGGTAGCCGTCCGCGCCGATGTGCTTTCCGGTGATCGACTGCCGGATGAACATGGTGAGAAGGCCCGCGGCCACACCGTGTCCGACCGCGTCCGCCAGGTAGAAGCCCAGGTGGGACTCGTCCAGCCGGCGCACGTCATAGACATCGCCTGAAACCCAGGTGGCGGGGCGATACAGGGCGGCGAACCGCAGGTCGGCCAGTTCCGGGAGTCGGCGCGGCAGGAAATCCCGCTGGAGGCGGCTCGCCAGCCGCAGTTCCTGGTCCACCTCCACGAAATGCTGATTGAGTTTCTTTCCCAGGCGCTGCATGACCGCGACCTGGTCTTCCACGTGGCGCAGCAGCGGCTGGTAGTGCTTAATAGTGGCCAAGCGGCCCCACAGCTCGTCGGCCGAGATGTCAGCGGGAACGGACGCGAGGCGTTCGTCCTCGCCGCGCCCGGTGGGGGCGTGGCCGAAGAGCACTCCGGTCAGGTGGTGCGATGCCAGCGCATCGCTCAGGAGCTGAAGTTCGTGGCGACCCGAGGGCGCCTGGTCGACATCCGTTCCGCACACCAGGACGGCGTCCGCTCCGGACAGCACGGCCGGTTCGCAGGCGGCGCGGCAGGAGGGCACGTGGTGCGGCTGGACCTGACGTCCGGCGATCAGCTCCTCGAGCACCCCGGGGCGATCGGGCGCATCGCTCACGACCAGGAGTCGGAGCGGCCGGGCACACGTTCGCGTAGGCTGTACCGATAATGCTGGCAGATGCGTCGCTCCCCGACTGGGATCACTGCGGCTCGGGCGCGAGAGTCGCCCGGCCGTCGCGATCCACTGACAGCAACGTCGTCAGATCAGCGCGTGCTCTTGAGCAAGGGAGAAGGCAATTCGACGCGGTCACCCGGACCGATATCCAGCTCTTCGAGAAGGCCGGCGCGAACCTCCAGTGCATACCTCGCCGGTTCGATGGAAGGATAGAGCCGCGTCTCGTGCGGCGCCATGGTGTAGCGGCTGACAATGAGCCCGTCCGACTGGAAGTAGATGATGTCGAGCGGCGTGATGGTGTTGTACATCCAGAAGGACAGGATCTGCTCCGTCGGAAAGACGAACAGCATCCCGCGCTGCGCGTCCGGCAGGCTGGCCAGCTGGTCGGCCGTCACCTGCATGAGGCCCTTCTGTTGCTCGTCGGGCTCGAGCGCCAGCCAGACCTCGAACGTGTGCCCCTTGATCTGGATGCGCGCGGTCTTCATGGCGGACAGGTCATTCCGGTCGCTCGCGGTGCCGGGCGACTGGGCGGCGCACCCCGTCCAGGCCAGCAGGAGCGGAAAGACCAGCTGCTTCGTCTCAAAGCATCGCGGCACGTTCGACCCGCCTGCGTCTTCTTTCCGTCGTCTCCCGCCCGTTGCCGGAGCGCGGTTTGCAAAATCGAGCCGAGTATAGGAACATCGCCGCCCACTGGCAAACAGCTTGCCGGCAGGCTGACCGAGGAGCACCCGGATCTCATGGCTTCACTGCACGCACAACACCCATTCCGTTTGTTGATCCTTGCCACGGTCTCCGCACTGGCGCTGGCCGGGGCTGTTCCCGTCATGGCAGCGGAGGCTCCGACAGCGACGGCTCCCCATGCCGCCGCCACCCACGAAGTGGTGACACCGAGCCTGCTGTCGGCGCTTCCGTTCGCCGCGCTGCTGCTGGCGATCGCCATCCTGCCGCTCGTCCGTCGGGCACACTGGTGGCATCACAACCGCAACAAGCTGATTGTCTCCGCCATACTCGGTGCGGTCACGCTCGCGTACTACCTGCTGCGCGGACGCGGCATCGTGGTCGAGGAGCATCACTACGACGCTGGTGTCAAGACCGTGCTCGCGGTGCTGCACCACGCGGTGCTCGGGGAGTACATCCCCTTCATGGTCCTGCTCTTCAGCCTGTACACGATCTGCGGGGGCATCGTTCTCCGGGGGGATCTCAAGGCGCGTCCTTCGACGAATGTCGCCTTTCTGGCCATCGGCGCCGCCATCGCGAGTCTGGTCGGCACGACCGGCGCATCGATGCTGCTGATCCGCCCGTTGCTGCAGACGAACCGCGAACGCAAGTACGTGGCCCACACGGTGATCTTCTTCATCTTCCTGGTGAGCAACATCGGAGGCTGCCTGCTGCCGATCGGCGATCCGCCGCTGTTCCTCGGTTACCTGCGGGGCGTGCCGTTCGTCTGGACGCTCGTGCTGTGGAAGGAGTGGCTCTTCTGCACGGTCATGCTGCTGGTGATCTATTACATCTGGGACACGCGTCTCTACCGGAAAGAACCGCCGCTCGAGAAGTTGCTTGACCGCGAGCTCACGGAACCGCTCAGCCTGTCCGGAGCCTCGAACTTCTTCTGGCTGCTGTGCGTGGTGGCTGCGGTTGCCTTGATCCGACCCGGTGAGCCGCTCTTCGGGCTCTTCAAAGGGAACGGTGTACCGCACTACGTCCGCGAGGTTCTGATGCTCGCGTTCGTCGGCATTGCCTGGCTTGCGACGCCGGGTGAAAACCGCCAGCGTAACCAGTTTACCTTCGGGGCAATCCTCGAAGTGGCGGCGCTCTTCATCGGCATCTTCGTCACCATGCAGGCTCCCATCGAGATTCTGCGCCTCGAAGGCCCGCGCCTGGGTCTTGTTGACGCGCGGCAGTACTTCTGGGCAACGGGCGGACTCTCGAGTTTCCTGGACAACGCGCCGACCTACGTGGTCTTCTTCGAGACGGCCGGTGCGATGACCACGTCCGGAGGACCGGGCATCCTCGACCTGATCGGTGGCGGCCACATCCGTGCCGACCTGCTGGTCGCAATCTCGCTGGGCGCGGTGTTCATGGGGGCGAACACCTACATCGGCAACGGCCCGAACTTCATGGTCAAGAGCATCGCCGAGGAGTCCGGCGTGCCGATGCCGTCGTTCTTTGGCTACATGGCTTACAGTGTCGCCATCCTGATCCCGACGTTCGTGGTGGTGATGCTGCTGTTCCTGTGACAGACAGCGAGTTGTTGGATAAAATCCGCGAGCATGGTTCACGGGCAGCCTGCCTCATCGCGTGCCTACCTGCGTCTATCGGCGGGGCTCGTCCTGCTGGCGATCGTTACCACCGCGGTACACTGGCCTGCCCTGTCCGCACGAGCCGTCGGCGCGGATGATTCCGAGTACCTCCTCGACAACTGGCGCGTCCAGCACCCGAGTGTGGGAGCCGCATGGCAATTCCTGGCTGAGATTCGTCCGACTACGGTGCATGGCTACTACCAGCCGCTGACGATGGTTTCCCTGATGCTCGACACGGCGCTCGGCGGTTCGCCCGCCGACCTTCGCCCTTATCATCGCACCAGTCTTGTGCTGCACGCGGCGAACACGGTGCTTGTGGCGGCCCTGCTTTGGATGTTGTTCGACTCGATTCCAGCGGCGCTGCTGGCGGCCCTGCTCTTCGGCGTCCATCCGATGACCGTCGAACCCATTCCCTGGGTCGGTGAACGCAAAACCCTTCTCGCCTCGTTTTTCAGCCTGGTCAGCCTGGTCTGCTACGTCCGCTATGCCCGGCGGGGCGCGTGGTGGGTTTTCGCCGCAGCGGGCATCGCCTACCTGCTCGCGCTGCTCTCCAAGCCGACGAGCACGATGCTGCCGGTCGCCATGCTCCTGATGGATGTCTGGCCGCTTCGGCGATTCTCCGTGCGATCCCTTCTGGAGAAGGCGCCGCTGCTGGCCGTCGGCCTCGTATCAGCGGTGGTGACGTACGTTTCTCAGCGTGACACCCTGGCGGCGACGTTGCCCGGAGATCCCGGATCTCGGCATCCGCTTCTGATCGTGGCACACAACGTTGTTTTCTACCTCTACAAGGTGATCTGGCCGGTGCCGCTGTGGCCGCACTACCCCATTCCGCATCCGATGAACCTGTCACATCCGATGGTCGTGGCCGGCCTGATCGGTACGATCGTGCTGATCCTGCTGCTGGCCCTGTCGCTCCGGTGGACGCGGGCGCTCGCGGTCAGCGCTCTTGTCAGCTTCGTCCTGCTCTTTCCGGCTATGGGGGTCGTCGGGTTCACCAACGTGATTGCCTCCGACAAGTTCATGTACCTGCCGGCGGTCGGACTGCTGTTGATCGTGGCCTGGGCCCTGCGGTCAGTCTGGCTCCGCCCATCCCGAACGGCTGCCGGGGTCCTTACCGCGGTGCTGCTCCTGGTGTCTTCGGCCTACGCCCTCCGCACGCGCGACCAATACAGGCACTGGGCGAATACGGAAGCCCTGTGCCTCCACACGCTGCGGTTCGCCCCCGACGCAGCGGTTCCGTTGAATGCCTGGGGCAATGAGCTGCTCCGCCAGGGGCGTGTCGAGGAGGCGATCCAGCAGTATCACAAGGCAATCCAACTGGAACCGGCGAACGCCAACTTCCGGTACAACCTGGCCAACGTCTACGCCGGGCTGGGACAGGATGCCGCGGCGGCCGAGCTATACCGCGGCGCCCTCTCGATCCGGCCCCATTTTCCCGAGGCACTGACCAACCTTGCCGGAGTGCTGACGAGGATGGGGCACGATGCCGAGGCCCTGGATTACTACGAGCAGGCGATCCGGCTCAAGCCGCAGTCGTGGGCGGCGCGATTCAGTTACGGGCTGGCACTCGCGAAGGTCGGCCGCCCTGACGATGCAATCCGCGAGTTGGAGGAGGCAAACCGCCTTCAGCCGAAACCGCAGACGCACAGGTTGATCGCGGCGCTCCACGCCCGGCAGGGTCGTCAGCAGGATGCTGATCGCCATATGCAGGAGGCGGTGCGGCTCGAATCAGCATCCGGTGCCCGCACTCCGGGTTCCCCCTAGTCTGGAGTTGAATGGAATCGAGAAACTCATTCCTCTTGTACGCGTTGCCTTTAGCGGTTAACATCTAGCAAAAGCCCTGGCGCCTGCGGCCGGATGGCGGGAGGGGCCGGACCGGGCGCGCCGGCCGGTGAAGAAGCATGCAACTTGCTCTGCAGCTTTGAGGAGGTGTATCTTGCTCCGGTGGGGTTTCTGCGCGCTGATTCTGTTCGCTCTTCCTGCTCCGGGGTTCGCCGCCCATGTCGAGGTCGTCAAGACCATCGATGCGGGGGTGTCCGCAGTCGTGCCTCCCGACAGCATGGGAGCAGTCGGTCCTGACCACTATGTCATGCTGCTGAACGGCACATACGCGGTGTACCGTAAGTGCGACGGTGCCCAACTCCTCCGCACAACTCTGAATGACTTCTGGCTGTCGACCGGCGTCACGGACCCGAAGGCGTTTGACCCACGGATTCTGTACGATTCCGCGAGTCAGCGATGGTTCGCGGTGTGCTGCAGTTTTGACTACGGTTACCTGCTGTTCGGGGTGTCGAAAGGTGCAGACCCTTTGCGGGGCTGGCACGGTTTCAAGATCGCTGCGGGCACTCCTGAGACGTACTGTGATTTCGCGCGGATCGGCATGGATGCGCAGGCCGTGTACCTCGCGCCGTCCTTCGGTGGCAGATTCGTCCTGATTCCGAAAGCGGATCTGCTCATTCCGACTCCCACAGTATCTGGCGCCGGCTTTATGGACCATCCCGGATCGTTCCCGCTGGTCAGCCTGGACGGCACCACGATGCCGGCGACGTTCTACCAAATGAATTCGCCGGGCAACTTCTGGACGCGGCTTATCTCCGGCTCGCCCGCGGCTCCGGTTGCCGGCCCCGTCCGGTACGTGCTGCATCCGCTGATACCCGGTGATGTGAGGATCACCTGCAACGTACCGATGCGGTTTGGACTGATCTGGACAGTCGGCATCGCGGCGGATGCCGAGGCTCGACGGGGCCTGCACTGGGCCAAGTGGGACCCCAATCAGCGTCTCGTTGTGCAGGAGGTCTTCATCCGCGAGGGCGCGCTGCGCTGGTCCTTCCCCTCTATCGCGGTCAATGACTATCAGGATGTCGTCATTGGCTGCAACGGGACAGACGCGCAGAACCGAATCGGCAACTATGCGTTCATCGGGCGGACGCGGAACGGCGTCACTGAGTTCGATCCGGAGCCGGTCGTCCTCAAGGAGGGCGCCGCCCCCGCGACCGGGCGATGGGGCGACTACAGCGCCACGACCGTGGATCCCTCCGACCCGTACCGATTCTGGACCATCCAGGAATGGTCGTCGGGTGTGAACGTCGGATCTCTCCAGATCGCCGAGCTGGCGATCGACGGCGCGACGCCGCGTGTATCGGCGGTCCTGTCGCGGCAGGCGCATGCCGGTGCGGGCTCGTACGACATCAACCTCCTCGCGGGCGACACGGAATGCCGCCAGGACGGTGTGACGCAGCTCGTGATTCGATTCGACATGGACGTCCAGGCGGAGGACGGCAGTTTCGACGCAGGAGACGAGTTCGTCTTGTCCGCGGGGACCTTCGTTTCGACGCCTCGCGTCCAGGGCAGGGAGATTACCCTGGATGTGTCCGGCCTGACCGCGGGGTGTGCGGAGCTGCACGTCACAGGCGTTGCTTCCGCACGCGCCCCGGGCTCCGTGCTGGACACGCGCATGACGCTGGCGGTTCTGCGCGGCGACGCGGTGAGCAATCATGCGGTGACCGCGTGCGACCCCGTTGCCATCCGGAGCGCACTGGCGGCTCCTGTGACCGCCCAAACGTGTCGCTTCGACCTGGACAGCGATGGCATCATCGGCGAGATCGACGCGACCATCGCGGAGTCCGCACTGGGCACGCAGTCGGATTGCGCCACGTCGCCGCCTGATCCCTGCGAGGCCTGTTCGATTGGCGCGAAGGACTGCAATCAGAACGGGCGCGCGGATGCGTGCGACATCACAGACGGGTTCTCGCACGATTGGAACGTGAACGGCCTCCCGGACGAGTGTGAACCACTCAAACTCGTCTCGTGGCGGACGGTGAAGGCGCATGCCGGCGTCGGGGACCTCGGGATCGACATGCCGGGCGCGGCGGCAGGCGCCGCAACGGGTACAGATCCTCGTTCGGGAGGAGCGAACCGCATCGCCATCCGGTTCACACGCCCCTCCGAACTGGTGGATGTGCCCCGCGTCGAGGATTCGCTGGGCAATCTCATCACGATCACCGATTATCGTACGCTGGAGAGCGGCTATGCGCTCGAACTGCTTTTTGACGAGCCGCTGGGGTCGGAGGGTTGCTACCGCATCGAACTCGCGCAGGCGGTGGTCAGTCTCACCGACCGTACGCCACTGAGGGGGGACACGGACTGCATGATTCGCATTTTGGAGGGGGACCTCGATTCCAGCGGCCGGGTCGACGGCGTCGATGCGGCTCTGCTGAGCGAACGGATCGGCCTGGCCGTAGCCCCGGCGCTCGCCCGCTTCGATCTGAATGCGGACGGAAGCATCGATGCGCATGACCAGCAGGTGCTCATCGGACGCATGGGAGGCACGGCCGCTTGCGGAGGAGATGCCGACGGGGACGGGGTTGCCGATACGTCTGACGCGTGCCCCAACACGATTTCCGGGGCGACCGTCGATGCGAGCGGCTGCCCACCTGTGGTTCCGGGTGATGCAGACCGCGATGGCGACGTCGATCCCGATGATGTCGGCGCGTTCATCGGATGCGCGTCCGGGCCTGCGGTGGCATGCAGCCCGGACTGCATTGGTCACGACCACGACGGGGACCGGGACGTGGATCTCGACGACTATGGAGTGCTACAGCGATGTTTTTCCGGAGCCGGCCGCCCGGCCCGTGCGGAGTGCGGTTCCTGACGCGCGGCCTTCCCCGGGCCGGTTACTTGCGCCCGCACCGTCTCACGCTTCTGCTCCTGAATGCCCGGGCTCTGCCTCAGCCCTGGCTGCGCTCGCGGAAGAGCTGGACGTAGCTGCCGTAGCGGTCGGGGTCGATCCGGCCGTCCTCCACTGCCTGTTTGACCGCGCAGCCGTCCTCACGGATGTGGATGCAGTTCGGGAAGTGGCAATGGGGGATGAATTCCGCGAATTCGACAAAGTGCATCTCGAGCTCGTGAATGGGCACCATGGCGACGTCCAGCGCGCGGATTCCCGGCGTGTCGATCGCGGCTCCGCCGAATTCCATCGCGAGCCAGCGCGCGGTCGTGGTCGTGTGACGCCCCTTCTCGTTGCTGGTGGACACCGCTGCCGTGTCGAGATCCAGCCCGGGCTGCAGCGCGTTCAGCAGTGAGCTCTTCCCGACACCGCTCTGGCCGGCGAGCAGGCTGACCTTTCCCGCCATCACGGCGCGGAGTGCGTCGAGTCCTTCGCCGGTCCGGATGCTCGTCGCGATGGTGGGATAACCGATGCTCCGGTAGAGCTCGAGAAACTGCTCGGCCTGGCCCTCCCCGTCGAGGTCGATCTTGTTGATGCAGATGGCGGCGGGCAGGTTGCCGGCGTGCGCCGCGACGAGGTACCGGTCGATCAGGTGCGGCTTGATCATGGGTTCGAAGATGGACGTGATGATCAGCGCCTGATCCACATTCGCGGCGATCGTGTGTGTCTTCCTCCCGTCGGATCGCCGGAGCACCGTCCGCCGCGGGTGCACCTGCTCGATCACGGCTTCGTTCAGGACCCCCGCGCGGTCCGCGATGATCGAGATCGACACCTCGTCCCCGACCACCACCGGGCTGCGTTCCTCGATCCGCATCGTACGCAGGATCCGCCGAACGCTGCAGGGCCAGATGCGGGTTCCGTCGTCGACCTCGACAAACTGCCCGCGCACCGCGATGACGCGTCCGCGCACCTGGCGCCCGGCATCGGTTTCCGCTGCTGTGCTGCGGTCCGTGATGGTCCGTTTACGGGAAAGGTCGCCCTTTGCCCGGACGGATTCCCGATCCGGCGCGTCGAGCACCTCCGGCTCGTCGCCCACGGGCACGCTCCAGTGCTTGCGCCGGGCGGGCCGCTGGCGGTTGCGACGCATGTCCTGGCGGGAGCGCCTCGGTTTTCCCTCGGGGGTGTCTGTCAAGCGCAACCTCCACAGTGATCCAGGCATTGTACGCGGGCAGGGCAACCCGCGCCGATTGCTGGAAAGCGGTCAAATTTCAACTCATGCCGCTTGCACCCTCCCGGGGCGCGGACTAAACTCCGACTCTCTGTGGTCCTGCCGGGCTCTCCGGCATGCCCGCGACGAGGCGTCCTGACGAATTGAAAGAGGTGTCGACCCGTGCCGGAAAACTTCGCCGATCAGCTCCTGACCGCCATCAGGGCCAAGCATGCTCCCGTGTGCGTCGGGATTGACCCTGTTTACTCCCGGCTTCCGGCCGAGATCGCCGAGAACAAGGCCCTCAACGACGAGACAG
>CAZJTF010000117.1:0-18240 GCA_964548565.1 uncultured Planctomycetales bacterium | reverse complement strand
CTCGTGCGGCACATGTGCGTCGAGGAGAGTGCGTTCGCCGAGCTCCGCGGCACCACGTGGGTGCAACATTACGCGACGTCCGACTTCTGCGATGCCTGTGAGGCGGAATTCGATCGCGAATACCAGGAACGCGAGCGCCGTCGGAGCGAGCAGGGGCCGGACGATGCGGACAGCTCCGAGGAGATGCCGCCGTTCTGATCACCGCCTGTGCGGAACGCCGGAAGCCTGCTCGAACCGGTAGGTAAAGCGTGCATTCGGCGCGACATCACCATTGACCGTGAACTCCATCACGTCATCCGTGCGCTGGATGTTGTCGGCCCACTTGAACCGAAACCGCGGCCAATCGGCGGCAGGCAGGGCGGAGCGCGGAACCGCGATTTCGAGCTCGCTGCCCGATGCGCGCAACGGCACGCTGTCGGCCCTCTGCCATTGGCCGCCAACGGCACGCTCCAGGCTGCAGGAGCCATCCCCGCTTCGACTTCGGTTGACGAGCAGGTCGTAGCCTTCCCAGCCAGTCTTCGGGTCGGCGTCCGCGTCGATGAAAAGCAGCATCCAGCGGGTGTCTGTCTGCGGCGTGAGCGGGGCGGCTGTCCTGGCGTAGAAAAACACATGCGTACGGTTGAACGCGGCCTTGAGTACGATCAGATCGTTGCGCCCGCTTGTATTCGTGTAACGTCCGGCTTTCTCGTAGCCGGGGTGGTCGCGGTGCATCGTATCGCCCGCGTCGTCCAGGTACTTCGGTCGCACGTCGGTCCAGTCGGTGAACTCGCCATCGATGCGGATGTCAGCGGTGCCGGAAACGTCCGGCGGCGGGCGCACGCCCTTGAAGCGTCGAATGTAGTTCACCATCTGGTAGTAGTAGTTGTCGCCGTGCCCGCCCTTCATCGGCTCCACGTCACGGCTGTACTCCTGCGTGTACTGGTCCACGAACATGACCGGCTCGCGCACGCCGGCAAATTCGGGCAGGCGCATCGCGATCCACTCGTTCCAGCCGGTGACGAAGACGAACTCGGGGTCGAGTTCCAGCGCGCGTTGCCACTGCTCGGCGAAGTTGAGTCCGTGCAGGACGGCGTCCGGGCGTGGATCCGTTTTTCCGCCATGGCGGCTGCGCCCGAAGGTGTTCTGTTCGCTGAATGCGCAAGCCCCGCCGCCTTTGCTGTTCTGAGCGACGCCGACGGCGACCTCCTCGATTGTGCCCTCTCGGTTGCGGAACGCGTGCTGGGGATAGATCTCGAGCCAGCCCCACTGGTCGGGCCCGGTGGGGCCCTGAACGTAATCCGGCTGCGGTTTGCGAAAGGTGAACACGTCGCGAAGCTCCGGAGCGACCTTGGCGGGGTCTGCGAGCATGAGTGGCTTACCCTTCCAGCGGAACCAGAGTTCCGGGTACCGCTGCGGCTTATACAAATCCCCATAGAGTTGACTTGCGACTCTCGCCGGATCCCAGAATGGCGTGAGAAATGCGATCTGGGGCGTGCGCTGTCCCCGCTGGCGGAGCTGCGACCAGACCTCGCACAGCTTCATGTACACATTGGTATACGTGACCTGGTTCGTCACGTCGAAGATCACCACGTCCACGCCGGCATCGTTCAGCATCTGCGCATGTTTCTGCAGGACCCAGGCGTCATCGCTCTGGTAGTAGCCGAACAGCGGTTCGCCCCAGAAGTGGAATTTATTCTGCGGCCCCCACAGCGGGCTGGAGGGCCTGGTCATTGCGTCGGGATCCTGCGCGAGGAGCTTCGTGATGTCGAACGGGCCATCCGTGCCGTGCTGGCCCATCCAGAGGAAGTAGAACGCGCCGACGTACTTGCCAGGGCGCGGGCGGCCGGCGGTTTCGTGGCCAATCAGCGTACGTCCGAGGGCGTCGGTAGCCGCCCACGTATCAGGCATTGTGTCGCGAGAAGCCGGCGCGGCGGCGGATGCACCGGTCCCAATCGCCAGGGCAATCGCGATGCTGAATCCGTGAACTCGGCGTTTTCCCGGAGAAGTCATGAACATCCGATGCGTCAAATGGCTCTGTTGCATGAAGCGGATTGTAGAGGGACCTCTGTCCCGGCACCAGACGCCACCGGGCGCATCGGCCACTTCTGGCGCGAGCCGGCTGGCGTTATGATCTGTCACGCTAAGCGTCGCGGGAGGTGAGCGTGGGCAAGTACGATCATCTGGAAGTGTCGGGCACCCAGCGGACGGAAGCATTGGCTGAGTGCCAGTCGCAACTCGCTGCCTGGAAGCTGACGATGCCACCGGTACAGCCGCTGGTGCTGCACTTCGGTCTGGGTGACTTCCGCCGGCAGGGGCTGATCGAATTCTGGGTCGCAAACGAAGTCGAAAGCGGCTACTGCGGCAAGTTTCTGTTCGTCTTCGACGGCCAGTCCTGCCCGGCGCATCGGCACGCGAAAAAACACGAAACGTTCTTTGTCGTGAAGGGACGCGTTCGCATGAGTGTTGACGGGCGCGAGCTGGTGAAAGGTGAAGGCGACCTCGTGACGATGCCGCCCGGAACACTGCACAGTTTCGCAGGTCTTGGCCCCGCACTTCTGCTGGAAACATCCACGCCGTGCCTGCTGCAGGACAACTTCTTCGAAGACAGGCGGGTCGGCGACAGCGGGGTCATTTGACTTACGATCACTCCAGGAGGCGATTGATCCACGAATCCACTTGAGCAGTCCGGGGGCCGGCCGTCGGGCCCTCCTCGTCCGCACGTGCGTCCCTGTGGATCGGCAGTCCCTGCAGTTCAAAATGCTGCCGCACGTCATCGCTGATGAAACGCGTCAACTGCGCGTAGTGATGGGCATCGCCCATGCCGGACCGCCGGCGGTAGTAGCGGAGCGGGAAGAAAACGTACAGTCGATCCTTCGCCCGTGTCATCGCGACATAGAACAGCCGGCGCTCTTCCTCGAGGCCGTCCTCATCGGACAACGCCATATCCGACGGGATCATTCCGTCAGACGCGTGGATCACGTAGACGGCGTCCCACTCACAGCCCTTGGCGGAGTGGATCGTGCTGAGGATCAGGTAGTCCTCGTCGAGATGCGGCGCGCCGGCGAGATCGGAAGTCGATGTGGGCGGGTCGAGCGTCAGGTCCGTCAGAAACCGGTTCCGCGACTTGTACCCCGAGGCGATCTGCTCGAGTTGCTCGAGGTCCCGGATGCGCATGCCCGGGTTTTCATAGCGGCTGCGGAAGAGCGGTTCGTAGAAACGCCGAATCCGCTCAACCTGCGTTGCGATCGGCGGCTCGGGCATCGTCTCGTCGTTGGCTGGCCGTCCCTCCCGCCACCCCAGGCAGTCCATCAGCGCGGACCGCATGGCGGCGAAGTCCTCGCGGGCGGAGGGCGGAACCGTTGGCGGTTCATCCGCCAGGCGACGCAGCGGTGACGCGAGGACAGCCGAGCCACCGTGCACATTTCCACCCGGCGGCTGCCGAACGCCGAGACGCTCCATGATGTGCTGTGCGCTCTTGGGGCCGATGCCCGTGAGCAGCTGCAGGACTCGGAACCAGCTGATCTCGTCTCCGGGGTTCTCGAGGATCCGGAGGAACGCGAGCATGTCCTTGACGTGCGCCGCCTCGATGAACTTGAGGCCGCCGTACTTGTGGAACGGGATGTTCCGGCGGGCCAGCTCGACCTCGAGCATGTCGCTGTGCCAGCCTGCCCGAAAGAGGACTGCCTGGCGCATCAGCGGAATGCCGCGCTCGCGATGCTCGAGGATGCGCCGGCAGACCATCAGCGACTGTTCGCCCTCGTCCGCGCAGGTGACGAGCTGCGGGCTGTCTCCCGTCCGCCGTGCGGACCAGAGGTTCTTTGTGAATCGCTCGCGCGCGTGGTCCATGACCGCGTTGGACGCCTCAAGGATCGGCATCGTGGAGCGGTAGTTCTGCTCGAGCGTCACAGTACGCGCGCCGGGGAACTGCTTCGGGAAATCGAGGATGTTGCGGACGGTTGCGGCGCGGAATGAATAGATGGACTGGGCGTCGTCCCCGACTACCATGATGTTGCGATTGCGTTTCCGCATCGCTTCCAGAATCCGGCCCTGAACCGCGTTTGTATCCTGGTATTCATCCACGAGGACGTGCGTAAACCGGTCCGCCACCACCTCGCCGACGCCCGGCGTGATGAGGAGCGCAGCCCAGAAGAGCAGCAGGTCGTCGTAATCGAGCACGTTCTGCTCGCGCTTCCGCTGTGTGTAGGTCTGCAGGATCGTACGGACATGTTCGAATTCGTCGAGGCACCAGGGGAACTGCTTTTCGATGACGTCCCGCAGTTTTTCCTCGGCATTCACGGTGCGGGAGTAGATCGCGGCCAGCGTCTCCTTTCGGGGGAAACGCCGGTTCTCCTTCGCGACACCGAGTTCGCTCCGGATCAGGTTCATCAGGTCGGCCGCATCGCCCTGATCCATGACCGTAAAGTCGCCGGGCAGCCCGATCGCCCGTCCGTAGATCCGCAGCAACCGGTTCGCGACTGCATGGAACGTGCCGCCCCAGACTCGCCCGGCTGCGGCCGCTTCCGTCAGGTGTCCGGCGCGGCTGAGCATTTCGGAGGCTGCCCGCCGGGTGAAAGTGAGCAGGAGGATCCGATCTGGCGGCACGCCCTGCCGGATCAACCAGGCGACACGGCAGGCGAGCGTCTTCGTCTTCCCGGTGCCGGCGCCGGCGACGACGAGCAGCGGTCCGTCACCGTGCGTGACCGCCTCCCGCTGTGCCGGGTTCAGTTCACTCAGCCAGTCGTGCTGTGGTTCCGCCTGAATCGCCCGAGCCCCCGTCGCCGACGCACGTTGCACGTTCAATTTGCACCGGCACACGCCAGAATAACGGCCAGAAGCCTGCGAGAACAGTGGTACCGAGGGCACACCACGTTGGTGTCATCGCGGGTGCCGCGGGAAGAACGGACCGCTGGCCCGCGCTGCGATGAACACCGCTCGGAAGTCATTCCGCTGCTTTCATCGACCGGCGCCCCCGGAACATCAGCCGGATCGGCACCTCCGGAAAGGGGAGCTGCTCGCGAAGCCGATTTTCGATGAACCGCTCGTAGGCCGGGCTGACGCGGGAGGGATCGTTCACAAACACGACGATGGTGGGGGGCTCGGTCGAGATTTGCGTGGCGTAGAAAATCTTCACCTGCCCGGCGCCGTGCTTGGGCCGGGGAAGGTTATCTCCGATGTTCTCGAACACCGCGTTGAGCTGGGCCGTCGTGACTCGCGTGCGGGCCTGCTTGAAGAGCGAGGCCGCCAGGTCGATCACGCTCTGGACGTTCTTACCGTCACGAGCCGTCATGAAGGCGACAGGCGCAAAATCGAGCCCCGGCAGCGTCTTGAGCAGGTACTCGCCGTACTGCTCGGTCGTGGCGCGGTCCCTGGCCAGATCCCATTTGTTGACCACGAGCACGCACGGCTTGTGCTGTTCGGCGATGTAGCCGCCCAGACGCTTGTCCACCGTGCCGACCTCCGCAGTGGCATCCATGAGGAAGAGCACGATGTCCGCGCGACGAATCGAAAGCTCCGCGCGGTGGAAACTGTAAAACTCGATATCGTCGGAAAACTTGCTCTTCTTCCGCACGCCCGCCGTGTCGATCGCCACGTATGTATGGCCGTCGCGTTCGAACCGCACGTCGATCGCGTCGCGCGTCGTTCCGGCCACCTCTGACACGATGACCCGTTCCTGCCCGGCCAGCGCGTTGATCAGGGTGCTCTTGCCGACATTCCGGCGACCGACGATCGCCAGCTTCATCACCGGCTCGCCCGGCTGCTGGGGGTCCGCGATCGGGCGCAGGAACGCCACGATACGCTCCTTGAGCTCGTCCTCGCCGCGCCGGTGCATTGCCGACACGAGTAGAGGCTCGCCGAAGCCGAGCTGGTGAAAGTCGCCGAGGTCCAGGGGCGTGTTCGAAGCGTCTGCTTTGTTCGCGAGCAGACAGACGGGCCGCCCGGCCTTGCGGAGCCATTCGGTCACGGCCTGGTCCAGCGCTGTCAGCCCTTCGCGGGCATCGACGACGAAGAGGATCAGGTCCGCCTGCTCGACGGCGTACCGGATCTGCTGCTCCACCTGTTCACCGAGGTCGTCGCGGTCGACGATGCCATAGCCGCCGGTATCGACAAGATCGAAGTAGTACCCGTCGTGTTCACAAACGGTCTGAACGCGATCGCGCGTTACGCCCGCCGTCGGGTCGACGATGCTGATGCGCCGCCCGGCGAGCATGTTGAGCAGGGAGCTCTTACCGACGTTCGGCCGGCCAACGATGGCGACCATGGGTAGCGGCATCAGTGACGAACTCCGGTGGCCTGCGCGCCCGATCGCATTCCCGCGACCCTGAACAGCCGGGGGACCGGCACATCATCTTAGAGTGCCAATGTGCGAATACCGCAAGAGCGGGTGACTGGCGAATCAGCCCGGCTCGGTGGCGGGTGCAGATGCAGGCGGCGGCCGGACGATCCCCAGCCCGGCGGGCAGCGAGAACGGCGGACGGGTCAGCGCCCCGTTGGCGCCGATCCACCGGTCTAACTCGGCGTTCATCTTCTGGGCCTGTGCGGGTCCGCCTGACAGCATGGCCGCGCTGACGTCGCCACCTGATACGGATGCCCCGACCGCGGTTCTGAGCTGCTGCTCGGAGATCTGGATGACCCGCTCGAGCTGCTCCTTGGTAACGTCGTTGGGGTTCTGGTTGAGGTACGAAAAGACGGCGTCCGCGAGCACCCGTGCAATGATCCGGACCACGGTGGTGCGCGTCTGGGGATTGGCGCCGGCGAGCCGCCCGGCGAGCCAGGCGGTGATTTGACCGTCGGCCAGAACCGGCCATTGGCGCTTCTGCTCGAGCAGCGGGAGCCGCGTCTCCATGATCCGCGTGACAGTCGCCAGCGCGAGCGGCGCCCGCTGAGCGTCGGTCACGCTGAGCAGCTTGAACAGGCGGTCGAGTACGGTCGGGTCGGTTTCCGCAGCCCCGAGCGACTGAAGGTTCGGTTGAAGCTGTTGCCACTGCTGGACGGGGATCTGGTCGCGGATCGACAGCAAGCCGTCGAGTGCGGCCAATCGCACGCCGGGAGAGGGATCCGTGAGAGCCTTCTGAAAGGCTGGGAACGCCGAGGGATCCTTGAACGTCCGCAGTGCGAGCAGCGGGTAAACCGTCGCGAGTACCGGCCCCGTCTGGCCTGCGGCGGGAGGCGTGTACCGCTTGACAAACACTTCACTGAGGCTGCGCGCCACCGCCTGGCGGAACGCGGGTGTCGCGTTGGACGCCCGGTACTGCTCCATCAGGGCGGCGAAGAACTTCTGTCCGTCCGTGTCCGGGCTGGAGGAAGAGGCGAGCTGTGCGAGACTGTCATCCAGCCATCGGGAGATCGCCTGGGCATCGATCTGCGAGATCGTCGGGCGGTCCCGGATGACAGCGATGTTCGGGGGCTGCTGAGCCTGCGCTGCGGGAACCAGACCCCCAAGCAGAGCGGTGGAGAAGACGGCGGTCGTCACACGAAGCACACGGCGGGTCGGCAAGTGCGTTGTCCTTTTCAGCTGTGCAGGACGAAGGTCCACGTGGTGAGCCTCTTCGGGTTCGATACCCGAATTCCGGCGGGAAGGCCGGGCATCGGCTGTGTTTGCTCCGGACACGCCCGACGCACGGCGGCCGAAGAAGTGGTGAAACCGTACCCCCGGCCCCCGCGGCTGTCAAGATGGAACTCAGGAACAACAGCCGTCCAAATAAGGGCTTACGTCACGTGCGCCGGGGATTTTTTGCTTGACGGGCGACTTCGTACCTTTGTACATTCAGGGAATGGCCGATGATCTCACGCCGCAAAATCAGCCCGATCGCGGCGCCCCCGGGCGCGGCGAAGCGGTCCCCGCGCCGGCGGTGCGACGGCTGAGCCTGTACCTGCGCGAGCTCGAGAGCTTTCTCCGGCGCGACCGTCACACCATCTCGAGCAAGCAGCTGGGCGATGCGCTCAACCTCACTGATGCGCAGGTCCGGAAAGACCTGGCGTACTTCGGGCAGTTCGGGCATCCGGGGATCGGATACCGCGTGGACGAACTGGTCACCCGGATCCGCTGCATCCTGGGTACTGACCGGATCTGGAACGTCCTGCTCGTCGGGGCAGGAAACCTGGGCCATGCCCTCCTCAGCTACCGGGGATTCGGCAAGAAAGGTTTCCAGATCGTCGCGGTGTTCGACAGTGACCCCAGGAAAGTCGGCGACCGCCTCGGCGCACCGCCCCAGCTCGTCGTGCAGGGCATGGAGCAGCTCGCCCAGACGGTTGCCGATCAGAACATCCAGCTGGGGATTATCGCCGTGCCGGCGGATGTCGCGCAGGATGTGGCCGACGCGCTGGTGAAAGTGGGAATCAAGGGCATCCTCAACTTCGCACCCACCTCGTTAAATGTCCCCGAAGGGGTTCCTGTGGCCTCGGTCGACCTGGCCGTGCACCTTGAGCAGCTCGCGTTCCGCGTGTCCGCGAACCAGCTGGCCACACCCAGGTGGTCCACCAATGCCGCCCCTTGAGCGGGACCCGGATGACCGCGACGATCCACAGTCCATCGACATGGAGTGGGACGACGACGACACGGCGACCGAGGAGTGCCCGGCGTGTGGGCGCGAAGTCTACGCTGACGTCCCGAGGTGCCCGGGCTGCGGCGCCTGGATGGACGAATCGTTCGCGGAACGGCAGTCGCGCCGCTGGCTGTGGCCGGTGATCGTTGCGGTGCTCGTCGCAGTGATTCTGGTATTCTGGCACGGACTGCGATGACCGCGCCGGGGGTGAACCGTGAGGCGGATCACACGCCCTGACGGCTGGTGGTTTCTCCCGGCACGCGAGGTGGCGGGCACTTTGCTGCCGTTCGTGCCGCTGATCATCGCGCGTGGCTGAATCAGGATAGTATTGCCCCATGAGCTTCCCACAGACCCGGCTTCGACGACTCCGGTCACACCCGGCCCTTCGCAGGATGGTGCGGGAGACCCGCCTTTCAGTGGATCAGCTGATCTACCCGCTGTTTGTTCGCCCCGGTCGCGGTGTGCGGCAGCCGATCAACTCGATGCCGGGGCAGTACCAGCTTTCGGTTGACGTGCTGGTCGAGGAGTGCCGCGCGGTCCAGGGGCTCGGCGTGCCCGCCGTACTGCTCTTCGGGATCCCCGAGCACAAGGATCCAGTCGGATCCGAGTCCTGCAGCGAGAGCGGCATCGTTCAGCAGGCGATCACGGGCATCAAGAAGGCGTGCCCGGACCTGCTGGTCATCACGGACGTCTGCCTGTGCGAGTACACGAGCCACGGTCACTGCGGCATGATTGTCGAGCGGGGAGGGCGGCGGGACGTCGACAACGACGCGACGCTGCCGCTGCTCGTGAAGGAGGCGGTGTCGCACGCGCAGGCCGGCGCCGATATGGTGGCGCCGTCGGACATGATGGACGGGCGCGTGAGAGCGATCCGGACCGGCCTCGACGCGGCCGGGTTCGCCTACACGCCCATCATGGCCTATGCCGCCAAGTACGCGAGCAGCTACTACGGCCCGTTCCGCGAGGCCGCCGAGTCGCCGCCGCAGTTCGGTGATCGTAAGACCTACCAGATGGACTTTTCCAACGGGGACGAGGCGATCCGCGAAGTGGCGGCCGACATCACGGAAGGCGCGGACATCGTGATGGTCAAGCCGGCCATCAACTACCTGGACATCATCTGCCGTGTGAAGCAGGAATTCGGCATGCCGACCGCGGCGTACCACGTCAGCGGCGAGTTCGCGATGATCAAGGCGGCCGCCGCAAACAACTGGATTGACGAAAAGGGGGCCGTTCTCGAGGCGATGACCGCGATCGCGCGCGCGGGGGCCGACCTCATCATCACCTACTACGCAAAAGAGCTTTCAGACTGGATTAAATAGTAAAAGGATCGTAGTCGCATCGCCGAGGCCCGCTGGTGCGGAACCCTGCCTGAGTTACGGCCCCAGGCTGAGCGGTTTGATGCGAATCCTCGGATCAGACAACGTTCCGTGCACCTCGTAGGTGACGACGCGGTCGGCTACTTGACCGATCGCTCCTCCGATATTCAGAATCCGGTTGCCGAGTTCGCCCAGGTCACCGACCCCCTTGAGGGTCTCCTCGAGCCTGCCCAGGATCGACGCGCGAATGTCCATGTCGACCCGGTTGTCGAAGAAAACATCGCCAGACCCCGTGAATACGGCGAGGGCGGTTGCCACCTCCATCTCGGAGATGGTGATCCGGTCCGGGTTAATCAAAAACGTGACCCGTGCGCGATCGGCCGTGGCCGGCTGCGGCATGATGCGCGCCCGTGCCAAGAGGTCAGTCAGTTCTCTCACAATCGGCAGATTGATGAGCCGGCCGTCGGAGACCTGGAGATTCCCGTTTCCCGCCAACGCCGCGTTCGGAGCGTCCAGCTTGCCGGTCAGGCGCCCGCTCGCGGCGAGTCGCCCGGAGTGACTCGGCGTTCCGCCCTGCACGACCCGCAGGGCCTGCTCGATCCGCGTGCCCTGCACGTCCCAGGTGACGCGGAAGGGCTGCTCGCCTTCCAGGCCGATACCTGCCTCGCCGCGTGCGGATCCACCCAGCAGCCGGGCTTCATACCGGGCATCAACGCGGCGATCCGCCAGCGAAGCCGTGGTCGCGAGCTGATCGATCGGCCAGGCCACGTCGCCGGTGGCAAACCGCGCGTTGCGTAGATCCGATTCGACGCGGATCTCCGACCCCACCGGATCACTGAGCCGAACGGTGCCGCTGCAGGCCAGGTCGAGTTGGCCGCGCACCTCGCGGCTCCGCAGGAAGTTCTGCAGGGCAGGAGGCAACGTCTGGTATTGCGCTTCGCCGAGGCTGGCGCGGAGGGTGAATCGTTCGAGCTCGATGGTCGCTCTCGGAAAATCGAGCCGGCCATCGAAGCTGGCGTCCAGCACGGGATCGCGCCGTACGATCCCCCGGATGCTGTACCAGCCGGGGCGATCCGAAATCGGCGGGGTCTCGAGGGAGACGTTAATGTCGGGCAGCGACATGGGCTCGGAGCCGTCACCCGCGTCATACAGGAGTTCACCCTTGCGGATTTGCAGCTCGTGAACGATCGGCGGATTGGAGGGCTCCTCTGCCGCGCCGGTCTCCCCGAGTCCGCTCCACCCGACGAAGTCGCCCGCGCGGTTTTGAACGAACGACACGCGCGGCGCATCCAACTCGAGGCGCTGGATGACGAAGGATCGGCCGTCAGCAGGCAGTTCGGGAATGTCGCAGACCAGCCTCGGCACCGACAGGATGGGAGCGGCCCGCCCGGGAGCTGCATCCAGTCGTTCGGCCCTGACGCGCACCGGACCACCGGGGAGCGTGCCGGCAAGCGCGATGCGATCCGAACGCCAATTCATGCCAGCAAAAACCATTCCAGCATCGCTCAAGGTGAGATCCGCGTCGAGACGAACCGCCCCGTCACCGCCGGTCGGCACGTGCCCGGCGATTTTGCCGCGGAGACGTCCCGCGACACCATGCTTCTTCAGGATTGCCCGTGGTTGCGGCGGCAGAAGCCCGAATTGCGGCTCGCGTAGCATTGCATCGAGCTCCAGCGGCTGCAGTGAGAGGACCGACGTGCCCGGGTCGTACCGCCCATCCACCTTGAGGCTGAGCTCCGATTCGCGCCCGATCGTGCCGCGGATCTCGACCTCACGAGACCCGGAGATGGGTGAGGTCGTCAATTCCGCGCCGAATTTCTCGTAACCGGCAACGCCTTCGTTGGTCTCGTATCGCACGCGCGCGTTGGCGAGCCGGATCCGGCGAGGAAGGGTCAAAGGAGCGTCGCCTGGGCTGCGATTTGAATCGTTACTGAGGCCGCTCCATCCCTCCATGCTGTTGTCGTCGGTCCGAAGAAACCGGGCGTCCAGATCGACCACCGACAATTCGTCGAGCTGGATGTCTTTGCCCGAAGGAGGGAATGAAACCAGCAGATCAAGACGTGACGCCATGGCGAAGCGTGTTTCTCCCGAACGCAGCGCGGGCTTGTCTAACGCGATGCGGCATCGGCCCGCCGGGAGCTCGACGTTTGCCTGCAAGCTGTTCACGGTCAGCCCCGACTTGCCGATCCGCGCGGCTCCGTCGGTGACGCGCAGGTCGATCGTGCCGCCTGCCCGGGAGGGATCCGACAGGTCGACGCGTCCAGACGCGGTCAGCACCGCGTTGCCTGCTGGTTCATAGCGTTTCAGCAGCGTCTGAATGGCGTCGGGCAAACCTGCCGACCGCAACTCGCTCAGCTTGCCCGTGAGTTGCAGGGAGCTCACCTCGAGCTGTGGTCCAGCAGGAAGCATCGTCATGCTGAGTGTTCCGCGGAGGAACTGCCGCCATGCCAGGCTGCTCTCAAGAAGCAGCCGGTTGGTCTCCGGCCGGATCACCGCATCGGCGTCGACACCGTCGATCGTGACCTGAGATCCGTCTGCTGCCTGGCCCCACGTCGCACCGGCATCACGAATCAGGAGCGCGTCGATGACGAACGCTTTGAGCAAATCGGAGTAATCATCCTGCATCCCGCCTGCCGGGCGAGTGGAGGAACTCGCGGGCCTTTTTCCGGAAGCTTCAGCAAGCGTTACATGCGGGCGGTGCAGTTCGAGCCGTCTGACGCGCCATGGAGTGCCGTCCGAGGGGAAACCAGGCGATTCGAGCACTGCGTGTTCGAGCGAAAACCGTCCCCAATCGGACGCCCGGATATCCAGGCCGCCCAGGGCGAGGCGGAGTTCCCCGCCGGGGAGCGAGGTTGAGCATGTAAGTGATTCCAGCGGGACCGTCACGCCAGCCGCGGCAAACCGCGCGTTCTGCAGGGTTGCTTCGACACGCGCAGTGGTCTTTTCCACTGCGTCGAGCGGCACATCCCCCGCGAAGCTGAGCCGGAGATCGCCCTGAACCTGATGCTCCCTGAGCAGTTCCTGCACGTTCGGCGGCAGTGTCGCGTACTGGTCCTCCTGGAGTCGTGCGCTCACGTCGAGCTTGCCGACGCGCAGCAGGACCGTATCCAGATTGAGCCGGCCGTCAAACGAGGCGGTGAGAATTGGCGTGCGGGAGAGCGTTCCGGCGAACGCGTACCAGCCGGGTTCGCCCTCGACCGGCGGCGTTTCCAGTGACAGCTCGATTCCCGGGATCAGCATCGAGGAGCGTCCGCCGCCGGGTTCGTAGGTGACACGACCGCCGGTGATTGAGAGATGCCGCAGGACAAGGATGTCGCTGAATTTGCGGCCGGGCGGGGCGGATCGGGGGTCCTGGCGGATCTCCGGGCGTACGAACTCGCCCCAGCCGGCGATGGTGCCCGATTCCTGCTGGACCAGCCGCACATTGGGACGATCGATGCGCACGTTGCGGATCTGGATAGGCTGATCCGTCCGCGGGATTTCCGCGAGTTCAAGTTCGAGCCGCGGGACCGCCAGAATGGGCTCGTCGCCGGCCGTAAACGTCAATCCTTCGATGATGACAGTGCGGGGCGCGATGTAGCGAAGCTGTGCGAACTGGATGCGCGGCGTCACGTAGCTTTCCAGGACGCCGACGATCTGCCGCCCGATCCAGTTCTCAAGCGGCGACGATCCCGGGTGGCCGATCAAAATCCACGCCGTGAGTGCCAGGGCAATCAGCAGCGTTGCCGCGCCTGCAGACCAGAGAATCTTCCGGGTTCGGGTCATCAGGGCCCTCACAGAGAAACAGACTCTACATTGTTGCATCGCCGGGACGAAGTGTCCGCGCAAAAAATGCCGCTCCGGTGGTAAAATGGGCTAGGCTGGAGTGTCAGGCAGTTCGTCACGGCCGGAATCGCTCCGTCGAAAATGCGGTGCCTTCGCCTCGTGTCGTGATCTGCGGAAACAGACATTGCCAGTCCTGACAACGACGTGTAGGTTGTCGGCGCAAACCGGACGGGGTGGCCGGCTGCCGGCCGCTGCTGACGAAACGAGAGTCTTCAACAGGGGCGGAATCAACTCTCATGATCCTTGAACCGACAGAGATCTCGAGCGACCGCAATCCCGCGGATATGACCGGGGTGTCACCCTCGGGCAATGGGGGACGGCCACAGCCTCTGCTTTTTGAGATCTCCTGGGAGGTGTGCTCACAGGCGGGCGGCATCTATACAGTACTCCGCAGCAAGGCCCCGTCGGCAGTCCGTCGTTGGGGTGATGCCTATACGCTGGTCGGGCCGTACTCCGAAGCGGCGGCGGCCATCGAATTCGAACCTCAGCCCGAGAACGGCGCCGTCGGCGAGGCGATCCAGGAACTCGCGGGGACGGGGTTGCGGATCCACTCCGGGCGCTGGCTCATCACCGGACGGCCCAAGGTGCTGCTGATCGACGTGGACGGACGTCGCGGCTCTCTCGGGGAAATGAAATACTTCCTCTGGAAGGACCATGGCGTCAGCACACCGGACTGGGACCGCGAGATGGAGGGGTACATCCTGTTCGGCTTCGCGATGGCTGAACTGCTGATGAAGGTCCAGGAGCGCCTCGGCACACGCCCGATGCTCGGCCACTTCCACGAGTGGCAGGCGGCCATCGCCATCCCGCTGCTGCGCCAGCGCCGCGCGAAGTTTCCGACCGTCTTCACCACGCACGCCACGCTGGTCGGACGGAGCCTGAGCACGACGAACGTGCGGCTGTACGACAACCTGCAGGACATCAACGGCGAAGCTGTTGCGTACGAGCGGAACTTCGGGCACCGGTTCCAGGTCGAACGGGCGGCCGCCCAGGGGGCCGACGTCTTCACGACGGTGTCGGAGATCACCGGGCTCGAGGCGGAGCAGTTCCTCGGTCGCAAGCCGGACGTGCTCCTGCCGAACGGACTGAACGTCGAGCGTTTTTCGGCGCCGTACGAATTCCAGAACCTGCACCGGCAGAACAAGGAACTCATCCACGAGTTCACGATGGGGCATTTCTTCCCCAGTTATACCTTCGACCTGGACCGCACGCTCTACATCTTCACCGCCGGGCGGTACGAGTACGGTAACAAGGGTTTCGACGTCTTCATCGAGGCGCTCTACGAGCTGAACAACCGGCTGAAGGCGGAGCCGAACGGGGTCACCGTCGTCGCCTTCATGATCGCGCCGGCGCCGTACCGCGCGCTCAACGTGGCCACGTTGAACAGCCAGGCCATGTTCAACGAACTCCGCGAGACGTGCGAGAAGATCCAGGAGGACATGGGTCGACGACTATTCCGGACGGTTGCCCATGGGCGGACGCCCACCATGAATGACCTGATAGACGAGTACGCCCGCGTCCGGCTGGCGCGGATGACGCACGCCTGGCGACGCCAGTTCCAGCCGACCATCGTGACGCACGATCTCGTCGATGACACCCATGACCCCATCCTGTGCCATCTGCGGCACCGCAACCTTGTCAACGCGCGGACTGATCCGGTGAAGGTGGTCTTCCACCCCGAATTCATCACCTCGACCAGCCCGGTGCTCGGCCTGGAGTACGACCAGTTCGTACGCGGGTGCAACCTCGGTGTGTTCCCCTCGTACTACGAGCCATGGGGCTACACGCCCATGGAGTGCGTTGTGCGGGGGATCCCGGCGATCACCAGTGACCTCAGCGGCTTCGGCAAGTACGTGATGGAGCATTTTCCCGACCATGACAGCAAGGGACTGCACGTCGCCCACCGGCGCCACGCGGGGTTTGACCAGGCGGTGATGGAAGTGACCGGCTGGCTGCACAACCTGACGAAGATGTCGCGGCGTGAGCGGATCCAGCAGCGCAATGACGTGGAGAGCCACGCCGAGCACTTCGACTGGAGCAACCTGGGCCGCTACTACCGGACGGCGCGCCGGCTGGCGTTCGCCAAGTATTATCCGGGTCTCGACATCATCCCGCCCGATGAAGAAGCAAAGGATGCTCCCGCGCAGACGCCGGAGACGGCACGCGGCACTCGCCGCCGCACGGTGCGGCACGGGGTGCACGAAGGCGGGGTCGGGACGTAATCAGCGAGGCACAACAGCCGGAGGCGCGAGCGCCTGGAAAGGAGTTGCGTATGCGGTGCGCGCGGGTCATGACGTGGTGCGGGCTGATCGGGCTGGCGATCGCATGGGCTGCGGAGGCGGGTCAGCCGGCCCGACCCACCGAAGACTTCTTTCCCGTATCCGTCTGGTACTCGGGCGGAAAGGCGCGGGCGCCGATGCTCTCGACGCTGACCGACGCGTCGGCCGACGAGTGGCGCCGAGACCTGGAACGGATCCGATCGCTGGGATTCAACGCGGTCCGGACCTGGGTTGAGTGGGCACACTGCGAGCCGCGTGAAGGGGAGTTCCATTTTGAAAACCTGAAGCTGCTCTGCCGGCTCGCCCAGGAGGCGAATCTGCGCGTCATCGTGCAGGTGTACGCCGACTCTGCGCCGGACTGGGTGGGGCGTAAGCATCCGGACGCGATGTTCGAGGCGCAGAGCGGCGAGAAAGTGCCCTCACAGGCCGCGCCGGGGTACTGCACGGACAAGCCGGAGGTAGGCCGGCTGGTCGCGCGCTTCTACACGGAAGCGGCGCGCGCGGCCAACGCGTTCTCGAGCATGTACGCATGGGACCTCTGGAGCGAGCCCCACATCATCAACTGGGCGGTCATCACGTACGTGCCGAACGCCCAGTTCTGCTTCTGCCCGCACACGCGGGCGCGCTTCCAGGAGTGGCTCGGTCGCAAGTACGGCTCGGTCGAAGCGCTGAACAAGGCGTGGTACCGGGGCTTTGAGCGCATCCACGAGGCCGACCCGCCGCGGTTCGGCACGATCCTGAGCTACACCGACTTCATCGACTGGAAGTCGTTCATCTACGACAAGCTGGCAGGTGACCTGCGGATGCGCGCAGAGGCGATTCGCGCGGCGGGCGGTCGCCACGTCACCACGTCGCACGCGGCCGTACCATCACTGTTCACATCACCATTCTCGGGGGACGGCGCATCGGACGACTTCCTCATGGCGGAGCAGGTGGACTACTACGGGACGTCGATCTATCCCAAACATTCGTTCCCCAGCCGGCACTGGCCGCGCTGGCAGGTCAACGTCGCCATGGACTTCTCGCGCAGTGCGAACCTGGCGAACGGCGGGTTCTACGTCGGCGAACTCCAGGCGGGCTACGGCACACGCGGTGTTGTCGTGAGCGATCCGGTGACCGAGCAGGACCTGCGGCTCTGGATGTGGTCGATCGTCGCGCGGGGCGGGCGGGCGATCAACATCTACGCGTATTACCCGATGTCCAGCGGGTACGAATCCGGCGGGTACGGGCTCGTGGAACTCGACGGGATGGTGACGCGACGGGCCGAGGAGGCGGGGCGGATCGCGCGGCTGATCGACGAGAACCGCGCTGTGCTGCTCGGGACGCGGCCGGAACGCGCGCAGGTCGCGATCGTGTACAACCCGCTGTCGCAGATGGTCGGCGGCGAGCAAAGTTCGGGGCCGGAAGGCGGCGCACGCGACTCGCTGATCGGGTACTACCGCGCGTTTGCCGAGTCGAACATTCCGGTCGACTTCATTCATCGCCGGATGGTCGAACGCGGTGTGTCGGATCAGTATCGAGTGGTGATCGTGCCGTACCCGCTCATGTGGACCCAGGCCGCGGCCGACGGACTCCGGGCATTCGTCGAGAAAGGTGGGACGGTGCTGGCCGAGGCACGGATGGCGTGGAACGACGACCGCGGCTTTGCATCACCGGTGATTCCCGGAATGGGGCTCAGTGAGGTTTTCGGCGTGCGCGAGACGAGGGTGAGCATGGCTGACGAGGTACTGATGCGCTCAACGCCGGCTGCACACGAGATGCTCGGGCAGGTGCCCGACCTGCTGAAGGGGGCGTACTTCGCCGAGTCATTCGAGCCGCTGGAGCGTGCCCGGGCCAGCGTCCTTGCCGTTCACGGCGACGACACACCGGCGATCGTGCTCTCGCCGTTCGGCAAGGGGCGGGCGATCGCGGCCGGCTCGTTCCTGGGGATGGCCGCGCACCGTGGGTCGCTCACACCGAACACGAGCAGCCCGACGAGTGCGTTGATCCGCAGCATCGCACGAGTGGCGGGCGTGTCGCCGCGCGTGACTGTCGCGGGAAACCCGGGGGGCGTCGAGGCGCGCCTGCTGGAGGGTGAGGGGCGGGCGGTGCTGGTTGTCATCAACACCGGTTCGACGCCGCAGCGCGTGCAGGCAACGGTGCGCGTGGACTGGAACGCGACGGCGCGCGTTCGCGACATGATCACCGGGAAAGCGTCCGAGACGGCGGTGCGCGAAGGCCAGGTGCGGATCGACCTCGAGCTTCCGGGACGCGATGTCCGGGCGGTGGTACTTACGCCGCAATAGACGTAACAGAGGC
>CAZJTF010000116.1:0-18334 GCA_964548565.1 uncultured Planctomycetales bacterium | reverse complement strand
CAGCAGGATCGCGAAGCCGGCGCCGCTCCCGACTCCCATGGGGTTGATGGCCGTCAGCAGCAGCAGTGTGATACAGGTGACCGCGCGGACATCCCACTTGGCGCCGAATAGATGGTTCAGATGTTCGGAGAAGACCATGCAGATGGCGCCGGCGGCCAGCGGCTTCACCAGCAGCATGTACGTCCAGCCGAAGACGAACGCGAGGATCTCGCCCAGCCCTTCGACGATATAGACATAAATCCCGCCGGAGCGCGGGAACATGGTGCCGAGTTCGGCGTACGAGAACGCACCGAAGAGCGACAGCACGCCGCCGACAAACCAGAGCACGAGGATGAGCGAGGGACTGCCGAGTTCGCGGGCGATCGACGTCGGCGTGCGGAAGATGCCGCTGCCGATGATGATCCCCACCATGATGGCGGAGCCGCCCCAGAAGCCGATGCTCCTCGGGAGGTCCTCGCGCGGCACCGCCGTGGCACAGGCCAGCGGCTGAACGTCAGTGTCGGGAGTGGCGCCGGACATGGGGCGGCATTGTAGCGGATCGCCGCATGAATGCGCTGCCGATTCGAGGTTTCCTCCTGCTGCCGGGGGACTAAGATGGAAGGCATGTCTGAGAACGTGCTCCTTCGAACGCCGGATTCCCTCGTCCGGCAGCGCGTCGAGGAGGCCTGTCGGCACCTCGAGGTCCGGCTGGCCGCAGCCGAGACGATCGAGCAGGCGTTTGAGCGTATCGATGCCCTGCACCCGGCCGTGTTCCTGCTGGATGTCGAGCGCCCCGACCCGGAGGACCTGCAAACACTCGGGCAGGTCCGGCTGCGATGGCCACGCCTGTGCACGATCCTGATCGCAGACCACGCAAGCAGCGAACTGGCCATCGAGGCCATGAAACGCGGCATCATCGATTACCTGATCAAACCGCTGGAACATGATGCGCTCGTCGAGCACATCCGAGGGGCCCTGCAGATCAGCCGCGACATGACGGTTCCGACCGTCTACTCGGAGCAGAACTCCGAAGCGCCGGTGGCGCGGATCATCGGGCAGTCCCCCGCGATGCACGAGGTCTTCAAGCGCGTTGGCCTCATTGCCCCACGGGATGTGAACGTCCTGATTACCGGCGAAAGCGGAACGGGCAAGGAGCTGGTCGCCAAGGCACTCTACCACCACAGTCCACGCAAGGATCGGCCCTTCCTTGCAGTGAACTGCGCCGCGATTCCTGAGACGCTGCTGGAAAGCGAGCTCTTCGGCCACGAAAAAGGCGCATTCACCGGCGCGGATGTCCGGCGGATCGGCAAATTCGAACAGTGCGACGAGGGCACGCTGTTCCTCGACGAAATCGGGGACCTGCCGCTCGCCACGCAAGCCAAACTCCTGCGGGTGCTGCAGGATGGCAGTTTCCAGCGGCTCGGCGGGATGCGGACGATCCACTGCGATGTCCGGATTATTGCTGCAACCAACCAGGCGCTCGACAAGCTGATCGGCAGCCGAGAATTCCGGGAGGATCTCTACTACCGGCTGAAAGTCGCGGAGATACACGTCCCGCCGCTCCGCGAACGCGAGGTTGACGTGATCCTGCTGGCGCACTATTTCGTCCGCAAGTACAACACCCAGATGCACTCCACGATCCGGACCTTCTCCCCCGAGGTCCTGCCGGTTCTTCTCCGACACACCTGGCCCGGGAACGTGCGCGAGTTGGAGAACGTCATCAAGACGTCGCTGGTCGTCGCGCGCGGGACGGTGTTTTTGACGGAGTTTCTGCCGGAGCACATCCGTCGCAGCGTCCAGGACGCGGCATCACAGGAACGGCCCACGGGATCCGCCCCCGACGCGCGAAGTGGAAGCCTCGCCCAGGCCGCCCGCCAGTTGGCCTCCCGCAGTTCGCTGCACGGGCGTCTGTACCGGCACGCGGTCGAAGCGGCGGAGCGGGACATCATCCGCGCCTGTCTGGAACATACCCGTGGTCGGCTGGCGCCGGCGGCGGCCATGCTTGGGATCACGCGCACGACTCTCCGGGCGAAAATGGCGAAGCTCAAGATCCAAGTCAGTACGGCTGTCGACGTGACCTGACCGTCGTGGTTAATTGTTAGCCATAGAGGGCTCGGGCTGGTCACTTTCTCTGCCCACGCCTGCAAACATTAAGTCGTACAAATTAACGACTTATGGAAAACGGACGCACCGCGGCCTAATGGCCCCCGCCGTGCCTGCATACCTGTCGAGGCAAGCGGGGGGCGCTAACCGAAAGGAGGCGCGATGCGACCAGAGCGGTTCTCGTTCATCCCATCGTCGAAACGGCAGACCCATGCTCCTCGCGGGGGAGTCCTGTTCCGGAGATGCGTCTCTCCGGTCCATCCGGGGTTCAACTGCCAGGCGGTGGCTGTTCCGTGGAGCGGGTGGCGGTCACGGCGGCTGGTCCGGGTTGCTGGAGCCTCGGCTCGTTCACCCCCGGACGGCTGGACGGTCAGGCAGGAGTGTGGACGAGCGTGCCGGGCGGGCCGGCGCGGTGGTGGCGGGGCTTATCGCAGTGCAAGGCAGCAAAGAAATGAGTTCAATCAGTGTTCCAGGAAAGAGACAGGCGGATAGATTCGCGGGGAAAACTCCGCGGCTGAAGAAGAGCGAATTGGCCGAGTTCTCGAGGCTCCTGCTCGAGAAACGGAGAGAACTGGTGGGGGATGTCGTACAGATCGAATCCGCCGCCCTGAACGGAGGCGCCATGAGCGACGGCGAAACTCAGATGCCGATTCATCCGGCGGAACTGGCAACGGACACCTGGGAGCAGTCGTTCTCACTCGTGCTCCTTCGGAACAAGAGGAATATGCTCCGGGAGATCGACGAGGCGCTGGAGCGGATTTCGACGGGGAGATACGGAGTTTGCGCGGCGACCGGCCGCCCGATTGCGAAGTCTCGCCTGCGAGCCCTGCCGTGGACGAAATACTGCATCGAGTACGCGCGCCAAAACGAAACCGGCCCGCCTCACAAGAGGCCATAGCCGCCAGATTGGGACTTTGTTTGGCCACTCCCGGGTCCGCCTGATCCGGGAGTGTCTTTTTTTATCACGGCAGCGGGTTGGGCAGATTCGGCCAGGCGGTCATCCAGCGTTTGTCGCCGCTGATGAAGCGGAAAAAGCAGTGCGCGAAGTAATCCATGTCGCCGATCGCGTTCTTGTCGTATAGGTCGGAGGCGATCCGCGAGATTCTCTCGTCCACGCGCGCGAGTTGCACGCTGCCATCCACGTAGCCGGCGTTCACGCCTCCTCTGTGGGGCCAGACACCCTTGCTCTGGCGTTTGTCAGCCTTCGATATGAAGACGCAACTGTAGAGCGCATCACGCACCTTCAGCTCTTCCAGTTTCGCGTTCACCATCTCGGCCTTGGGGTAGCGGTCGCACTGGCCGTTCAGCAGGTAGTGGTAGCTGGTCGCGACGCTCTCGTAGCCATTGGGGGCAACGAAGTGCTCCCACCCACTGGGGTACGCGTGTGGGTAGTCTTTATAGGACGGACAGAAGAAGACCTTCGGATCCCGGATCTGACCGGTCCGGTTCCCCGAGCGGCGCCCGGGAGCATCGATCGGGTTCACGCCGCCGTAGAGCAACCCCAGGTGAACAAATCCGTTCGGCGGGTACGGCCTTCGCCCGAAGTTCTGCCAGACCATCCAGGTCAGCGAAAAGTTGAATTCGGGGATACTCGAGGGCACCTGCCCCCGGTGAGCCGCCGTGTACATGCCGATCCCGGTGGCGAGCTGCTTCTGGTTGCTTGCACAGACGGTCCGCTTGGCCTGATCCCGCGCCTTCGACAGCGACGGAAGCAGGATCGCCACGAGCACGGCGATGATTGCGACAACGACAAGCACCTCGATCAATGTAAAGCCGTTCCTGCAACCGGCTCTGGTCCGCGCGACTGCCATGGATCGCCCTCTCGAGAACTGGTCCAACAATCAGGTGACGTGATCCTCGCACTGTATCCGGCAACAGGTCGCCCGTCAAGGTCTGTCGACCATTGAACGTGGGTTTTTGACGACGAAATAAGTTGATTATTTCATTGACGGCGACTGCCTCCGGTGCTTAAATGGCCGCGGTCCTCTTCTTTGCCAGCTCCCGCTGGCGGAAGCGATATGAACAAGTGAGCGAGGCGGGGGCACCTTCACCCATCGCGTGCTGGTCCGACGGACGCGTCCTGGTGCGGCAGCGGACGGGGCGCTTTGCAGCTGGACCCCTATGACGGTTACGTACCCGCCTGCGCGCCGACAACCTGCTGGCCGTATCCGAGTGCGCTGTGCACCCTTGACCTTCATCTAAAGGAGGACGGAATGAACAGAACACGCTGGAGCATCAACGCCGTCGCCGCCGTGGCGATCTCGACCGCCGCTGTCAGCGCAGGAACCCCAAGCCTCATATCCATCGGCGTATTGGATCCCAACGCGCCGCAAAGCGGCGTGAACGCCATCACACCGGACGGGCAGCTGGCCGTCGGGTACAGCGTCGCACCCAATTCCACCCAGACGGCAACGATTCGCCACCCCGTCTTCTGGTCTGCCGTTTCGGGCCTCGTTCAACTGCCAAACCCCGCTCTGCTCGGCCCCGGTTCGGATATCGACGGAGAAGCGCGCGGTATCGTGTACCGCCCTCTCCACCCGGCCGAAGCGCTGGGGATCAGTGGAAGTATCGCCGAGATCAAACCGGCACCGGAGCCCAACCCCGACACCGTCCAGCAGGCGCTGCGGTACTACAAGGCCCCCCTGGCCGCCCCGGCAAGCGGCGTCTGGCAGACCGGCGATCCGGACAACGCGCTTTCGGAGATCGCGGACTACAACGCATCCCGCATGCAGGAGAGCTCCGCAGGAGGAGCAGAAAGCTGGTACATTGTCGGCCATCGGCGTCGCTCCAACGGCGCCAATATCCACCGCGGGTATCGCATCCGCATCGATCCCATCGAGATCGCCGACTGGTACGCTTTGTACAAGGATTCTGACGGCGAGTGCGAAATGGTCGCGGGCGACAGCTGCTGCCCGGGCATCGGCTACGGAATGGGCAACTCCGTAGACGCCGAAGGGCGAGCGGTCGGCTACGACGACGGCAACTCGGAGTGCTCCGGCGGACATCGCGCGCTGTGGTTTCCCATGGGCGACTTCTGGGGCACCGTAATCCCCGGCGGCAGCCGTCTCGCAAGCGAAGCGGTCGGTGTGTCGCGCGTCGGGGGCATCGTTTCCGGTTATGACGCCAGCGCCGTGAACGAGGATCTGGACCCCGTGGCTTCGAGGGCGTTCCTCTGGCGGGCACTGCCTCCGCAGGACGCTGCGATGCGGCTGCTCGACAATCTGCCGGGCGATGCGATGGGCTGCGCGATTGCGGTCACCGCCAATGAGACGGCGGGCGGCTACTCGTCCGACGGCACAAATGAGCGCGCCGTCATCTGGGACAAGAACGGGATGTGGGACAGCACGGGGCAGCCGAAACTGCTCATGGATCTCCTCGTCGCACAGGGCGTGAACGTCAGCGCGTGGACGAAACTCACACGCATCACGAGCATGTCGGATAATGCACAGACCGTCGCCGGCTGGGGCGTGTGGGCCGCTGACGGATCGACGCGCGGATTTATTGCAGTCAGCGGCAATTCCATGGGTGCCTGCTGCGTCCGCAGCGGCCTTGGAGCCGGAACCTGCATCCCGGACGTGACGCCGGGCGTGTGTGCCGCACAGGGCGGCCAGTATATGGAAAACGCAAGCTGCGGAATGGGCAATGCAAACTGCAACTTCTGCGGCTCCCCCTGGGCGGATACGGATTTCGACCAGGACGTCGACATGGATGATTTTGGCGTGTTCCAGGCATGCTTCGGCGTCAGCCCGATTTCGATTGAATGCGCTTGCCTCGACAAGGCGCCCAGGACGCCGGCCGGGATCGATGTCGATGATTTCAAGGAGTTCCTGGACTGCGCCACCGGGCCCAATGTGCCGTACGTCACCGACCCGAACTGCGAGTCCTGACGCCCGCACAGCACAACATCCGGCAGTGTCTCTGACTTGCCAGCAAGGCCGGGACTCGAACAGGGTTCCGGCCTTGGGGGCTTTCAATTCAACCGAAAGCGGGCCAGGACGGGGTTGTGATCGGAGCCACTGCCCTCGGGGCTGCCGCCCGGTATGATTCGGCAGGAGCGCGGAACGTACCGTTTTGTCATGCCGGGAGAAGCAAAGATGAAGTCGATCATCGTCAGATGCGGCGGCTGGTTGTAGGTCACGCGGTTGTCGGCCGGGAGATCGCTGATAAACGTCGTCAGCGCGGTCGGCCCGCTGCCCAGAAGCGCTTTGAGCGGTTCGCTGCCGACATCGTCATTGAAATCTCCGCAAACGACGAAATCGGCGCCCGGATCCCGTCGCAGAATTGAATCGAGGACCTGCCGCACCTGGCGTGCCTCGCCCAGGCGGATTTCGATCCCGCCGTCATCCTCGCCGCCCTTGCTCTTGAGATGCACCACGAACACCTCGAACGCCTTTCCCCCCGCGGGCTCAATCCGGGCGCGAAGGAGGTCACGCTGGAACCGGATGATGTTGCCGCTGGCATCGGGGAAACGCAGGTGGCGGTAAGAGGTGACCGTATCGACCGGCAGGCGCGACAGGATCGCCACGTCGATCCCGCGAACGTCGTTCCCCTCCGTCAGAACGACCTCTTCGTAGCCCAGGTCAGAGAGGTACTTCTTCACAAAGAGCTGGAGCACACCCCGGTTCTCAACCTCACACAGGGCGAGAACGTCGGCATTCAGGTTGCGGATGCTCCGCGCGAGGGAGTCGAGTTCCCGTGCGGGCTTCGCGGGTGTCGTCTCATCGTTGGTGTAGGGATCGTCGACGGCATCAAACAGGTTCAAAACGTTGTACGATGCGATCGTGATGGTGTCGCCAATCACAGGCCGTGTCGCGACCGGCGGACGATCCGGGCACGGCGGGAGCGGGGTGTCGTCCGGAAGAATGCTAATGCGTTCCGGGCGCGCGATCGCAAGCGTGTAGCCCTCCTTGAAGGCGTAGATGTACCCCCGCACCTTGATCATCTTGCCGCGGTATTCGGTCTCCGGCGGCTTGGGGAAGTTGGCGTAGTTTTCATCGCGGATGAAGATGGTCAGCGTGGTGCGGCCATCGGGGTCGAAGTTGAGGAAGGCGTGCCCGCCCCGGCTGCGGCTGGACCGCACGACCTTGCCGACCGCGTACACCTCCTGGCCGACGAAGTCTGCGGCGTCTTTCCAGGAGATCACGGGGATCTCGGGCTCGAGAGCCGAGTTTTCCCCTGCCGGCGCAAGATGGGCCGGCACCAGCAGCAAGGCGGCGAAAATAGGTCGGCTTCGGCACACGGGCACACCTCTCCTGACGCAGACGAAGTTTGGCGATGCCCGGAGGTGATACCCGCGTTCGCCCGGCCGCGTCAACCCGCGATCCGGCGGAAAAACAGGTGAAATCCGCCGCAGATGGCCGAAAAATGAGCTTCGGGCGCCGCAGATCCTTCATGAATTGGCAGGGTCGGCCGTGGCGCTTATCATGGAGCGGAAATGTCACGGGGAGGAGTTCACCCAGGCCACGGACGGCTCACATGAAGCAGTCAAAATCATCAAACAGCGATCAATTGTCACTCTCATTTGATACATCCCCCGCAGCAACTGTTGCGGCCGAGGTCAACGTGTCGGCAGTTCCGAAGAAGAAGCCCGTCGCAGACGTATCTCCTGTTCACTCGCCCGGCGAAGTGACGCCGCGGATCCCGCGTGGTCCCGCGCCAGGCCGAGCCACGGCCGAATCGATGGCCAGGATGCAGAAGGAGATCAGTGTCTCCGAGTTCTTCGCCAAGAACCGGCACCTGCTGGGCTTCGACAACAAGCGCAAAGCGCTCCTGATGACCGTGAAGGAGGCGGTGGATAACTCGCTCGACGCGTGCGAGGAGGCGGGGTATCTGCCCGATATCGAGGTCTCCCTCGTACAGGTGGCGGAGGAACGGTTCCGCGTCATCGTGAAAGACAACGGCCCCGGCATCGTCAAGCAGCAGATCCCTAACGTCTTCGGAAAGCTGCTGTACGGCTCCAAGTTTCACCGGCTCAAGATGTCCCGTGGACAGCAGGGCATCGGTATCAGCGCGGCCGGCATGTACGGGCTGCTGACGACGGGCAAGAGCATCAAGATCACGTCGCGGATCTCGCCGAAAAAGCCGGCGCATTATTACGAGATCCAGATCGACACTAAGAAGAACGACCCGAACATCGTGAAAGACCAGGAAGTCGACGTGTCCTGGGAACACGGCACGTCGGTCGAGATCGAGCTCGTCGCGGAGTACAAGAAGGGCAAGCAGTCCGTCGACGAGTACATGGAGCAGACGGCCATCGCCAACCCGCACGCGCACTTCCTCTACCGCGCGCCGGACGGCAAGGAGTACGACTACCCGCGCGGCACGCAGGTCATGCCCGAGCAGACCGAAGCCATCAAGCCGCACCCGCACGGGGTCGAGCTCGGTAACCTCATCAAGTTGCTGCAGGAGACGAACTCGCACTGGCTGACCGGGTTCCTGCAGACCGAGTTCTGCCGCGTCGGCCCGAAGGTGGCAGAAGCCATCTGCCAGAAGGCGAGGCTCAACCCGCGGTCGCACCCCAAGCGCATCGCCCGGCAGGAAGCGGAAAAGCTGCACCAGGCGATCAAGGACACGCACCTGATGGCGCCGCCGACGAACTGCCTGGCGCCCATCGGCGCAGAGCAGATCCTGACGGGGCTCCTCAAGGGCGTGCGGGCGGAGTTCTTCACCGCGACGACGCGCCCACCGGCGGTGTACCGCGGCAACCCGTTCCAGATCGAGGTGGGCATCGCCTACGGCGGCGACCTCGGGCCGGACAAAGCGGAGATCGAGGAGCAGCAGCAACAGCAGGTCGAGGCGGTGGTCAAGCGCGGCAAGGTCGTCGAGCCCGCGCGGAACCTGCCGCAGGCCCGCGTCATCCGCTTCGCCAACCGCGTGCCGCTGCTCTACCAGCAGTCGGCGTGCTGCGTGTTCAAGACGGTTCTGGAGCTGGACTGGCGCCGGTACGGGCTCTCGCAGAGCAGCGGCGCGCTCCCGCAGGCGCCCCTGTGCGTGATGATCCACATGGCGAGCGTGTGGGTGCCGTTCACGTCGGAGTCGAAGGACGCGATCGCCGACTACGACGAGATCCGCGCGGAGATCAAGCTGGGCCTGCAGGAGTGCGGACGCAAGCTGTCGGCCTATCTCAACAAGCGCCGGCGCATGAAGTACGAGGGCGAGCGGCGCAACATCTTCGAGAAATACATCCAGGAGGTCGTGAACGCCTGCGAGACGATCAAGGGCAAGCTCGACACGAAAACCCTGGCCGAGAACCTGCAGGCAATCGCCCAGAAGGTCACTGCTCGCGCGGACGAGGAGTTGGACGACCATGGCCGTGTGATCCGCAGGAAGACCGCCGCCGAGGAGGAGTTCGGCGACAACGTGGTGGTGGTCGACCGCGACGCGCCCCCGCCGACGCCGGTCCCCGGCGGGCTGTTCGGACAGGCCGCGCCGGAGGCTCCCCGAGCGCGGGACGACGGCCCCCCGCAGAAGGCACCGGGGCCGAGAAAGCTGAAATGACGTGGCTCTTTCGCAGGGCGGCGCAGCGGCTGCTCGATGCAGGAGCCGGCACGCGTATCCGCGGTTGCGGCGAATTGCCCGTTTTCGCGACGTCCTGAACTGGCTAGAATTACAGCGTGCGGATTCCCGACATCGACATACCGATCCGGCCCGTCTTCTTCCCTTGGGAGGTAGTCGTGAAGGCAGAGCGCGCCGCCGAGAAGGTGCTGGAGCGCATGCAGCGGGCGGCGGAAGCCCTCACAGCGGGCAACGTGCCGTTCGTGGTCATCGGCGGCAACGCGGTAGGACTGTGGGTGGCCACGAGAGATGAAGGCGCGGTTCGCAACACCAAAGATGTGGACATCCTGCTCGCCCGGCGAGATTTGAAGCTCGCCGAAGAGGCCATGTCGAAGGCCGGGTTCGATCTCACCGAAGTAAACGGGGTCACGGTCTTCCTCGACAGGGCGGACCCGATGCCCAGCCGCGGTGTGCATGTGCTTTTCGCGGGAGAGAGAATTCGCCCGCACGATCCCACGCCGGCACCGCCGGTCACAGTGGGCATGCTGAGCAGGAGCGGCGTGCCGGCCATCGATCTTCGTGAACTGCTGATTCTGAAGCTGATCGCATTTCGTGATCGTGACCGCGTACATATCCGCGACCTGATCGGGGTCGGACTGGTTGACATGGCGACGCTCGAAATCATGCCACCAGAACTCCGACCGCGATTGAAGCAGATTCTGGACGATCCGGAAGGTTGATGGTCGGATACATAGGCAGCTCGGCACGACGGGGAGACTGACAGTGACGATACAGACAAGGGATGAATTGGCTCGACAGCTTGCCGATGCACACTACACGGTCGAGCCCACCATCCAGCACATTTACCGCCTGGTTGCACCGGCCGAACTCGCCCCGGACGAGCCAATCAAGCTGCTGGAGGTGAATGCGAGTTCAGTCCCGCTCGGCATTCGTCCGGTATTCTTCGGACCGGATGCTGACATACCGATTTCCTCCGTCGTTGTAGACGTCGCGCCGGAAGAACTGCAGCAGATTCGTTCCGGGCTGCTTGCCTTGCCAAATGGATGGGTGATTGGGGAGGAGTATCCGCGACCGCAGGCAAGCGTGGTGATGTAGACATGGCAATCACGGATGAATGGCGCATCGCCTACGCCAGGCAAGCCCGGGCAGACTTGTTGGCGCGGGAACACTTGCTGGCGTCTGACCGGCTTCCCCAGTGTCAGCAGTTACACTTCCTTCAAATGGCCTGCGAGAAGATCTGCAAAGCCTTCTTGTGTGGAAAGGGGTCGGCCCCGGCCGACCTGCGCCGCAGCCACGGATACATCGCGCGCCCTTTGCCGGTCATTGCTCGGCACTATTCGCGTCGCCGCAGGAACGGCGAGGCGGCGTGGGTGCTGGAGGCCATTGCCGACCTTGCCCGACGCATCGAGCGACTGGCCCCGGCCATGAACGAGGGGGGCGCGTATCCGGCTAATTGCGAGTATCCGTGGGAGGGGCCCGACGGCAACGTCGAGACACCCGCGGAGTTTGACTTTGGTATTGATCTTGCTCGTCAACGCGGCGGTCGGCATCTGCTCAAACTGCTGCAGACCGCCGCCGAGGATCTATCAACTCATAACGAGACGAGGTGAGGGGTGGCCAAACAGAAATCGACTCAGCCGAAGACTCAGGCAGCTTCCACGGGCAGGCAGTCCGGCCGCGGGAAGGAGACCGCGCGCAAGATCGAGGCCGTGGCCGACATGATCTTCTCGCTGGCCGCGAAGAAGCAGGGGCCGAAGTTCGAGGTGCCGACGCGGGCGCTGTCGAACGTGCGCTTCGACAAGAAGCGGGCCATCATCGAGATGGGCGGAGCGAAGCAGACGCGGCAGTTCTTCGACATGAACATGGCGAAGAAGTTCATGCAGACGACGCTCATCGCGTCGGCCTGCAAGCAGCTCATCGACGCCGGCAAGACGGCCTCCATTCGTCAGCTTTACTACATGTCGAAGCACGACGTGGCGGGCACGAAGGAGAAGACGTTCACCGACCAGGACGAGTCCGACCCCATCATCGAGGACCTTGAGGTCACGCTCGACTCGCTCCGCGAGGAGCTGCACGTCTACGCCCAGAGCCGCGGCGGGCTCGTCGGGCCGATCACGCTGGTGGACGACGGCAACACGCTGGACTGCATGCGGATGGGGTCGGCGGGATACTCGGTGCCGAGCATCGTCGAGCCCGACGTGATCCAGTTCAAGAAGTGCAGCGCGAAGTACATCCTGCATGTCGAAAAAGACACGGTCTGGCGGCGCTTCTACGAAGACCGCTTCCACGAGAAGCACGACTGCATCGTGACCCACGGCGGCGGGCAGCCTCCCCGCGGGATGCGCCGGCTCCTGCGGCGCATGCACGACGAGCTGAAGCTGCCCGTCTACTGCCTGCTCGATAACGATCCGTGGGGGTACTACATCTACAGCGTCATCAAGCAGGGCTCGATCAACCTGGCCTACGAGAGCCGTCGGATGGCCGTACCCGACGCGAAGTTCATCGGCGTTTCCAGCTTTGACTACGAGCGCTGCGGCCTGTCGGACGACGTGAAGATCGGCCTCGACGACTCGGACATCAAGCGAGCCAAACAGATCCTGGCGTACCCCTGGTTCGAAGGCAAGAAGGACTGGGAACGCGAGATCCGCAAAATGATGCAGAACGGCTTCAAGATGGAAGTCGAAGCCATGATCAACAAGCGGCTCACGTATCTCACCGAAGAATACACGCCGATGAAGATCAAGGACCGCAAGAGCTGGCTCGATTAGTCAGCGAGCAAGCTCGACGACTGCCCCGCCCCCTCGGAAGGACCGATAGCCAGATCCTCTGCCCTGATCGCTGGGCAGCGCGCCCTTCCCGGGTGGGTTCCCGCCGAGTTCAGCCCCCCTGCTCGCGCGCCGATAGTTCCTGTGGAAGATGACCCGGCAGGTGCCGGGGATATCGGACCTCGGATCCGGCGGGCCGGCGATGTCGCTCGGATGGAAGATCGTTCTCCTGCTCACGATCGTCTTCAGCCTGTACCTGGAGACGAACTATTTCGTTCAGCAGCTCGTCCTCGCGCCCAGCTTCGAGGCCCTCGAGCGCGATGAAGCCATTGATGACATCAACCGCTGCCGAAGCGCTCTACGAAACGAGGTCCGCCACCTCTCCGTCTTCTGCCGCGACTGGTCGGCCTCGGAAGACACCTGCAACTTCGTCCAGACAGGCGACCGCTGGCACCTCGATCAGAACATGATGGTGACAGCGTTCAGCGGAAACCAGTTGAACCTCGTCTCCGTGTGCGACCTGTCCGGGCGCGTGCTGTGGCAGCAGGGATATGACCTCGCGTCCATGCACCCGCTCCGGCTGGAGGCCTTCGCGTCCGGCGCCCTTCCGACCGACAGCCCCCTGCTGCGCCATTCACGCCCGGACAGCGTGGTCGAAGGAATTCTGCTGACGGAACGGGGCGCGATGATGGTCTGCTCGCGCCCGATCGTCTCGAGCAACAACCTCGGCCCGATCCGCGGATCGATGATCATGGGCCGGCTGCTCACCGAGGCAAAAGTGCGCGAGTTGGCGGCCCAGACTCGCGTCGCACTGACGATCACCCCGGCGACGGATCCCGATCCGTTCGCGTCGGGCATCATTCAGCAGTTGACCGGGCGCACCGAGGCCATCATTCCAGCACGGACGGAGCAGTCTCTCACGGTGTGTGTACTCGAACCGGCTATCAGCGGTGGACCCGGCGTCCTGCTCCGGGCGGAGATCCCGCGACTCATTTCAGCCCGGGGGCGCGGCGTGATGCGGTTCGCGATGTTCTCCGACGTGATCGCGGCCGGAGCCATTCTCCTTCTGACATGGGCAACCCTCCAGAAGATGGTGGTCCGCCGGATCGCCAGCCTCACGGAACATGCCGTTCGTGTAGGTTCGCGCGACGATCTCGAGAGCCGATTCCCCGCGCGCGGTCGCGACGAGATCGCCACGCTGGGCAATGAATTCAACCACATGGTGCAGCGCCTGGCCGAATCGCGGCGCAGCCTGCTCGCATCGGCTCACCGGGCGGGGATGGCGGAAATTGCGGCCGCTGTCCTGCACAACATCGGGAACGCTCTGAATTCGGTGGGAGTCTCGGCGGACCTCCTCGGCGAGAGCATCTCGGATAACAAGCTGGAGGATCTTCGGCAGGCGATTGAACTGCTCAAGAGCACCCGCAGTCCGGACCTGCCGGCGGACCGCACAGCCGCGGTTGTGGCGTATGTCGATCGGCTCAGCGAGGTGCTCCTCGAACAGCGGCAGCAAATGAACGGCGTCCTACAGTCGCTTCAGCAGAGCATTCATCAGATCGAGCAGACGATCCGCGCGCAGCAGCGGAGTGCGGCTGCGCCGGAATCGTGCGAAGTCATTGCGCTGGATCAACTGGTGAGCGAGTGCGTGGGTAACTGCCAGGAGCGCCTGCGCCAGCACGGTATTCGCGTCGTTCAGCAGACTTCGGGCCTTCCGCCCGTCTCGGCGAGCCGTCACAAACTGCGGCTCGTCCTGGAAAACCTGATCCACAACGCTCTGGATGCCATCCGCGACACAGGAGCGGGTACTGGTGTGATCACGGTCCGTGCCGGCCGGGAAGGCGAGCAACTCTATCTGGAGATCGCGGATACCGGCCCGGGCATCCCGCAGGATCTCCGGCAACGCGTCTTCCAGAATGGGTTCACGACAAAAGGGGAGGGCCATGGGGCCGGTCTGCACTTCTGTGCCAACGCGTTGGGCAGCATGGGCGGCAGGATCGCCGTGATGGACTCGACATCAGGGGCGACGGTTCGAATAACGCTCCCGCTCGCGCAAGAGGAGCAGCCGGTATGACACAAACCGCCTCCGGCGCACCACGCGTCCTCGTGATCGATGACACACCCGCCATCCATGAGGATGTGCACCGCATTCTCCAAGCCGCGCCGGAGGACGACCGGCTTGCTCAGCTTCGCGCTGCCGCTTTCGGCGCGAACGGCCCCGCGGACAAGACGCCGCGCTTCCGGGTCGACGGCGCGCTCCAGGGCCGGGAAGGTGTCGAACTCGTGAGGCGTGCCCGCGAGCAGAATGATCCCTACCAGGTCGCGTTCGTCGACGTCCGCATGCCGCCCGGCTGGGACGGCCTCCAGACGGTCGAAGAACTCTGGAAGCTCGATCCACGTGTCGAAGTCGTGATCTGCACTGCGTACTCCGACCACTCGTGGAAAGAAATCATCCGCCGGCTGGGGCTGACCGACCGGCTGCTCATCCTGCGAAAGCCGTTTGATACGACCGAGTTGCGCCAGCTTGCACTCGCCCTTTCACGCAAGTGGCAGCTCAACCGGGCGGCCGAAGCGCGCACCGATGAACTCGAGCACCTGGTCGAGCAGCGGACGCAGGAACGGACCCGCCTTCAGGAACAGTTGCATCAAACGCAGAAGCTTGAAGCGGTCGGCCAACTCGCGCACGGCATTGTGCACGATCTTGGCAATCTGCTGAGTGTCCTCGGCGGCTGCGCGGACGCACTGCGCAAGCACGCACTCGCGTCGGAGGCCGGCGAGGCACTCGCCGCTCTGGAGCAGGCGACCGGACACGCGCGGTTCCTGGTGAATTCGTTGCTCACGTTCGCCCGCGCAGAACCCTGCGACAAGCAGCCGGTGGACGTCGCGGGCGTGACGCGCGAGTCTGCTCGCCTGCTGCGCCACCTGCTACCCCGCTCGATCGAGTTGCAGGTCACCGCGCCGGCAGGACCGGTCACCGTGCAGGCGAACGCGACACAGCTGCAGCAGATCATTCTGAATCTCGCGGTCAACGCCCGCGATGCGATGCCGGAAGGCGGGACACTCGCCCTCGAACTGCACGCGCAGCCTGCCGCCGGTACGACACGCCTCTGCGTATCCGACACGGGCTGCGGCATGGGTCCTGACGTCCAGTCGCGGATGTTTGACCCGTTCTTCACCACGAAGCCACGCGGCCAGGGCACCGGGCTGGGGCTCTCGGTCGTGCAGGGGATCGTCCGGGACCACGGAGGCACGATTGCGGTGAGATCGAACCCGGGCGAGGGGACGAGAATCACGGTTGAACTGCCGCTCGCTCCTCAGCGCGCGTGTCTCGAGGCTGGCGCGCCGGCCGTCGCACGCGGGCGCGGCGAGATGGTATTTCTCGTGGAGCCTGCACGCCACGTGCGCGAGCTCCTGACCGCCGCTCTCCGGGCGTTCGGTTATCGGGTCGTGGCAGCCGAGTCGCTCGAGGCGCTTGCGGCGGCTGCCAGCATTCCAGAGTTGTGGATCGTCGCGATCGGCGATCGTGCAGCCGAACAGATGGCGGCAGCGCGCCGAGCCGCCAGAGGGCGCCCGCTCCTGCTGCTGGGCGATCCCGGGATGCAGGCGGGGCACGACAACTCCGAGGTTGCCGTTCTCACGCACCCCTTCACGATGTCGGAGTTGGGTGCGCAGGTCAATCGTATGCTTGAGCCGGAGCCGGTACCGGCGGGAAAGGCATGAGCACGGAACCTATCACCATTCTCCTGGCGGACGACCATGCGCTGGTGCGGTCCACGCTCGCAGCGGCGCTCGGCAACGCGTCTGGCCTGAAGGTTCTCGGAACCACGTCCGATGCCGACAGTGCGGTCGCGGAGTGTGTGCGTCTGAAGCCGCAGATCGTCGTGCTGGACATTGACATGCCGGGGATCCTGAGCTTCGAGGCTGCCCGCGTCATCCGGCAGCGGTGCCCCGACACGCGCGTCCTTTTTCTCAGCGCGTTTTACCACGACCGATACATCGAGCAGGCGCTCGCGGTGGAAGCGTCCGGCTACGTGACCAAAAACGAGCCGCCGGAGGTGCTGATCGACGCCATTCGGGCGGCCGCGTCCGGTGCGTCCTATTACTCGACGGAAGTGATATCGCGGATCGTGGTGACCTCCTCCGGAGCAACACTACAGGCGGATCGTCGTTCGCGGGCCTCAACGCTCACCGCACGGGAGGTCGAAGTGCTCCGCTACCTGGCGCGCGGCCTGGCAAAGAAGGAAGTCTCGCGGCTGATGCACATCAGTCTGAATACGGTGAACCGACACAGCGACAGCATCATGTCCAAGCTGGATATCCACGATCGCGTGCAGCTGGCGTGCTTTGCCATTCGGGAAGGGTTGGCCGAGGCATGAGCCGATAACGCGCCCCGGCGGCCGGCAAACTCTACAAGATTGACCCGAACACACTATACCGCCCTCGAATCAGCCGATCGTACTTTTGGCCTGAACACACCGAAGCGCGCGGCACTGGCGATGGGCCTTGCCGCCACCGGTGCTCTGATGGGGAGGTCGAAGCCATGTTATCAGTCTCGAAACAGACAGTCAGGCGTCTGGGATGCGTGATCGTCGGCACGATTGTGCTGACGGCCCCGGCCCGGGCGGCCGGTCCGGCCGTCCGCGTCGAGGAGGACTGGAAACTTGTGGTGAACGAGCCGAACAACTCGGTGAACTCGCCGCAGTTCCACACGACGATGTCACCGCTGTCCCATTTGGACTCGTTCTACGCCCAGGTGACGTGGAACTACCGCTGGACGCCCAACTTTACCCCGGGCGGGCTGCAGCTCCATGCCTGGGACGGCGACACGGAGATCCGCGCCCGCGGCGTGCGTGTCACGGAGCTCAGTACGACCGCGGAGACCATCACGTGGACGCAGTCGTTGGAAACGGACGGGGCCCAGCTCCTGTTCCAGATCAAGAACGGGAACTCGACCACGTGGGGCACGTTCGACCGCGACATGTACATCAACATGTCCGCCAACCTGCCGGACCTGAGCAGCTACTCGCCCGATGTTTCCGTGGAGAACTCTTGCATCACGTACGGTTCGAACCGGGTGAATCTGCTCGTCATCACTCAGGTCCGTTACTACGACGCAGCCGGGGTCCTGGTCGCGCTCGACAGCACTCCGCGCGTTGTGTACCAGCCGGAATCCGGGGCGACAGGCGGTTAGTCACGCAGATCAGCGCCGTCCTCCAGCAGGAAGGTCGAAGGAAGGAGCTTACTGATGAAAACGCCACGCAAAACAATTCATCCCAACAAGCGACGCGGAGCCGCGGTGGCACTGACCGCGATCAGCTCGACGCTCTTGATCGGGTTTGTCGCACTCACTGTCGACGTCGGCATGCTTTACAACGTCCGGGCGGAACTGCAGCGGACGGCGGATGCGGCCGCGCTCGCCGGCGCGTGGGAGCTGTTCGATCACGCCAAGCTGAAGGGCACCAGCGCCCCCAGCGAGATGTCGACCTCGATCGCCGAATGCCGGACTCAGGCGAGCGTCACGGCCTACCGCAATCCTGTACAGAAGGTCGGGCCTCTCGTGGATCTGAATTCTTCCAACGCGTTGAATGGTGACATTGTTGTGGGATACCTGCACAATCCCAACGATCTGACCGAACAGTTGTCGTTCGCCAATCCGTCCGATTTCAATACCGTTCAGGTTCGCGTCCGGAAAGACAACGTGCGTAACGGTCCGGTCCAACTCTGGTTCGCGCGCATTTTCGGGATTAACACGACGAATATGGAGGCGACGGCGGCCGCCACGTTCAAGGACGGGGTTACCGGTTTCAAGGTCACCGAGGAAACGGGCAACTGCCAGCTTCTTCCGTTCGCGCTGCAGGTGGATGTCTGGAAAGCGCTGCTGGCCGGCACGAAAACGACCGGAGACGGCTTCTCGTACAACACGACGAGCAAAACGGTGACGTCCGGAGCCGATGGGATCAATGAACTCAACTTGT
>CAZJTF010000115.1:0-18342 GCA_964548565.1 uncultured Planctomycetales bacterium | reverse complement strand
GTCTGGTCCGGGATTTTCCCGAGGTGCCGGTCTGCGTGATGGCGGACCGCGTCCAACTGGCGCAAGTGCTGATCAACCTGATGATCAATGCGGCCGATTCGATGCCGGAGGGCGGTGTGCTGACCGTGGCGTGCAGCGCCTCACCCGCAGGGGAGCGCGTGCTGCTGGACGTGATCGATACGGGCAGCGGCATCGATGACGCCCACCTTCCGCACATTTTCGAGCCGTTCTACACGACAAAACCGCAGGGCGGGGGCACGGGGCTCGGGCTGGCGGTCGTCGCCCGGATCGTGGAGGCCCACGGCGGCCGGATCACCGTCACGAGCGTGGCGGGGAAGGGCACGTGCTTCCGTCTCGATCTGCCGGCGGCGCCTGATCGGGCTGCGGCACGCGTCACGTCGTCGGCCGCCCCGGCGAGCGCGTGAACCTCTTCTTCTGGTGGGAACTCCCGGCGGCGGAGGGCGTCCAAGTAAGGACGGGACCCCGGCGCTGTAATACCGGTTGACAACCCGTCTCGCGCGGTTCACTCAGGGAGATCACACCATGCGCACGATTCTGCTGTCGCTCCTTGCGTCTGTGCCGGCCATCGCGTCTGCCGCCCAGGAGAAGATTGGTCACGCCGTCGTCGAATACGAGAACATCGACGCCGCCTACGCCAAGGCGCTCGGGCGGACGCTCGACGCCGCCTGGAAGGTGTATACCACGAGATACGGGTTCGACATGCCGCAGACGGTCGTCCTGCGGGTGGAGTGCGGCCCGGAAAACCGTCCGCAGCTCTTCACGGATGGGTCGGACCATGTGACGCTGGTTCTGGACGCGCCGGAGTCACTCGAACGCCCGGAGAAGACGGGCATCTTTCACCTTTACGGCATGTGCCACGAACTGGGGCACATCGCGATGTACCGCACGCTGAAGGATCGCGACTGGACATCGGGGGCGGCCTGCGAGGGGTGGGCGCACTACGCCGGCTCGGTCGTGGTGGATGCGGTCTATGCCGCGGAGGGCGAGGGGCTCTGGCCGGACGCGTACGATTACCGGGCGGACGGGACCGCGCGTCTGAACCGGCAGATCGCCGACGGGCGGAAGGATTTCGTCATACAGGGGGCGGCCCTGTGGAAATCATTGGAAGGCATCCTGGGCGCCAAGGCCATGCGGCAGGTGTTCCAGGCGTGGCAGAACGCGAAGGTGGATCCCACGTCGCCTTCGATGGCGCTGCAGGCGGCACTGCTGAAGGTGACGCCGGCCAAGGAGAAGGAGCTCAACAGCTGGTGGAGTCAGGCGGCGCCGGTGCTGGTCGAAAAGCGGATGAACAGCAAGTTCAAACCGGTGGTGGTCCCGGCGGCCAGGTTGAGCGGGCGGCCGCTGGTGGTGAAGTACGACGACGATGCGAGCGAGGGGAAGAAATCCTTCTCCGGCGGAGGACACGCCGTGCAGTTCACCGCTCCGGCGGGCGAGTGGTATGTCCGGGCGGTGTCGCTCTACGGCTCGCGCTACGGGCGCCCGCAGCCGCCGCCCAACCAGTTCGACGTGGCGCTCTGCGATGAGCAGCTCAAGACGATCGTCACGTGGAAGAAGCCGTACGCGACATTCGAGCGGGGGGACATGAAGTGGGTGCGGATGGAGGTGCCGCCGACCCGCGTGCCGGTGAAGTTCACGGTCTGTTTTGATTTCAAGCCGACGGCGACCCTGGGCGTCTACACGGGCTGGGACGCGAACTCCAAGGGGCACTCGCTGGTCGGCACGCCGGGCAAGCCCGGAGAGCCATTCGAGGAGGGGGACTGGATGATCCGGGTCGAACTGGATCAGACGAAGGAGTCGGATGCGTTGAAGGGCAAGTAGCAGATAGAGAACAGCGAGCCGGCCCTCGAACTGTGAGCGAAGACTGCCGCGCTACCGGTTGGACGGGTGCTTCATATCTTCATCTCGAAGGAGGACCTGGGGCGTTGGCGGCGGCGTGCCGGGAAGAGGTGTTCCGCACTCCGGGCATGTGCCGCTCGTGTTGCCGGTGAGATTGTAGCCGCACTGGGCGCACAGTCCCCGTTGCCAGCTGCACCAGAAGCTGACCAGCCGATGTGATCCGAAGAAGAGGGCGAGGCCCATTGCCAGTCTGACCAGGGGCCGGATCAGCATGCTGCTGAATCCGGCGGACGCCAGCGATCCGGCAAGGTCGGACAGCGCGACCGCGACCAGGATGATTCCGACAATCGAGAAGGCGAAGGCGTGCAGGGCGAAGGGCGCATCTGTGGGCGGACCGGAGGGCTCCTCACCGAACATCCAGTTGGCGAGCTGGTGGCGGTTTCGGATCACGATGACTCCGCCGACTGCGTATGCGACGGCGACCAGCAGGGCGGCGACGATCTGGCTCTGCAGCATTGGAGCAAGTACCGGTGCGGGCGTCCCCATCGGCCCCACCGCCGCGCTGACCTTCGTCCAGAGCCACATCGCGTGTGCAAACTGAATGGCTGACTCGATGGCGCGGTAGAGAAAAAACATTCCGACCAGCGTGCAGGCGAGTCGCGCGAGATCGTACCGGGAGATGGCAGGCCGGTCCTCGGGCATGCGTGTCATGATACCGATGCGGCATCAGGCGGGGCAAAGAGGCCGCGCTTGGAGGAGGACCAGCAGAATCCCCGAGCAGTCTCCGATTGCACGTGCTCCTGTTGCGCGGACATGCGGCGAGGGGAAGCCCCGCCGCCTGCACTTGATGCCCTGCCCCCTCGGCCTTCTGGTGGAGGGGCGTTCCGCGGGCCCGAGTCGATGACCCGCCGTTGCCCGTGAGCGCGGAGGTGCCGCAGATAGGCCTCGCACGCGGGTGCATAGAGAACCGGTAACGCAGGATCTGGTGCCTCGTTACGCCCGCTTGAATTGTTTTTCCAGGTCCCGGAGGGTCAGGCGCAGCGACGTCGGGCGGCCGTGGGGGCAGTTGCTCGAGCGGTCGACCCGGTCGCGCTGCGACATCAAGGCGCGGATCTCCTCGGGGGTGAGCGGATCGCCCGCCTTCACGGCCGCCTTGCAGGCCATCATGCTGAGCAGATCGTTCATCAGCAGTTCGGGTGAGGCGGGCGCGGCCCGGTTGACGAGGCGGTCGAGCAGATCGCGGACGAAGTCGCGCACACGCTCATCGCGCAGGAGCGTCGGGGCGGCGTGGATGGCAATCGTGGACGGGCCGTAGGGTGTCAGCTCGAGGCCCAGGTGGTGGAGCGTGTCGGCGTAGGTCTCGATGACGGCGACATGCTCCGGCGTCACGTCGATCGTATCCGGGATCAGCATCCGCTGGGATTCGAGCGGGCCCCGCGCGTAGCTCTGAGAGAGCTGCTCGAACAGGATTCGCTCGTGCAGGGCGTGCTGGTCGATGATGATCATGCCGTCGGGTGTTTCGGTGACCAGGTAGGTGCGGTGCACCTGTAGAAAGGTGGAGGAAGCCAGTGGCTCCCACCCGGCGGTCTGCGGGGAGCCTGGCGGGAACGATTCGGCCAGGCGCGGGCTGACCGGGAGAGTGCCGGCGCCGGTGCCGGCGGGCAGCGGGTTGTATGGCGCGTCGCCGGGCGTCACCAGGCGGGAACGTTTGAAGAACTCGGCGATGGAGGCGCGGATTTCAAGCCGGCGCGCCTCCGCCGGGTCGGCGGGCGCTGCGGCGGCGGTCTCGCTCTGCAAGAGCTCGGGGGTGGCGCCCTCGTAGCCGTCGGAGGCGACGAGCCCGGCCCCCGAGGCGCGATCGGTCAGCAGTGCGGGGGTCAGGTCGGTGTTGAGGAAGCGATCGCGAAGGGCCGAGAGCACCTGCGAGTAGACGAGATTGGAATCGCGCCAGCGGACCTCGATTTTCGTGGGATGGACGTTCACATCGACGGCGGCCGGATCGATGTCGAGTGCGAGGAACACGACGGGGTAGCGGTTGGGGTCGATGAGCCCGCGATACGCCTCGCGAAGGGCGTGGGCGATGAAACGGTCGCGGATATAGCGACCGTTCAGGAAGATGTACTGCCACTTCGCGGAGGAGCGGCTGTCGGCGGGGGCGGCGGCCAGGCCGGTGATCCTGAGGCCGCGTTCCTCGCGGGCGACTTCGAGCAGCGCGGCGGACATCTCGCGGCCGTAGAAGTCGCCGACCCGGGGGCGCATGCCGTCCGAGGATCGCAGGTGGTGCACGAGGCGCCCGTTGTGCGTCAGGCGGAATTCCACGTGCGGGTGGACGAGGGCGATCCGGGCGAGCTGCTCGCTGATGTGGCCCATCTCCGTCTGCGCGGTGCGGAGAAACTTCTGGCGCGCCGGGACGTTGAAGAAGAGCTGCCGGACCTCGACGGTGGTGCCGGGCGGCGCGGCTGCCGCAGCCAGGGGTTCGACGCGTTCGCCGAGGACCCGTACTTCGTGGGCGGCGTCGGCCGAGCGGAGGCGCGAGACGACGCGGAGCTGCGAGACGGCCCCGATGCTCGGCAGGGCCTCGCCGCGAAATCCCATGGTGCGGATGCCGAAGAGGTCTTCTTCCGTCGAGATCTTGCTGGTGGCGTGGGGGCGGATGGACAGGGCGAGGTCGTCGGGCCCCATGCCGGCGCCGTCATCGACAACGCGGATGAGGCGTCGCCCGCCGTCCTCGATGTCGATGTCGATCCGCCCGGCCCCGGCGTCGATGCTGTTCTCGACGAGTTCCTTGACGACGCTGGAGGGGCGTTCGATCACCTCGCCGGCGGCGATCTTGTTGACCAGGAGATCGGAAAGGACCTGGATTCGGGGCATCCGTGCATCCCACGTGAGCGTTGTTCGTGCATCCGGCGTCGCTGGCGGCCATTATTCGCGCGGGGGCGGGGGGACGCAAGATGGGGCCGGGCGGCACGGAGTCCGGCAGGATCGATGTTCTCGTCTTGCGCCGCAGGGTGGAAGCACGGGCGGTCCGATGTTGTCTGACCGGGTGCGGTTCCGGATGCGCTTCCGGATCTCGGGTCGCAGCACGCGGACAGGGGTATTTTCCGGCGGGTCTTGAGGAGCCGGGCAGGTTTTGGGACAATAACGAATCTTTGTGCCGGCCGATTCCGCTTTCAACCTGCGCCGGAATGCCTTGCCTTCCCGAATTCCCCCGGGCAGGTCTGAGTTGCCGTTGGGGGATATCCTGATGTGTGTTCGGGGACCGCTCCCAGGAGGTCGTTCGCTTGCAGCGTGCCGAAATTCGTAATGTCGCCATCATCGCTCACGTCGATCACGGCAAGACCACGCTGGTCGACCAGATGCTGCGCCAGTGCGGCCAGTTCCGTGACTCACAGCTCAAGGGCGAGCGGATTCTCGACTCGAACGATCTTGAACGGGAGCGGGGCATCACGATCCTGTCCAAGAACATCGCCATCCGCTACCGCGACACGAAGATCAACCTTATCGACACCCCGGGCCACGCGGACTTCGGCGGTGAGGTCGAGCGGGTGCTCAAGATGGCGGACGGGTGCCTGCTGCTCGTGGATGCGTTTGAAGGGCCGATGCCGCAGACGCGGTTCGTGCTCCGCAAGGCGTTCGAGTTCGGCCTCCGTCCGCTCGTCGTGATCAACAAGGTGGACCGCGCCGACGCGCGGCCCGCCGAGGTGCTCGATGAGGTGATTGATCTGTTCATCGAGCTCAATGCCGACGAGCACGCGCTCGAGTTTCCGACCATCTACGCGTCAGCCACGCAGGGGTATGCCTCGCTGAGGCCCGACGATCACCCGGACGACATCTTCGCGCTGTTCGAGGCGATCATGGCGCACGTGCCGTCGCCAGAGGTTGATCCGACGGCGCCGGTGCAGATGCTGATCACGACGCTTGACTACAACGACTACGTCGGACGGATCGGCATCGGGCGGGTGTTCGCCGGGACGCTGCGCGCGGGCCAGCAGGTCACGGTGATCCGCCGGGACGGCACGCACTCGAAGGAGCAGATCGCGGAGCTGTTCGTCTTCGACGGTCTCGGGCGGCGAAAGGTAGACGAAGTGACGGCGGGCGACATCTGCGCGGTGGTCGGCCTGGAGTCGTCGGACATCGGCAACACGGTGACGGACGCGGAGAACCCCGCGCCGCTGCCGATCATCCGCATTGACGAGCCGACACTCCACATGACGTTCCGCGTGAACGACTCGCCCTTCGCGGGACGGTCCGGCAAGTTCCTGACCAGTCGCCACCTGCGTGACCGGCTCGAAAAGGAGCTGCAGAAGAATGTGGCGCTGCGCGTCGAGCCAGGCGCGACCCCGGAAGAGTTTCACGTGAGCGGACGGGGGCTCCTGCACCTGTCGGTGCTCGTCGAGAACATGCGGCGCGAGGGCTACGAACTGGCTGTCGGCAAGCCGAAGGTGATCTACCGCGCGCTGAACGGGAAGAAGACCGAGCCGATCGAGTTCTGCGTCATTGACGTGCCGGCGCAGCACGTCGGACCGGTGATGGAGCTGATGGGGAGCCGGCGCGGGATTTGCACCCGAATGGACTCCAAGGGCGAATACGCCCACATGGAGTTCACAATTCCGGCCCGCGGGCTCATCGGTCTGCGAAACCGGCTGCTCACCGCGACCAACGGCACGGTGATCATGCACCACAACTTCTACGAGTACGAATACCTGCGGGGAGCGATCCCCGGGCGGTCCAACGGCGTGCTGATCGCCAGCGACGCCGGGCAGGTGACAGCCTACGCCCTCGACGGACTGGCGGACCGCGGGATTTTCTTCGTGAAACCAACGGACCAGGTCTACGTGGGGCAGATTGTGGGCGAGCACTGCAAGGAAAACGACATCGAGGTGAACGTCGCCCGCCAGAAGAAGCTGACCAACATGCGGGCCGCCTCGGCAGACAAGACGGTCGTGCTCCGCCCGCCGCGCGAGCTGACGCTCGAAATCGCGCTGGAGTTCATTGAAGATGACGAACTGGTGGAGGTGACCCCGGATGCCATCCGGCTCCGGAAACGTCTCCTGACGGAGGCGGAGCGCCGGCGCGCTGTGCGCGCCGCCCGCTGAGGCGGCTTACTCGACGCGCCAGGCGGGGTGCGCCCGCCGGCGGAGGAGCCCCGATCCCACGGCGAGCAGGATCAGGGACGCGGGTTCAGGGACAAGGTTGGCGAAAACCGACACGTTCGCTCCGTAGCCGGTCTCCGGGTACAGGTCCTCGTCGATCTTCAAATCGCCGAGCCATTCTCCGATCTTGAACGACGTGCTGCGGCTGAAGAGCAGATCCGGCGTTCCTTCGCGAATCATCACGCCGTAGCGCGGATCCGTAGGCGCGATTCCCGCGCCGGTCACGAGAAAGTCGAGCGTGCGCGTGACGGACTGCCCCGGTGCGATCGTGCCGAAGTCCCACGCGGGCACGTAGTATCCGCCGTCGCTCTGGCCGGGCGCCACGCCGGCGGGGCGGAGCGGCGACCAGCAGTACCACGCGCGGTGCGTCTCGTTAGCGGCCACAATGTACGGCGGGCCGGTCTCACGGTAGGCGCTGCCAGCAGGAACGGGCAGGCCCAGGTCGGCCAGCGCGAAGTTGGCGGTCAACAGCGTGTCCGCCAGGATTCCGGTCAGCTGGGCGGCGGAACGCTGTTCGCCGTGGCTGTTGGCGCCCGGCGCCCAGGGGCTTGTCGACGGCGCGTCGTTCGTGATGGTCGCGGTGATCTGGAAACCGACGATATTGGCGCCGCTGAGGGTCACGTCGGTAATGATGCCCAGAATCGCATCGCTTCCGCGGGATCCGGCGCCCGCCGGTTCGCCGCCGAATGAGGCGTTGTCATGGAACTGGTGGCTCCGCGGCGAGATGCGATTGTCATCTGCGGGGTTCACGAACCACTGCCCGCGGGCCGCGTGCGGGTCGCCCGACGTCCCCGCCCAACTGGAGGTGCCCATAGTCGCCGCGGGCAGAATCGGCGCGGCCGCGACGGGGCGAACTGCAAGCACGCAGCATGAGAGAAGCCCCGCGCAGGCGAGAAGCGTTTTCATGTCTCTCTCTCCGACGCCCGCGCACTGTCTGCGGGTGTGAGGTCCCCCCGGGGAGCGACGGACCCGAAACGGATCCGCAGGAGGCCGGCCCGCGCACGGCACAACACAGCATGGCCGCGACCGCGTCCCGCACGTTCAAGAGAGGGCGACCTCTTCTTCCCTCTTCCGGGGCTCGTGCAATGGCAGCTCTCCCGACAACCTCTACGGTAGTCGGTTCGCGGGCGATGGTCAAGGCCGACCCGAAAAGATCGGCGTTGGCGCGATCTTAATCGTCACTTTTATCGGACGTGCAGGCGGTCGACACGTGGTTCACCCCAGGCGGGGAACCAGGTGCTCGCGCGTGCGTTTCGCGCAGGTGACGCGCCACGAGACGGTGCTTTCCCTGGCCGGTCCGGGCGCGATCGCCACCGAGTCCGGCGCATCACCGACGAGCCAGACGGCCGCAAAAGCGGCGCGGACTCCGCGGGTTCGGGCGATCAGCATGGGCAGGGCGGGGCTGTCCTTTTCGTCGGTCGAGGGATAACCACAGGTCACCGCTTCGCTGGTCGTGCCGACCAGGAGCAGGCGGAGGCGGGCGCGCCCGTCCGTCCACTCCATGCGAAGCTCGTCCGTGACAGGAATGCTGCGGGCGTCGCGCAGCCACCGCCAGGCGCTCGTGTCCGGAATGTCAGCCGGTTTCCATCCTGCGGGAATCCACGGCGCGGACCGGGCGCTCTCGGGCAGGCGCGGGGGCACGTCGCCGGACTGGGCGCGCACGATGCGGGCGGTCGGGTCCATTACGTGGACAATCCAGTCGATTTGCCGGGCGCGCTCCCCGCAGTTCACCTGGAACACATCGAGCAGGTAGTCGGGCGTCATGGCGAGCGTGCGCATCTGGCGGACGCCCTCATAGAGCAGGCCCTCCTCGTCCACCGCGGTGGCGCGCTTCTCATCGGGTAAATCCCGGAACTCGACGAGCCGCAGCATCCGCGGGCCGGTACGCTGGTCGGCGCCGTCGATCATGACCGTGTTCTGGCTGAGTCCACCGCGATTGAGTTCGCCCTGGATCCGGCTGCTGAAGGCGTGCGGCACCGTCGATTTCGCCTCGATGTCGGTGAGCAGCAGGCGCTTCTGCCCGAAGAGGATCAGCGTGAGGCGGTCGGCATGGGCGTGGACGTTGCTGCGATCGTAGGAGAAGAACGCGCAGCGGGCGTCGGTGTCCCAGTAGGCGTCGTCCGTGTGCGAACGGAGCAGGGCGTACCCGTGCTCCGGCAGCAGGATCGTCCGTGCCGGCGGGGCAGCGGGCGATTCCGGGAGCGGCGGAGAGAACAGTGACTGCAGGCCGCGGTCTTCCTTCCGGCGGAGCAGCCAGGCGTAGCGTTCGTCGCGCCAGGCGGCCCAGGCGGACTCGTAGAGCGGGTTCTCGTGCAGTCGGGCGTGGTAGCCATACGTGTCACCGATCGGCGGGATCATGCCGTCGGCCGAGAGCACGTTGAACATGGCGTCAAAGGGCTGCTTGAGGGTGCGACCGTTTGCCCCCGCGATCTCATAGAGCGTCGGCCGGCTATCCGTGCGGCGCTGGCCTTCGGCAAACCAGACCATCGGGATGATGGCGGTGAAGTGGTAGTTCAGGCTGCTTTCGCACCACAAGCCGTCATCGAGCAGGCCGTCCTCGAGGAGCGGGAGCAGTCCGCGCGGGCCGGAGATGCAGAACCGCACGAGATCGGGACGGTCATAGAAGAGGCCGAGAAGACCCAGCATCGCCTTGTGCCAGGCGAGGTGGTTGTTGATGCCGCCGCCGATGCCGTTCTCGATCCAGTAGATGTCGTTTTTCAGTACCGCGGCGGCCAAACGGGTCATCATGCCGTCGATGGCGCGGCGCTCGGATGCGGAGAACCGGCGGCCGAGGATGTCGTAGGCTGTCAGGGCCGCGACGCCCCAGCCGGTGTAATTCATGCCGACGTCGTAGTGCTCCGCGCGGAACTGGTACGGCGCGATTCGCAGCAGCAGGTCGCATGCGCGATCGGCGTACTCCGGTCGGTCGGTGAGCATCCACGCGATCGCCAGGCCGGAGGCGGCGCGGCCGTACCTGCCGGGTTCGAGCGCGGTGTGCAGGTAGATGTCGGGGTAGGTTTCCTGCCAGGGGCGGGTGCTGGCGGCATCCCACCAGCGCTCGTCGAGCGGCGCCAGGCGCGCGGCGAGGTGTTCATCGGCGTCGCGGACGAGGCGATCGAGGACCCGGCGGGCGGCTGCTTCCTGCTCGCTGCGCCGGCGTGCGAGAGCGATCTCGTCGGGCGTGAAGAACACGCGGGGTTCGGAGAGATCGCGCCCGTCAGTGGAGAGGCTGCCAATTTCAGCGTACTGGGGTTGCGTGCTGCCGGCCATCGTGTTTCACCGCGAGGTAAGGGGCTATGTCTCTTGCCAGGAATGCGGGCGATGCTACGGAGAAGTGCCCGCCCCAGTACCATACACGCAAATCCGCCGGGCGCCAGGCCCGCTGCACGACAAAGGGCGGTGGATTGCGGAAACCTACGGCTCCGCAGGCCGGCCCCCAGCGCCGATCGTTGCTGCCGAAGAGCAGCGGACCGACCCAGTTGATCACGTCGAGCACGGAGTAGACGTTGACGACGGCTCGGACACGCCCGGCGAGAGGTTCGAGGTTGTAGCCCGGCGAGATTGTTCCGGCGAGCAGGACCAGGTTGCCGACGGGCAGCGGCGGGTCGGCCCGGCGGCAGGCTTCTGCGGCGATGTAGCAGCCGGTTGAGTATCCCACCACGTGCAGGGCTGCTCCGCGTCCTTCGGCGGCACAGTCGGCGACGAATGCGGCCAGGCGTTCCGCCTTCCGCTCAAGGCGTCCGCGGCGCATGAGGTCCGGCAGAACCAGCAGCGAGCCCGCGCGGTTACTCCATCGGAAGAGACGGATCCTGCCGGCGTAGCCCGACCGGCGCAGCGCCCGCGCCACGTGGGTGAATCCCCAGACGATGAACCACCAGCGGACGGGCTCGACGAAGACGATCGTGCCCGCCGCGGGGTTGCCGCTGCCGTCGTGCCGCTGGACGTTCCGGCGATTGAGTGCCAGCGCGAAGAGCCAGGCGGCGGGCAAACCGAACGCTGCGACCGCGAGTCCGATGGTATGTGCGTTCGGCAGGCTCATGGCAGGTTCAGGACGCACGCACGGGTTTCACGCGATCAGGTGAGCGAGGGCAGCGGGCGCCGGGCGGATTCCGGCGATTCCACCGGCAGCTCCACAATGAACTTCGAGCCGGCCCCGAGCTGGCTCTCGAGTCGGATCGTGCCGCCGAGCATCGTGGCCAACTCACGGCTGATGGCAAGGCCGAGGCCGGTGCCGCTGTGCTCGCGGGTGACGGAGGAATCGAGCTGGCGGAATTTTTCGAAGATCTGCAACTGATGCTCGGGCGCGATGCCCGGGCCGGTGTCGGACACGACCAGCTGCACGCGCTGGCCGGCGCCGAGCAGCCGGGCTTCCAGTCGGATCGTGCCTCCCTCCGGTGTATACTTCACAGCGTTGCTGAGCAGGTTGTAGAGGATCTGGCGGATCTTCCCGGCGTCGGAGTTCATGAGCGGCAGATCGTCTTCAAGGGCGAGGGTGAGCGTCTGGTTTTTCTTATCGGTGAGGGGGCGCATGAAGTCGCCGAGGCCCTCGCAGACGTCGGTCAGCGAGAAGGTTGCGCGGTGGAGTTCCACCTTGCCGGCCTCGATCTTCGCGAGGTCGAGCAGGTCGTTGATGATTTCGAGCAGCATCCGCCCGCTGGTCAGGATGTTATTGGCGTAGCGGGCGGCGCGGCCTTCGTCGATCGGGCCCTCCGACTGCGTCAGGTCCCGCAGGAGGTCGGCGAACCCGATGATGGAGGTCAGGGGGGTGCGCAGCTCGTGGCTCACGTTGGCGAGAAACTCGCTCTTGAGGCGGTTGGACTCATAGAGGGCGACGTTTGTTTCGGCCAGCTCGCCCAGCCGGGTGTCGAGGGAGCGGTTGATCGTCTCGAGCTCCACGCGCGAGCGTTCGAGCTGCGTGAGCATCGTGTTGAAGGCGACGGACAGCTCCTCGAACTCATCACCGGTGGTGATCTCCGAGCGGGCGGTGAGATCGCCCTCGGTGACGCGCTCGGCGCAGACGCGGAGCTCGCGCACGGGCGCGAGGATCAGCTTCTGGGTGATCAGATAGAACACCAGGATGGCCAGGAACCCGGCGAGCATGCCAGCGAGCACGATGACAAGGCGCGTGTACAGCACGGCCTCGTCGAGATCAGGCACGGGGAGCGCGACGTCGATGAGGCCGAGCAGCGGACGGCGGGCCAGGCCGGGATCCTCACCACGCACGGCGAGAATGAAGCGGCAGACGGTGGGCTGGCCGGGAGCGCGTTCGATCCGCGAGATCTCGCTGAGCGACTCCTTTTCGCGCATGCGCGTGACCGCCTCGCGCTCAAACTTGTCGAGCCGCGGGATGAGGGCATTGGCCGCCAGGGCGAGGCGGGTGAGCAGGTCACGTCGCGCGCGGTTGACGTCGCGGCGCAGGTCGGACGGGGCGAGCTGCCAGGCCGCGAGCGCAATCTGGAACTCGACCGGCGGCGGAATGGCGGCCAGGACCTGCCGCACGATCTGGGCGCCGCTCAGGCCGGCCACGAGGGCGCGTTCCACGGCCTCGGCGTCGTAGGCGAACTGGCCGGCGGCGTCGAGCTTGATCAGGCGAGGGCGGGTTGCGGGCAGGTGCAGGCGGGTGGCATAGTCGCTCAGCCACTGGTTGATGAGGCCCTGTTGATGAACCCAGTCACTGCTGGCGGGATCGAGCCGGGCGTGCGCCAGGACGGCAAGATGACGGGCCCGCTGCATGTTGCGGTCCTGCACCAGGGTTTCGAGCGAGTACCAGGGCACGAACAGCGCAGCCGCGATGATCAGCACGACCGCGAGGCCGAAGAGGATGCGGCACTTGCCCGCCAGCGACACATGGAACATGCCGTGTTCCGACATGCCCGCCATTGTAGCCACTGACGCGCGCCGGGGCACCCGTGCATCCGCCGATGCGCCCACCGGCAGAAGCCGCCTGCCAGGCGAAATGGGCGATTGACCCGGGGGACTCGCGCAGCAACGCGGCCGGTCGTGTACACTCCCGGCCATGGCGCGACGCAGAAAGATCCTGTTCTGGGTGGTTTCCGCAGTTCTCGTGCTGGCGGTCTCGGCGCTGCTTGGACTGCGGCTGTACCAGAAGAGCGATCATTTCCGGCAACTCAACGAGCGGCGGCTCGGGGCATTCCTCGGCCTGCCCACGGAGATCGCGCGCATCAACCCGAGGGGCATCGATCAGCGGGAGCTGCACCGCGTGCGCGTCTGGCTGCCCGACCGGCGGAGCCTGATTTTCGATTGCCCGCTGGCCGTCTGGGATCCCGGGGGGGAGGGCGGAGTGATCGAGCTGCACGATCCGCTGATGCTCGTCGGGTCGGAAGAGTGGGAGCGGGAGGACTACACACGTGTCCTGCGGGGGAGTCTCGCGCACGATTTTCCCAGCCTGAACGTGCGGCGAATCGTCCTGCAGAACGCCAACATCGTGTGGCCGCGCGCGGATGTCCGCCTCACGGCCGACCAGGTCAGCGGGAGCATCGTCTTCGACGACACCGGCACGGGGCAGGCCGAGCTGTCGGCGCGGCGGTTCAACGGCGTCGCACTGCAGGAGCCGGTGCGGATCGCCGCGCTCGTCGATCCCGCGCGCGAATACCTCCTTCCAGAAGTGACGCTCCGCGTGCCGCGGCTGGACCTGCGGACACTGGGGCTGGACCGGCTGCTGCAATCGCGCATCACGCAGGGGGGATTTGCGGGGCGGATCACGCTGCGGCAGAGCCAGGCGGGGGCGACGGTGGAGCTGCAGGGATCGGCAGAGAACGTGCGGCTCGAAGAGCTGACGGCGCGACTGCCGGGGGGGCCGCTGAGCGCGGTGATCGACCTCGCCATTGACGACGGGCTGATCCGCGACCGCCGCCTTGCGCACATCGTCTTCAGCGGGCGCGTCCGGGAACTGCTGATCGATCCGATCCTGGCGCGGCTGGGATTTCCGACGATGGGCGGGCGGCTGGACCTGACGGTGTACGGAGCGCGGATCGCGGGGGAAACGGTCGAGCGGCTGCGGGTGGCGGGAGAGTGGACCGGCGCGTCGGTGGACCGGCTGGCCGAACTCGTGCTCAAGCGGACGGGCGGGGTGAACGGGCGGCTGCGGGTGCGGGTCAACGATTTGGTGCTGGAGCGGGACGAGGTCGCGTCGGCGGACCTGGACGTCATTGTCGGGCCGCCCGAAGGGGGGCCGGGCACGATCGACCGCGCGCTGCTCCTGCAGCTGATCCAGCAGTACGCGGGACTGCCGATCCCTGAGCAGATGCTGCCGGCGAGCGTGGAGTTCGTCGAAATGGGCGTGCACGTGACGGCCGATCGCGAGCAGCTTCGGGTCGAGGCGCGCCAGGGGCCGGCGGGGCCGGCGGTGATTACGGTGCGGATGTTCGGACAGCAGATCCCGCTGCTGGGCGACGCGAAACTCACATTCGCGATGGATCCGCTCACCCGGCGTCTGCGGAGCGAGGTCGGGCAGCTGGCCGACAAGGTGCGGGAGCGGCTGGGGCGACGCACGGCCACGTCGCCGGCGATATCGACGCGGGCGTCAGGGGTGGAGAGTGCGCCGGCGGGTTTGCAGCACCGAGGGGAGTGAAGCAGGAGCCCGGACTCCGCGGTGGTATACTTGTTGCATGGGGAGGACATGGCTGGTCGTCGTCGTTGCGGGGGCTATGAGCCTGGCTCTGCCTTGCGTGGGGGAGGAGTTCGGCGGCTATGACGCGTATTCGGACTGGGAGGGGTGGGCGCGGGTACGACGGGGCGAGGTTGCGGGGCTGGCCTCGAGTTGGGACCGGACGGGGGCGAATTTCGACTTTTCCCAGTACGAGTCACCTGCGGGTTTGATTCTGGATGACCGCCCGACGACCGCCGCCACCATCGAGGGTCCGGGAATCGTGTGGCGATTCTGGATGCCGCACCTGACGGCCAACCGTGATTTCGCGGTCCGAATGTACTTCGATGGCGAGGCGACGCCGCGGATCGACTCGGACAGCATCGCGCTCCTCTCGGGGCCGTTCTCGTATTTCGGCGCACCGCTGGTGACGACCTCGGCCGGTGGGCAGGTCTGCTATGAACCGATTCCGTTCCGGTCGTCCCTGCGGATTGAGACCGAGAACAAGGCACTGCCGTCCCACCCCGCCTGGCATGCGAACCGGCACTATTACCAGTACACCTACACGAGTCTCGCGCCGGAAGCGGATTGTGCGTCGTGGAGCGGCACGCTGACTGGCGAGCAACAGGCGGCCCGTGCGGATGTCATTGAGATGTTCAACAACCCGGGGACGCATCCCGCGGGCGAGGATCCGGCATCGCATCGCATGACGACGGCGGCGAGGAACATTGCACCGGGCACGTGCCTGGACCTGGCGGAGCTTTCGGGCCCGGGCGTCGTCCGGCGTCTGTGCGTCCGGATGGACAACGCCTCGGATGCCGACCTGTCGGCGCTTGCGGTGCGTGTGTGGTATGACGGGAGCGCGCAAGTAGCGATCGATGTACCGGTGGGGGAGTTCTTCGGGGCGGGGTCCAACCGGGCACGGTACCGCAGTCTTCCGCTGGGGACGGACTCTCCGGACGGGTTCTACAGCTTCTGGCCGATGCCGTTCCGGAAGGGGATCCGCATCGCGCTCTGCAACACGGGAGACGCGGGGGTCTCGATCGACGGCGCGACCGTGGACTACATGGCGAGGCCCGCCGCCGCGGACCTGGCGTACCTGCACGCCCAGTGGAATACGAGCATCGTCACAGCAACCCAGGCGCAGCACACGATCCTGAGCACAACGGGGCTGGGCCACTACGTCGGGAACCGGCTCGCGCTGCGGCAACCAGGCTCGAGCTTCGCGATGCTGGAGGCGGACGAGACGATCCTCGTCGACGGGCAGGCCTGGCTGCGGGGCACAGGGATGGAGGACGCGTACAACGGCGGGTACTACTACAACTGGGTCGGCATCCAGACCGACGAGCCCGAGGGTCTCAAGCCGCAGGCGGTGATCCGGCCGCTGCACGGTGTGCTGTACGTCAACCAGGATACGGTCGCGGGGACGGCCCGGGCGGACCAGTATCGCTGGCAGATCGCCGACCGCGTGCCGTTCCGCAAGTCGATCGCGGTGAACATCGAGGCGCGTCCGTACGCGGCGGTCGGGACGGCGTTCTCGTCGGTCGCGTTCTGGTACGCGCTCCCACCGGTTCCGGGCGATGCCGACGGCGACGCGGACGTGGATTGGCAGGACGTCGCAGCCTTTGTTGCTTGTGGGACACGGGCGGCGGTTCCGCAGAACGTGGCTTCGTGCAGGGTGTTCGATTTCGACGGCGACTCGGACTTGGACATGTCTGATTTCGGCATGCTGCAGCGGTGCTTCTGCGGGTCGGACGCGTTCGGCGATCCGGGGTGTGCCGACTGAATGCCCGCCGGGGCACAGGCCACCCGGAGCCGACTGGCTCGAGGAACCTGTTTCCGACGCATCGCATGACCGCGTCGATTCCAGGCAATTCAACCTCCTGCCCTGGGCAATCTGTGTATTGACAGAGGCTTGCGTCCCAATGGCCGGCGCCCTCCAACGGCTCGGGCACGGCGCCTTCCATGAAGGTGTTTCAGTGTCCGCGGTGTCGCAAAACGACAAATTTTTTGCGCAAAAGCGCAATGACGCCGCCATGCGGGGGCCGATAAGATAGTGCGGAACGCCCTTTGGGGCTGCCGGGACTGCGTCCGGGCCCCGCGAGGTCGTGAGCGAACATCTCAGAGAACGGAACAGGGTCATGCAGCACTGGCGGATGCTTCCATACGGTTTTTCTACGTTCAATCAGGATTTGTTGCCGCAGGGGGAGTCGGTTCGGGCGCGCGTGACGGTTTCCCGGGCGGCGGGGCGTCGGTTCTGCGGGTCCTCGCGACGTGAGGCGTTTACGCTGATCGAGGTGCTGGTGGTCGTCGCGATCATTGCGCTGCTGGTGGCCATCCTGCTGCCGGCGCTCGTCCGGGCCCGGGAGATGGCGCGGATGGCCAAGTGTCTGAGCAATACGAAAGCCCTTCCCCAGGCGGTCCATAGTTTTGCCACTGAGCACATGGGGCACGCGCAGCTGATCGGAGAGCCCGTGGAGTGGAAGGTGCTCGACCCCTCGTACGAGAAGTACGATTACCAGTCGGGCGTCAAGTTCGGGCCGATCAACAAAGCTTCCGAGCCGTGGCTCAAGCCCTGGCCGGTCGCGTACGCGAAGCACTTCGGGCTGCCGTCCATGAAGCGCCTGGAGCAGTACTGCGAGCCGAGCACGAGCGCGAACGTCATGGACGCGAGCTACCACTTCCAGAAGTTCGGGCGGCAGGAGGCGTACCTGTGCCCCTCCGACGAGGCGCCGGTGCACAACGCATGGTCGCCGTTTGATCCGGCGGCCCAGCCTTTCTGCGCGCTGTCATACTCCGCCAACGAGGATGTTTTCGGTTCGAGCGGCGCGAGCCCGGGCGGTTCGAACTTCACAGACGGTGAGGGCCAGCCCTGGAAGGACGGGACGGCCCGGCAGGAAACTCCGCCCCGGGCGCGTCGGCTGGAAGGTCGGATGGATCGCGTGATCCGGCCGAGCGAGGTGATCGTTTTCTGCGACGGCGGAAACGAGGACGCCCCGAAAGAGCCGGCCCTGCTCATCACCAACGACGGCGGCATGCGGATGAACGGCCCCTATCTTGAGAACTATGAGCGGGTGTGGGGCCGGCTGCCGCACTTCCGGCACAGCCGCGACGGGGGCGTGGCGGCCTCGTTCGCGGACGGCTCGGCGGGGTATCTGAAGCCGCTGCAGTGGGTGACGATCCGCGGCAAAAAGTACGTCAAGCGGTATACACCACGAGCCCGCGTGTCACCCCACGAGGTGGGGGAGCTCCCGAAAGAGCAGCCGTAAGCAGCGGTCGTTGTCGCAGGGCACAGCCCGCGTGCGGTATCGTCACGTCCCAGGCACACGTTCCATTCCGTCCCGATCGTCCCGCGTGGCTTTCTGCGCACGCCAATCGTCACGGTAACCTGGCCGGGTCGCTGAATCCGGTTGCGTTCTCGCGTAGAATGCCGGCCTGGCACGCGTCGCGGCGGGTCCGGACGCGGTGCATCCTGTCGCCTGATCCCGGGAGGAAATCACATGCCTTGGACAGATGGCCTCAGTCGTCGCGGCCTGGGCGCGCGCGCAGGTGTCGTGGCGCCCGGCCGTGTGTTGCGTGGGGGCGCGCCGGCCCCGGGTGAACCGCGGAGTCGCTCGACGCGGACGTATTACAGGTTAAGATGCCGCAGGGCTGTGCCGAGGCGGCCGGTAACGAGAACATCAGCACCAGCGCGGCGGGCACGGCGCTGCCGCTCGTCCTGCAGGG
>CAZJTF010000114.1:0-18353 GCA_964548565.1 uncultured Planctomycetales bacterium | reverse complement strand
GTTTCCGGTCGCACAGGCGAGCAGTCCCACGACCGACGCGCGGGGATAGCTGCGCCGTGCGGGGCGCCCGTCCCGCGGGCTCCATGGCGCGAAAGGTCCCGTCGCGCCGGGGGTTGGCGCCAGCAGCGCGGCGGATCGTCAGAGTTTCCACGCTCCCGGTTCTGAACGTCGATCCGAAATCCAGCTGCCTCCCCATTCCGCTGGCCCGGCTTGCTTCCGGTTTGCTGCTTCCGTTTGCTGCTTGCCTCATCTCGTTTTTTGTGCTATTACCTATCCTTGTAGGTGCAATCGAGAGCTTCGTTCGCACTTGCAGTTTCATTCGGCTGTGAGGCTCAGCTTCAGCGGTTCTGGAGAGGGCCGTTTCCTGCTTTGGGGAGGTGGCTTATGGGCACCAAACTCACGTCTTTCTTGGCGTCGGTGGGTAGGCGGGTTCGAAGGACATTGCTATCTTCTACTGCTTTGATGTTTGCGGCCATCGCACCTCTGGCTGTGGTTGGGCCGGTGGTTGCCTGGTGTGATCCGGAGGATCCTTGCTGCCCTCCAGGTCCAAACGAATGTGAGCCGTTTAGCTGCTGTTACCGCTTGATAAGGTGCGCCAAGCCTCCTGTGATGCCGTGTCAGTGCCCCGCGTGTTTTGGCATCAGTAGGACCGAGTTCGATCTCGGTGATGAGTGTTGTGGAACGTGCGCCCCGTGCGGATGGCCCTCACACTCGTGTCTCGCGGTTTCGGGGAAAACGATCGCGGGCTTTGCGTATCTTTGCACAGCTCCGTCTCCATGCGACGAATGTACCCAAGATCTGACTACAGCTACACCTCTTTATCAAGAGGGAAGATGCGAATGCTCCATCCAACCGATGTTGTCCTCGCCACCTATAGTGATGAAAGGAGGTCAGAATGCGATTGATTGCCGTCCTGACTTTCACTCTACTCCCTGCGACGCAGATACTGGCCTTGGATCTGCAAGGCCTGCGGCAGCATGCTCAAGTCGCCGAAAAGACGATCAAATCGGCAGTTCTGACAAGGCTTCGCTCAGAAACAATGAGCATTCTCCCCTCAACAGATCTATCGAAGCTCTCCAAGATTTTGGAAGCTAACCGTTCGTGGTCTGGCGTCGAGACGGTTACGATCGATTTTGAGATGAGACGCTGGAGGCTGAATTGCGTTGATGATCGCGACTTGGGGAGCATCTTGAAGGACTTCGACTCGAGCATCGGTCCACACGACATTTCAAAGACCGTCACTGTTATGGTGGGCGATAAGGACTATTTCGTGAGCCTCCATCCCGACGCCCAAGCGCTGGCGATTATGCCTGTCCCCGGAGGCGGTCGTCCTCCCTACCCCATTGCGACCGGAGTGATCCCGGTTCAGGCGCTCACGGAATCCACCGACATCAAGATCGAACCAATGAAGCCAGAAAGGCCACTCCTTCATCGTATCGATGTCCACTCTGCTTCCTGTCAGGCCACGTACTACACCGATCCGGAAATCGGTCACCGGTATCGTACCGCTGAATTCCGCACACCGGCGGGCGTGCTCGTTTCAAAGCAGCGGCTTTCGGATTATCGAACGATCGATCGAATCCCGTACCCGTTCGTCTGCGTAGAGCAGAAGTTTGATTCAACTGGGCGATTGGTGGCCGAAAGCACCTTCACCACAAAGGAAGCCCGGTTCAACGTCGTTGTGTCCGAAAAGGATTTCAGCCTCTTAGTGCCGGAATCGACCAGCGTTAGCCTTTTCGCCGGATCAGATAAAAAGGTGTTCACGACGAAGCAGGATATTACCATTGGGCTGGACTCGGCGCTGCGAATCTGGAATATTTTCACTGGCCAGGCAGAGTAGCTGGCGCGGGAAATGCAAATGGGAAACCCAAACGGAACAGGTTCGATTGTTTCAGCCTCCTGCCTTCCTGCCCTGCAAACTCTACCCCAACGTTGCAGAAAGAATCACCGCGCAGGCGCCAAGGACGCCAGGAAGCCGGGAGTTGTTGATCAGCATGCGGGCATGCCGCCCACTTCACTGCAGGTTGCATCCAGATCCACGAGACAAGAGGAGTACAAGCCCTGTGCCTTGGGGTTGTGGCGTTTTCGCGGTTCACGTTTTTCATGCGCCACGGAGGGGAGGCGGCCGGTACGGAGCCCGGCCGCTACCTTCTGGCGTTCGGGTGGTTCACCTTTTTATGCAACCGGGGATCTACGCTCTTTCGCAGCCGGTTCCGGCCACGGAACGAAACCCCACTGAATCTACTTGCACGCGCCACCGCCGGCCGCACAGGATTCAAAGTCTCACGCCTCAAGCCTCAGCGTCGCCGAGTGGCGCCGAGTCGCATCAAGGCGAGGCCGAGCATCGTGAGGGGGACCATCGGCGCCGCGCCGGCGCCGCAGGTGCCTGCGCCGCAACCGGCGGGTGTACCGCCGTCGCCATTGCCTCCCGTGCCGCCGCCACCGCCGCCCCCACCACCGCCGCCACCGCCGGGATTGCTGCCGCACAGCGGCGCGTATTCCGCGAGGATGACGACCTTCTTGTTGGATTCATCCGCTATGGCGACCTGCGGCTTGGCCCGCGTGAACTCCCCGACGGCAACCGAGTTGACCAGCCCGCCCGCGTTGCCCTGCCAGCGCAAATTGAAGGTGAAGTCGCCGTTTCCGTAGTAGATCTGCACGTGAGTTGCATCCGCCACGACGAGATCGACGCGGCCATCGGCGTTCATATCTTTCGCCAGGACGGCGGACGGATTCGTCACGCCCGTTATCGTGCTGACGGATTCCAGAACTCCGCCGCCCGTATTGCGGAGGGTGGTGATCGTCGAGCTGTCGATGTTGGCGACCGCTGCATCCGGCAGCCCGTCATTGTTGAAGTCGCCGGCGGTGATCGAGAGCGGGCCGCCGAGGATTGCCGCGGTCGGCGGCAGGGCGACGCCTCCGCTGAGCAGGACGGACACGTTATTCGACACGAGGTTCGTCACCGCCAGGTCCGAGCGCCCATCCCCGTCGAAGTCGGCGACCGCCATTGCGAAGGGTTCCACGCCGACGGGAACAGTGCCCCCGTCCACGTACAGGCCCCCGGTTGCCGTCTGCACCAGACGGCTGACATTGTTCGAAAAGCGGTTGGCCGTAAAAAGGTCGAGCTTCCCGTCACCAACCAGGTCGAGAGCGGCGATGTAGGTCGGGTTCGTGCCGACGGCATAGTTGGCGGGAGCCGCCATGATCAGTGTGCCATCGGGGTTGATGCCCTGGCCGCGGAGCACGGTGACGTTGTTGCTGCCGGCATTGGCGGTCGCGATATCAAAAAAGCCGTCGGCGTCGAAATCGGCGGCCACGACGCCCTCGGGAAGCTGACCCACCGGGAAGCTCTGCGTCGCGTAGGAGCCGTCACCGTTCGCCAGGAGTACGACCACCGCATTCGCACCCCGGTCGGCGAAAACGAAGTCCATCGCGCCACCGTTCAGGTTCGCAGCGATCAATGACAAAGGCAGATTCCCCGCTGGAACCTCTGCGTCCGTCAGCAGCTGGAGCACTTCGCACTCGTCCGGGACAGCGTTGCCGTCACAATCCGCGGCACTGCCGCTGGCGATCTCCTCCAAGTCATCCACTCCATTGTTGTTGCAGTCCTGGGCCAGCGACGGCGCGGCGGCGAGGAAGAATGTGCAGAGAGCGCCCGTGAGCAAGCGGTGCATCCTGAAGTCTCCTTCTGATCGGGAGTTAAAGCGATGGTCGCTTCGTGCGTGCGGTGGGATTCCGATTTCCGCGCGTATTGTATGCTCATCCATGCCGCGAAATTCAATGGTTGCGGCAGAATTTTTGAGCGGCACGACTTCAGCCGCGCGTTGACTTTCCGCCATTGCGGCTGAAGACTCCACTGAGTTGAGAGATGTGGCAGTCCGGTTCAGCACGAAGCTCCTCAACGCAAGTGTCATGGAAGGTCGGCGGTGAAGGTGCGGTCCGCCGGCAGAAGCATGCGCGCCGCTGTGCGACCCCCTGCGGGCCCACGCTGTGATGCGTTCATGCGGACGGGGTGCAGACGTAACCATGCGAAGACGGAACGGATTGATGAGAGCATGTTCGGCATTCGTGGTGTTCGCCGGCTGCAGTGTGGCGCTTGCCGATCTGGCGGATCCGGTGCAGACGAGCGGCCTGTCCAACCCTGCGGCGGCGGCGCTGACACGATTGAGCGCGGGCGCGACACAGTTCTCATTTGGAGGGGCCCCGGTGACCCAACGCGAGGTACTGGCGTCGGCGCAAGGGGCGGCTCACCTCGAATCGAACCTGGTGTACTACTCGGATCTTCGGGCGGGGTTGCTGGGTGAAGACGGCGGCGTCCTCGGGAACGGGTTTACGCGTCCGGGCGATAACGGCGTGCTGACAGGTGGTGGCGGGTCGGGATCCGGTAAGGGCGATCTTCCGGACTTCGCGCACGTTCCCACGCCCGGCGCGCTGCTCCTCGGAATCGTGGGGTTGTGCCTGGTCCACCATTCCAAACGACGATGGGTCGGCGCCTGAGGGCGCGATCCTCTTCTTTCTCCAGGATCGCGGGGTAGTGGCGAGCGGCTACTGCCCCTGTTTTGTTGCGCTCGTCTGGAGATGCTTGCTCACGGTCTCGAGCAGCGTGGGGCCGCTGAGACGCTGGGCGATCAGGCGTCCGTCGGGTCCGATCAGGCAGGTATAGGGGATGGCAAAGCCATCGAGTGACTCGAACGTGTCACTCGCGCCGGAATCGGGACCGAACGCCTGTGGCCAGGCCATCCCGGTTGATTCAATCGCCTTCCGGCAGGCGTCCTCGTCGGTATCGAGCGAGACGCCGATCATCACGAAGTCGGGGCGCTTACGCATGCTTTCATAGAGCGCCTTCACGTGCGGCACCTCGGCCATGCACGGCCCGCACCAGCTTGCCCAGCAGTCGAGAAAGACGTACTTGCCGCGCAGGGCGGAGAGCTTGTAGGTCGTCCCGTCTGAGGCAGTCAGGTGGAAGTCGGGAACGGCCTCGCCTGGCTTCACTTTGTCGGTCAGCTCGGGCAGTTCCTGCGGCGCGGCGCGTCCTTTCAGCGTGATGCGATGGTCGGTGCGGCCGGACGCGAGCTTCTGCTCAGTGAGCGGGCTGAATCCCGAACAGAAGAAGCTGAACTCCAGTTCGCCTTCCGGGGCGTGCGGGAACTTGAAGACGCCGTCGGGGCCCGTGATCGCGCGCATGCCGAGGGTCCGGTACCCTTTCCAGCTCTCCACAGTCACCCACACCTGCTCGAGGGGCTTGCCCTCCTCATTCACGACGACACCCGCGAGAGGAGTGCCGGTTTCGAGCGTGATCTCCTGTGTGGACGTCTGCCCGACGGAGAGCTGCACCTCGCGAATGGCAGTGACGTAGTCGTCGTGCTGCCAGGAGATGACGTTGCTGCCCGGGGGCACGCCGGTGAGCTCGTACGTACCGTCGAGGGCGGTCCAGATCATCGGCATATCGGCACGAACCTCGCGCCCGGCGATCACGCGAACGCCGACCACCGCCTGGCCGGAAGCGTTCACGACCTTGCCCTTCAGCACGGCCGCGAGCTGGGCGACGAGTCGCCCTCGGAACGGCGGTGGTGGGGTATCAGCGGGTGCCGTCGTCGTCGCAAGGTCGATCGGGGCCATGTAGTCGGGAGCGTGGACGTACCGTTCACCGCTGAGGCGGATCTGCAGGCGTCGGGCGTCGGGGCCGATGCCGCGGAGGCGTGCGATGCCGGCGTCGTCCGTCTGGGCGACGACATACGCCTGGGCGGGCTCGACGATCGCTTCGAGCATCACGTCGATCGCGGGGTCGCCCTCGCTCGTGACCACGATGAACTCAACGGGCCACTCGGGGGAGATCTGGAGATTGCACTGCGTGACGTCCGACTTGAGGACCATCGCTTTGCGCTCGGTCGCCCAGCCGTCGGCAATGACTTCCATGCGGGCGGCACCCTGCTCGGTCCCGGCAATCGTGTAGCGGCCCTCCTCGTCGGTCGTTGTCTCGACGCGGCGGCCGCCGTTCTCGCACGCTACAGTTGCGCCGCGAATCGGCTTGCCGCCGGCACGGGCGACGACCGTCCCCTCGACCCGACCGGCCCCTTCGAGAGTGACGTCCACGTACGGGGGTTCGTCGTCCTCCGTCTGCTCGATCGCCTGCGTGAACTCCGTGTAGCCGTCCTTGCTGACGCGGATTCGCACCGGCAGCTTGCGCCCGGCGGGCAGGTGCAGGGCAATGTCGCCGGTCTCGTTCGTTCGCCCCGTCACGAGAGGAGTTGGACTGTCCGGGGCAGTGATCTCGATTGCTGCATCGACGACTCCCCCGCCCATGTGGTTGACGACAATTCCTTCGATCAGCAGTCCTTCCGGTTGCGTCGCCGGAGCGGTGGAGACGGGGGCGTCAGCGCCGGCCAGCAGAACGAAGACACAAACGCACGCGAGTCCGCAGGCTGCTCGTGTGGACATCTTCACTCCTTCCGATTCGGACCGCATTATACCTCGGACCGGCGATCGACTGGCCGGCGATGGAATGGCCGTTATGATACGGCGCACTCAGCCGGAAAGGAGGCCGTGCGGATGCCGATCGAACGGTGGGGGCCGCCCGGGGCTGGATGCCCAATCCGGGCGATGGTTTCAGCAGCAGTTCTGCTGGTCTGTCTGTCGGGGTGCCCTCCTCAGGGGGGTACGGGCACGACTCAGCCCTTCCGTCCGCGACCCTTCACGCTCTTGCCTCCGCGCGAGCCGTCGCCGCCGGATCCGCGCACAGTCTGGCCACCGCACGCCGTGTGGGCGGTGCGTCATTGCTATCGGTCCGAGGACGAAATCGCGGCCCTCATGGAGAGCGCGCGGAATTCCGGCTTCAACACCGTCCTATTCCAAGTTCGGGGTGCGGGGACAGTTTATTACAGGTCGAAAATCGAGCCGCTGGCCTACGAGTACGGCGGTGACCCGGGTTTTGACCCGCTCACGGTGGCGTGCCGGGAGGCCCACCGGCGCGGGCTGGCGCTGCATGCGTGGGTCAACGTGATGCCGGGCTGGAGCGGCGACACGCCGCCGACCGACTCCCGGCAGCTTTACAACGCCCACCCGGACTGGTTCTGGTACGACCAGCGGGGCAAGCGCCAGCCGCTCGGGTGGTACGTGAGCCTCAACCCGTGCCTGCCGCAGGTCCGGGCGTATCTCGTCGGGCTCATGGAAGAACTGATCCGGCGGTACCCGGTGGACGGATTGCACCTCGACTACATCCGGTTCCCCATGGACGAATCGCCAAAGGGGAGCGACTACCCGTACGACACGCAGACCCTGGCTCTTTACCGCAAAGAAGGCGGCAAACGTCCCCAGGATAATCGGGCGCACTGGACGGAGTGGCGGACTTACAACGTCACGCGCCTGGTCTGGGAGATCCGCTCGATGGCGCTTCGCACGCGGCCGGGCTTGAAACTGACCGCCGCCTGCGGGCACGATCCGGCCGAGTGGCGAAGATCGTCGTTCCAGGACGGGCCGGCGTGGGTTCGCGGGAATCTCGTGGATCTCGTTTTCGTGATGAACTACACCGACGACACGCGGGTGTTCCGACGTCGACAGGAGACCTGGCGACGGGAGGCCGGCGGTCGGGTGTCTGCCGGGATCGGGTCGTACCTCCACCGGGATGACCGCACGACCAACGAGCAGATCCGCCTCGCCGCCCAGTGGGGCCAGGGCTTCGGGATCTTCTCGGCGAGTTCGATCTTCTCGCCCGACGCGCGGAGCCGCCAGCGGCTTTCGGCAATCCGGCCGACACTGCTGTCCGTTCAGCGTGGATTCCTGACAAAAGGCGACGGCGAGAGCCTGCGCGGGGCTGAGGGGACGGATGTCTGTCTGTACGGAACGGAGGGCGGCGCGCAGGATCGCGACACGAAAGAGGACCTGATGGTGTTATACTGACGGCCCGCATCGCGGACGCCGGCACGTTGACGGCGCGGTCGGGACGTCGCGCGGAGAGCGGCGTCGTCGTTCGAGGAGAGCGCGGATGGCCGAACGGGTGATGTTCCTGACGATTCCGGGCCTGCGTCCGGGCGACGTGCACGATCCCAACCTCACGCCGGTGTTGCACGAACTGGCGACGTCCGGGGCGAGCCTGCCGCTGATTCCGACATTTCCGTGCGTTACGTCCTGCGTGCAGGCGTCGATGCTCACGGGTGTCGGGCCCGGCCACCACGGGGTGATCGCGAACGGCTTCTTCCACCCGGAGCGGCAGAGCGTCGATTTCTGGGTCGGCACGCACAAGGTCCTGGATGCGCCCTCATTATTCACCCGGGTCGCCCGGGCGCGTCCGGATCTGACGTCGGCCGTGTGGCACGCGCAGAATATAAAAGAGGCAGACGCCACGTTCATTGTCACGCCCGCGCCGATCCACGAGCCGGACGGCACGACGAAGCTGTGGTGCTACTCCAAGCCCGATGACCTGTACGCGGAGATGCTGGCGGTGCTCGGGCATTTCCCGCTGCAGCACTACTGGGGGCCGCTCGCGAACATCCGGTCGACGCAGTGGATCCTGGAGGCGGTGCTCTGGCTGGCACGGCGTCACGCGCCGAACTTCCAGTATATTTACATTCCGCATCTCGATTATGCCTCGCAGAAGTTTGGTCCCGATTCGCGCGAGGCGGCCGAGGCGCTCCACGAACTGGACAAGGCGCTCGGGGCGTTCCTTGACCAGTACGACCAACTCCCCTTCGCGGGGGACACGAAGTGGGTGCTGGCCGGCGAATACGCGATGACGCCGGTGGACGGAGCGGTCTTTCCAAATCGGATACTGCGTCAGGCGGGCCTGCTGCAGGTCCGTCGGGAGGGAGGGACCGAGTACCTGGACCTGCCCTCCAGCAAGGCATTCGCGATGGTGGACCACCAGTTCGCCCACGTGTACGTGCGCGATACCGATCCCGAGCTGGTGGCGGAGCTGTTCGCGGGTTCTGACGAGATCCCGGATATCATCGTGGGGCGCGAGCGATCGGTCATGGGCATGGAGCACCTCCGCAGCGCGCCGGTCATCCTGATCAGCCGGCGCGACCGGTGGTTCGCGTATCCCTGGTGGATGGAGGATGCGGCGGCGCCGCCGTTCGCCCGGACAGTCGATATCCATGCCAAGCCGGGCTACGACCCCCTCGAGTTGTTCATCGAGATGCCGTCGCGCACGATTCCGCTGAACACATCCCTGGTGAAAGGCAGCCACGGGGCGCCGGCCGTCGAGCCGAGCCAGCAGACGCTGCTGATCACGACGGAGCCGGGGCTCCTCGACGGGTTCGGGACGACCATACGAGACACGGATGTGTTCACGATCCTCAGCCGGGCGCTGGGGATCGGGGGTAAATGAGTGCAGCGCCCTGTGGCGACTCCAGAATCTCACTCGCCAACCAGACTGAGCGATTCATTCAGCAGCTTGTCTGAAAGGTACATGCCGCAGTGACGGAGTTGGTGCATCACCGGGCGGGCAGCAGAAATCCTCCCACGAATCTTCGCCGCCAACACCAGTCCAAGGGTACCTCTGACTGGTATGCCCATGGTTGCGGCGCACCGTCGTGCAGCAAGATCATCGATGATGCAGACCGTCCCGGGATGAGCCTGGCCCCAGGCCAGCACGGCTGTCTCACCCTCCCCAAGATCCCATGCCACGATGGCTGCAGGCGCGGCTGGAGTCTCGGTCTTCTTGAGCCAGGTCGACTCGAGGATGGCGCGAGCGGCAGGGTCAGCTACGCCGTGCGTCTCTACTTCTCTCATCACGGGCACGGGAACCACAATCTCGGGGCCCTCCAGCAGGAGCAGCTCAAGCAAACCGGCTTTCGCGAGGAGAATCAGCGGGGATGTGTTGACGACCGGGCGTTCAGCCACGGGCCAGTTCCCGTTTGAGATCTTCCATGTCTACCTGAAAGACGTTCACCTTTTCTCTCGCGAGGACCTCCAGAAACACAATCCGGTCGAGGCCGGCGAGCAATGCAGCTTTCTCCTGCGAGATTTCACCCCGGGAGTACCAGTAAATGGCCGCAGCGAGCCGCAATTCACGGCCGAACTCCTCGGGCGACCGACGCAGTGCGGAGAAGACGGTCTCTGGCAGGTCCAGCGTGATCGACGGCATGGAGCGGCTCCTTGAGCGACTCATCTATTGTAGCAGCGGGCGTCGCGGTGTGTGAAAGGCGGGTTAACCACCGACGTGAGCGCTGACCGTCTTCCCCCGGACATCACCAGGCAGAAGCTGCGACAAGGCCTCGAATGTCCGCTGCGCGGTGGTGACGGCGTCGTGGCTGTGGCGTGAGAGCTCGACGTGAACACCTCCCGGGTATGCGATGTCCCGCAGGGCCGTGATCACCGCCGCGTAATCCATGTCTCCCTCGCCGAAGGGCAGGTGCTCGTGCACGCCGCGCCGCATATCCTCGAGATGGACGTTGAAGAGCTGGTCGCGCCAGCGGTGCACGTGTGCGGCAATGTCACCGTCCTGCAGGCAGTGGACGTGGCCGGCGTCGAGCGTCAGGCCGAAAAGCGGATGGGCGATTCGCCCGTGCAAAGCCTCGAACTCGGCCATGGTTGCGATCAGCATGCCCGGTTCCGGCTCGAACGCCAGGCGCACGTGCCGGCGTTCAGCCCATTCCAGCAGGAGCCGGCATTCGTCGATCAGCCGATCCAGCGCCTCGTCGCGTCCGCGGCCGTCGGGGGCGGCACCTGACCAGAAGGAGACTGCCTCCGCGCCAAATTCGTCCGCCAGCTCGATGGCATTCCGCAGGAACTCGCGACGCAGGGCGCGGCGCGACGGTAATGGATCGAGGAGCGTGGGGCTGTGCTTACGCCGGGGATCGAGCAGGAAACGCGCACCCGTTTCGATCACGCACGCCAGCCGGCAGCGGCTCAGAAGCTCGCCTACCCGCCGGCGCTGCCGCAGGAAGTTGTCATCCCGCGGGTTAAGCGCGTGGTAATCGAGGGTGAGCGCAACGCTCTGGTAGCCAATGTCGGCCAGGATCTCGATCGCGTCTTCCAGCCGGTGGTGTGCGAAGCCGTTCGTGTTGTAGCCGAGCCGCATGGAGGGACCCTCCGGGCGGACATCACGTGGATGCGAACCGCCGACCTGCCCAGATGGCCGGCACAAGAAGCAGCGCGACCGGCAGACTCAGGACGAGGTCGCGCGTGAATCCCACAAGCGCGGCGTCCAGCAGGATGATTCCGAGGACGGCGGTCGTCACTCCCCGCTGGACCGGCCCGGGGGCCGGCGTCAGCAGCGCCTGCGTCATGGCATAGCCGATCGCCGCCAGGAGGACGGTCGCCCAGACGAGTCCGATGTGGTGGGGCGCGCCAGCCGGGAACAGAAACGGGATGGCGGCCACGCCGACCGCCGCCGTCCAGGTCATACCGGCGCCAAGGCCCAGGTTCAACCCACGTCCGGGCCGCACCTCGCGACGGGCAAACAACGTGACGCCGGTGATGTAGAGCCAGACCGCTATCAGAGTGTATGCACGCAGTCTGCCGTTCAACCCGTCGCCGGACGGATTTGCGGCCATCATGCCGAGAAGCAGGTTCAGTGCCCGCGCCAGGCCCATCATGCCGGGGGCGATCGGAAGATCCTTGACCAGAATGTCGTACGCCAGGATCGAGAGGAGCAGCAGGACAGCGACCTGATTGGCCGCGGGGCCGGCCAGCATGCTGACGCCCGTCCCGGCCGCCATGAGGATCAGGGCGCCGAGCAGGGCGTTGAAGCGGGTAATGCGGCGGGAAGGCAGGGGGCGCTGTGGGCGATCGACGCTGTCGAGCTTGAAGTCGTGCCAGTCGTTCAGAACCACACCGCCCGCGTAGAGGCAGCCTGAGGCGAGCATGACGCCGATGATGCCGGGGATGTCCCACCAGCCGGCGCCGGCGAAGAGCGCGCCGGCGAGCGTATCCGCCATGGCCGTGAAGACGTTGGGCAGGCGGCAGAGTTCCAGCCAGTCGCGCCAGTTTTTGAGGGGCAGTCGGGCCATCCGCATTACATATACCGCAGAAGCGCTTCACGGGCGCGCCGCCCGGCGTCATCGGGCGCGTCGACGAACGGGTAGAGCTCCACCGTGACCCAGCCGTTGTACCCGACGGCCCGCAGCGCGGAAAAGACCTCGTCGAAGTCGATGGCTCCGTCCCCGGGCACGAGGTGGTGGTGTTTGCGATCGGCGTCGATGTCTTCCACGTGCACGTGCTGGATATGCGGGGCGAGGCGGCGAATGGATTCGCCCAGCGGCTCGGCAACGCAGAAGAAGTGCCCGACGTCGTAATTGAGACCGAGCCACGGCGAACCGGTGCGGCTTCGGAGGTCCAGGAACTGCGCGGCGTTTTCGATCAGCAGGCCCGGCTCGGGCTCAATGAGCAGGACCACACGCTCGCGCTCGGCGTGTTCGAGCACCGGCGTCAGCATCTCAACGAACAGTGACATGGCGTCTTCGCGTTCGGATGCGTCGGCGATCGGACCGCCAGGCTCGGTGCTGATGTGCGGGATCCCGAGCGCCCGGGCCAGGGAGAGGGCTCGCTTCGTATGGTCGATGCGGACCTGGCGGTAGGCGGGGTCGGGCTCGATCCACGACGGGTGCCAGTAGGGCTGGCGCGGGTCACCGATCTGGTTCATCATGAACGCGTTCATGTTGGACACGGAGAGCCCGTAGTGGTCGAGGAGACATCGGATCTCGTCGACCCGCTCGGGCCCGGTGTCCTCGGGCCAGGCGTGCGGGGTGTCGGCCATCAGCTCGACGGCCTCGTAGCCGAGGCGGGCGACGCGTGCGAGCGCCTCTTCGAGGGAGAACCGCATGTAGGCGTTGGTGCTGTAAGCGAGGTTCATCGTTTGTTGTTCATCAATTATGGTGTGTCGGTTCCTGCGCTGCCGCTGGCGGGGCTCCGCCGCTACGGACGGTCTTCCTCCACGTGAAAACCTCTTGCATAGTCCATCAGCATCTGGTACTGAGTCGCGAAGGCCTGCTCCCGGACATCCATCGGGCTTTTAAAGAAGGACGCCAGATGCGTGAGCGGACCCGACCTGCCGGTGCGGGCGGCTTGCTCGGCCAGCCGGGCCAGATCGAGGACGAGCGGGGCGGCCAAAATCGAGTCGCAGCCCTGCCAGGTGAACTGCAGGCTCATACGGGTTCCGAGAAAGCCCTCGAAGTGCACGTGATCCCACGCCGTCTTCCAGTCCTGGAGCGAGCGGATGTACTCGATCGAGACGAGCGTCTGCGGTGGATAGCCGAGAATATCGCCGACGAGGTGATCCTTGGATCGCAGCTTGGCCGCCTTGTTGCGCGGATCGTCGAGGACCTGCCCGTCGCGGTTTCCGAAGATATTGTGGCCCACCCAGCTCAGGACGCGGAGATTGCGGGCTGCGAACATCGGTGCAAGCACCGATTTCATCAGCGTTTCGCCCGTCTTGCCGTCGGCGCCCATGTACGCGGTGCCTCGCTCGCCGGCGTACTCACGGAGGGCGGGTACGTCGATGCCGGTCGATGGTGTGAAGTTGATATACGCGGCTCCGCTCTCGATGGCGGCCAGGGCGTATAGCGAACTGGCGGGCAGAATGGTCGTTTTCGGGCGATCCAGCGCGGCGCGGAGCCCTGTCCAGGTCCCGTGGATCCGACCGAGCCGGAAGGGGGGCTCCGTGGACGCCACGTTGATGACGACCACGCGGCTCAGATGGTGCCGCTGCTGGAAGCCGCGGATGTCGTCGGCCAGGGTCTCAACGACCCTCAGCAGGCCTCCGCGGGGAGTGCGACCGCGATTTGCCATCCGCTCCACGACGCGTCCGCAGCCGATGCTCGTGCCGGGACGGATTTCCAGGTCACAGGCGCGCAGCCAGCGGCCAGAGGACTTGACGAGCTCCTGGCTGAACAGCCCGCTGGCCAGCTGGAGCTCGGTGGCGGAGGATTCGAAGGTTGTTTTCCGAATCTCATGGCCGCCGACGAACCAGGCGTCGAGATCGAGCAGTCCCAGACGACTGAATGGTGGGAGGTGGCCGATCAGGCCAACCGGGTCGCACAAGCCGGTGCGGATCGCGTGTAGACCGAGGGTGGCCGTCGTGCCGACGCCTCCTTGCGCACCGATCAGCCACAGGCCGGCGCGTTGCTGTACAAATGGTCTTTTCACGACTGCCTCGCTGAGCGATCCCGCCGGTCCGGTCCGCCAGTGTAGCTGATCGGAGCGGCGAGGGGGAGCGGCAGGGCGGGTTTGGCGTATAATAGAGCCGGGAAGCACGGGCCGGATATGCCACGCGACGGGTTTGGGAGACAAATTGATTACCTGCGGGTCTCGCTGACGGACCACTGCAACCTGCGGTGCGTCTACTGCATGCCCCTGCGCGATTTGCACTTCGCGCCGGCCGAGGAACTGCTGAGGGCCGAGGAGATCGAGCAGGTGGTCCGCGCGGCTGCCCGGGTGGGCTTCCGCAAGGTCAGGTTGACGGGGGGAGAGCCGCTGCTGCGACAAGACGTGGTGGAGATTGTCGGGCGGCTGGCGGCCATTCCGGGGATCCAAGACCTGTCGATGACTACGAACGGCGTCCTGCTGCCGAAGCTGGCGCCGGCGCTGCGGGAGGCGGGGCTTCAGCGGGTGAATATCCACCTGGATACGCTCAACCCGGAGCGGCTGCGGCACCTGATGCGGTTCGGCTCCGTGGAGGAGATCCGGGCGGGGATCGATGCGGCGGTCGAGGTGGGTTTCACGCCGATGAAACTCAATTGCGTCGTCACGCGGGGCTACAACGACGAGGACGTGGCGGACCTGGCGCGGCTCACGCTGCAGCACGACTGGTTCGTGCGGTTCATCGAGCTGATGCCACTGGGGGCCGGGGAATGCGCAAGAATTGCGCTCACACAGTTCGTACCCACGTCGGAAACGAAAAGCCGGATAGAAGCGGCGCTGGGGCGGCTCGAGCCGTTGGCATCATCCAATCCGGCGGATGAGGCAAGAAATTACCGGGTGGAGGGTGCCCCCGGTGTGGTCGGATTCATCAGTCCGGTCAGCGAGCCCTACTGTGGTTCGTGCAACCGCATGCGGCTGACGGCGGACGGGCGGTTCCACCTGTGCCTGCTGAATGACCACGAACTCGACGTCCGCTCCGTTCTGCGGAATGGAGCCGTCAACGGCGCGCTCGAAGAGTTCTTCCGCCGGGCAGTGGCAGCGAAGCCGACGGGACACCGGCTCGATGAGGGGGTTTCGTCCGAGGCCCGCCAGATGTTTCAAATCGGCGGGTAAGCAGTCCGCTCAATCCCAGAGGTCTTCCCACCAGTCCTCAAAATCATCGTCATCGTTGTCGATGTCGATTTCACCGTCGTCGATCTCGATGTCGCAGTCTCCGCCCATGAGCGCGAACGAGCTCACCCCCATGAACAGCCAGGCGAAGAGCGGCAGCCACTTTTTCATTGGGACTCTCCTGTTCAAGTGCGACTCATCTGTATCGGCCGAGAGACGGCTTTTGGTCCACCCCGTCACACGTGGAAGGCAGGGGGCGGCGTCAAGGAGGCGGGCATCAGGTCGCCAGGCTGGGTGACGACCAGCCCCTTGTCGAAGAGGTCGTCGAAATCGTCATCATCATCGACATCGAACTCGCAGTCGCCTCCGGTCAGCGCGAAGCCCGACGCGAGAACAAACACCACCTTGATCACCAGGGGAAAACGACGGCGCATGACAATCACTCCCGAAAGCGTCTCGTCCCGTCTGCGGACGTTATGCCCGGGAGCCAGGGGATTTCCAGCCGGATTCACCCCGGAAGGCATGTAAAAACGCGGAACAGGGCTCGGCACCCGCGCGGACCGATGGGCTGGCCAGCTCACCAGCAGCAGGGGCCGTAGTAATAATAAGGATCGTAATAGACCGGCTCGTAATAGACGGGGTATCCCCACCAGCCCCCGACGTCTTCGATCTCGAACTCGCAGTCGCCACCGCTCAGGAGAGCAGCGCCCACGAAAATAGCGGCAATCATCAATCCACGACGTAATCTGCTCATCGATGTCTATCCTCGCACCCGGCGGAAACCCGCGTTCGCACCAATGCTTCCATGGTACCAGACACCCGTCGGGCGGGAAGGTTGGGCCTGCGAGCGATCAGCTGTCAGCCAGACAGCATCTTCTGAGCTCGTGACCGGCGTTGTGCTCGTACGGTGGGTTCGTTTTGCGCCGACGCGTTTCATGGACGGGAAAGCGTCACTTGTCAAAGAGCCGGCGACTGAACGGTCGTGTCTGCGCACTCGGCCCAATACAGAACACGCCCGGTGCTCCGCGATGTCTTATCGCGTCTGAGGTCCCGGGCGACCGGGCGTCGGGCACTTCCGGTCGGGACCCGCATGTCGTGCTGAATCTCTCCCTTTCCCGCCGGTGAGGACACCGTTGACAGTAGATTGGGCGTCTCCGGTGAGGGTACCGGCGTCACCGGGGACCTGATGAAGCTCACTGACGAGGTCTGGTCTCAAAGACGCTCCCGGCAGGGGCCTCACGGGGAACCATATTTCGACGGCACCTGTTTCTCGGAGTATGTTACTGGATATACGGTCGCTGCTTTGCGGTCGCGCCTTCTTGCCTTCGCCGTTCCGGAGGTTCTCATGAGAATCCGTCTCAAGTCGACGATCACCGCGCGGGTGCTTCTGCTCGCGGTGGTCATCGTGACAACCAGCACGCGATCCGAAGCGGCCGTGCCCTCGCTCGATGAGCTGATCGAGAAGATGGAAGCTGCACGTAAGACGATCGACCAATTCTCGTGCCGCTTTACAGTGACAAAGCAGGTGCAGGTGAGGTCCATCAGAGATGCCGAGGGGGATCTACAGCCAGTGCCGCTCGATGACCCCGCCGAGTACCCCCCGCCACGCATCCGATCATTTAATGTGACTGTGTCCGGCAAGCAGTTCAGAAAAGCTCTGCTCGCTCCGGCTGGGTCAGCCGTCATCAGGGAAGAAACATGGGACGGCTCGCAGTTGATCCAAATAATGCCGGAAAGTGGTCGGGCAGCTATCGCGAACAGACTTGGGTCGGAAGACATGAGCTTGGCCGACCCGCGCGACTTCGCCTACAACCTGACCCCGATAGCCTCAATTCCTGGTCTCCTCAGGAGCTTCCCTCACCCCGAGCAGATTTCCGTTCGTGAGACGGCTCACGACGGTGATCCGGTTCTTCTTGTGGAGGCCGTGTCCGCCCAGCCGAGCACTGCCGGCGTGCGTGTGTGGATTGACCCTGCCAGAGGCTTCCTGCCCGTTCAGATCGAGCGGACTTGGGGACCGGACGTGACTGATCGCTACACGGAAGTAGAACACAGGAAAGTGGACGGAGTGTGGTTCCCGGTCGCAGGAATATTTCAGAATATCATCAGCCGAGGGGCAGACGCGTATCGAAACAGGATCGCATCGTCGACCGGAATGCAGGTTGATCCGGCGACGATCAAGCTCGATCCGCCGATCGGTGCTGACACGTTCTCGCTGGTTCTCCCTGCAGGGACAGACGTGATTAACATGACGACAAGGCAACAATACACGCAGGGCGAAACGACGGACAACGACGTGAGCCGGCAGTCCGACCGCGACCGGGCGACCTCCGCCGCCACGAGGCCGGCTTCGGTGACACAGCCGCGGTCCCATCGGCGATTGGGCTCTCGGTGACCGGGTGTTGGGCTCCTGCGGTGGGTTCGAAATGCGCCCTCCTTTTTGGGGGTTGCAGTGCGGCTGAATTGCAGGACCGGCGCCTGGTCCAAGATCTGGCGAAGCCGCGCGAGACGCGGTTGTCCTGAGCGCACAACGCGCCGGGTGCTCCGGCATGGGGCGGGGTTGGCGGCCAGGAGTGCGCGGCGGGGCGCACAGCGGTGCTGCCGGGGGAGACGAAGCGGGACCCTTGCTGACGCTTCGGGCTCGTGTGCGCGGCGGGCGCACAGCGGTGCTGCCGGGAAAGGGCCGGCCCACCTTGTTTCGCAGGTAAATCCGGGCGTGCCGGAGGGATCGGCTTGCCGGCCTCCGGGGCGAGCCGCTTTGACGACGCCATGCCGAACGGGGCGAAGGGCGAAGGCAACCACTGAAGGGCCTTGACAGTTTGCATTCTACAGAGTATATTCAAAGCAATCAGTTCCGCAGTTCCGCAGTTCCGCAGTTCCGCAATTCCGCAGTTCCAAAGGTCGTGTGTGCGGTCGTCAAACCTTTTGAAGGAGCGGACCCATGCGCCGGATCGCACCCGTCACCGCCGTCCTTGCTGCCTGCCTCGCGTGGGCGCCGGTCGAAGCGGCAGATCCTCCGGGGGTCGGGGAGGCGGCCCTCATCCGGTCGCGTATCGACGAAGGGAAGGCACTGCTCAGCGCCGGGAAGACACTGGAGGCGGCGCAGGTCTTTGTGCAGGCGGCCGGGGTGGCGCCCCGCACGCCCAAGGGGCAGAAGGCAAGGGTCTGGG
>CAZJTF010000113.1:0-18386 GCA_964548565.1 uncultured Planctomycetales bacterium | reverse complement strand
TATCGAACGTCTCAACGCGCACGCCGAGGCCCTGGGCGGGATCGACGTGCTGATTGTGGCCCGCGGCGGCGGTTCACTGGAGGACCTGTGGGCCTTCAACGAGGAAAGCGTCGCCCGTGCCATCGCCACGAGTCGAATTCCCGTGATTTCCGGCGTCGGACACGAGGTGGACGTCACGATTGCCGACCTGGTGGCCGACGTGCGGGCCGCGACACCCACGGCCGCGGCGGAACTGGCGGTCCCCGTGCGCTCGGAGGTGCTCGAAGACCTGTCGCGGCGGGAGATCCGCCTCTGGCGCGCCGTCCAGCACCGCCTCGACCTGGCCCGGTCGAAGATCGACGGCCTCGGGCGCAACGAACTGCTCCGCGAACCATCGCTGTTCGTGCTTCGGCGTCAGCAGTCCCTCGACGAGGCGGCGGCGCGCCTGCAGATGCGCCTCGGCCGGTGCCTGCACGAGGCGCACGAACGACTGCGGCGTGCGGAACGCTTTCTCCTCGCCCGGGAACCCGCTGCGCAACTGCGGTCGAAACATGAGCAGCTCGAGCGTGTCGCCGGTCGCCTGCAGTGGGCGGTCCTCGCGCGCGAGCGTCAGGAGGAACGCCGGCTGGATGGACTGACCCACCGGCTCGCGGCCGGGATCGCACTGCCGATCGCGCAGTCTGCCGGCGCGCAGCTCGCGCATCTTCACCACCGGCTGCTGCGCTGCGTCGCGCACCGTTTTGATGTCTGCGGGCAGCTGGTTGAGGGAGCCTTCGCGCGCCTACAGGCGAACGATCCGCGCCGGCTGCTCGAACGCGGTTTCACCATCACGCGAACGACCCGCGGGCGGATCATCACGAAAACCACGGATGTGAAACCCGGCGACAAGATCGTGACGCAGACCGCGGCCGGCGAGATCGAGAGTCGCGTACTGGACGCAAAACAGGCCGAACTCTTCGATTAAAAGAGCCCGGCCTGTTGGTATGTTCCCCGTTTGAGGCGTCCGGCTTACCGCCGGCGGCCCCTCCCCAGCATCATCAGCGTCATGCCCAGCAGGCTCGCGCCGACGGCACTGGCCGTCCCTGCCCCGCAGAGCGAAGGCCGGGACAGAATGTTGTCCGGCTCCGTGTCCGCCGCCGTGGTCGTGGTCGGAGACACGGTGATGACCACCACGTCGGTGGAGGCCCCGCCCTGGTCATCAGTGACCGTCACCGTCGCGCCGTAGCTGCCCGGAGCGATGTACGTGTGCTCAATCATCTGGCCGGCGCCGGTAGTGCCGTCACCGAAATCCCAGTCGTACCGCGTGATACTGCCGTCGCTGTCGCTCGCCACCGCCTGGAAGACAACCACAAGCGGCGCCTGGCCGGACGAAGGAGACCCCGAAGCCGTCACGATGGGACTCGCGTTGGATGAGTTGGAGACCACGACGCGTGCGGAGGCTTCCGCGGTCCGCCCCGTGCTGTCGGTGATCTTCAGATTGGGATAATACGTACCGCCCTGCACATACGTGTGCTCGGCCGTCGCGCCTGTCCCGAACGTTCCGTCCCCGAAGGACCAGCTGTATGAAACAATCTTGTTCTCGGAGATCCCACCGCCAGCAAACCGGACCTTCGAAGCCACCGTTGTCGTCGTCGGAGAAGCGCTGATCGACGCCAGCAGCCTGCCGGAGGCGCCGGAAGCGCCGAAGCGAACGCGTCGGCCCCACGAGTAGTAGTTCGACGCGTTGCGGACGAAGATCGCGTACTCATAGTTGCCGGAAGGCAGGCCGACATCATCGAGCCGCTCCGCGAGGCTGTCCTGGATGATAATCACCCCCGGTGCAACCTCCTGAAACTGCATCGAGGAGTAGTCAATCCCGTCCGTCGGCGCCCAGTTGAGCTGCCCCGCGACGCCGCTTGTTTCCTTGCGGACTACCAGCACACTCGCGACATCCCGCTCCGGGTTTTCCCAGAACAGCAGTACACTCCCCTGGGAGCTGACGTTCTGGACGCTTTTCACCGGGCTCGGCCAGCTGTGACCAGCAAGAGCAGCCTCCACTGCACGGGAGGCGCTGACCCGACCATGGCCGTACCGGTCATTGTGGCCGGTGACGGTGTCAAAAAGTTCGTTGGGTGCGGTAATCTTGACCGCGGTGTGCTCGATAAGGTTTCGTGCCTGCTCGGCGGTCATCGTCGGGTTCACGCTGAACGCCAGTGCCGCAACGCCGGCCGCCGCCGGGCACGCCGCGGACGTCCCATTCATGTGGTGCGTATACCCGTGATCCGGAAAATCGCTCACGGACACGTCGTCGACCAGAGGCAGGCAGATACTCCACGGGTCAGTGGGATTCACGCAGAAGATCGGGGACGCCACATCCAGGTAACGCATGGGCGGGTTAAAGCCCTGGGCCGGCTGCCCGAGATCCGGCAGGTTGTCATTATCGAAGCTGTAGGGAATATGGCCAGGCACCGAAATGACGTCAGTAGTCGCAATGTCCGAGTCGTAGCAGTTCGGCACGAAACCGGCACCGCCGCCGGGAGCGACAACCGACTGCTCGGGCCCATAATTGCTGTAACAGGAGAGCATATCGTCGCGCATCGTCGCCCCGATCGCCATGACGTTCGGAAGCGCCGCATACCGGTTGCCGAACCCGAGAAGCATCGCGTCGTTACCGGACGAGAACATCACGAGAACGCCGAGACCGCCGCGCCCGGTTGTCGAAATCGCCTCAATCGCCTCACTGATGACGGTGGGGAACAGGAACGTGTTGGGGATACCAGGAAGAAGAGCCATTCCCGGGCCACCCCAGCTGTTATTCACAACCATTGCGCCATTCGCTTCACAGAACGTGAATGCGTCGGCCACATCCTGGTCCGTGGTATAGGTGGAACCTAACCCGATTTTGCAGCCGATCAGCTTGGCGAGTGGAGCGACGCCGCGAACACCGATGGTGTTCGCACGTGCAGCGATGATGCCTGAGACCGCCGTGCCGTGGGCATCACCTACCGGATCATACGGGAAGGGGCCGTAATAAGGGCTCGGATCGCCGTCGCCGCCGATCGGATCAATCCCAAACCCGCCACTCAAGACATCGCCGAGAAAGTCGTACCCTGTGAGGTAGTTGTCCTTCAGATCCTCGTGGTCCTTCTGCAGGCAGTCGTCGATAACACCGACGATCGCCCCATCACCCATCGTCACTTCCCAGGCGGGCTCGGCATCGAGATCCGCTCCAGGCACCCCTCCGGCGAGTTGCCCGGTGTTCTTCAGGTGCCATTGGAACGGGTACAGCGGATCGTTGATGGCATGCCTTTTCAGCTTGAACATGATGCTTGGCTGGGCGTACACAACTTGCCCATTACCGGCGAGTTGCTGAGAAACAGCCTGCACATCGCTCGCAGCGTTCGTGAGGTTCAGGACGTACGTCTGGGGAACACGCATTCCCCGTGCGATCGTGCAGCCGTACTGCGCCGCGATGTCGGAGACCTGCTGCTGGGGAGTGCCGGGCGCGAACTTCGCGATCACCTGACCCGTTGTCAGAATCGGGTAGTCAATACCCTTTGCGGTGAATACCGGCCGAACCCCGAGAACACCGGGGACGGCCAGGAGTTTGGCCCGGGTCTCGGCGCCGGCGTTCGTCACGGTCACCAGCCGATAGTTGCTGTACTTCGGCGGGATCCCGGGGATGAACTGCAGGCTGGGGAACCCGGCCTGCGCGAGGGCAAGCGAGATCCCCTCTGCAGGCTGGTTGGGATCCAGAACGATCACGAGCTGACTTTCCGATCTCTCGGTATCAAAGGGTCCGGCGGCCCCCAGCGCCTGAGGGACCGTGCAGGCCAGCGCCAGCACTGCCAGAGACGTGATGAAACTTCGCATAGCTGCTCCTCGCCGGGCACTCACCGCCCGGATCACTTCGTAATCACCGTACCTCGCCGACGATTCCGTCGCCGCCATGTTACGGCCGCAGGCCGTACACGAGGTACACCTCGCCCGCATCCGTCTTACTATCCGGATCCGCAAGAATCGAGCTGATCAACAGGTCGTCACGCTGGTCGGTGTCCACATCACCGGCGCTGATCACGCCACGGGCCAACAGACCGTTCTGCGTGTAGCCGCCGCCCAGGCGATCGCCGCCCTTCCGCCCGACGATCACGAAGCCGGGCAGGCCGGGCGTGCCGATCTGGCTGAGCGAGATGACGCCCGTGAGGTGACGTCCGCCGAAGACGACGTAGACAAGGCCCGCCCCTGTCATGTCGTCCGGCGTGCCGTTGGCGTCGAGGTCGTCCGCCACGCCATCGCCGTTGTAGTCGATGCCGATGGCATCAGGATTCCCGTCGCCATTGCTGTCGAACCGCGGGCTGGCGTCGGGAGCCGCAATCAGGAGGTCTGCGAAGCCATCGCCATTCACGTCGCCGGCATTCGCCACGGTCATGCCAGTGCTGTCGCCGGCATTCGCACCGGTGAGCAGCATGCCGTCCCCGCTGGCCACGAGGGGGGCCACGGCGGACCCGCCGGCCGGGCTCAGGAGGTTCCGACCGCCGAAGAGGATGAACACCTGTCCCGAACGGAAGCCGGCCGGAGACGTCGCCAGCGGGCTGCCGATGACTACGTCCGCGAAACCGTCCGCGTTGTAGTCGTCGTTATCGTTGCCGCCGCCGGCGATCGCGGTACCGAGTTCCTCACCCGTTTCACCGATGATCATCATGCCGTTCAGGCGGTCCGGATTGGCCGGATCGAGTTGCAGCCGCTCCAGCAGGTAATCGCCGCTGATCGTGGGCTGCCGGGAGTAAATGATGTAGACCGCGCCACGCCCGCCGTTGGTCCGCGGCCCGCCGACCGCGAAGTCTTCGAGCCCGTCGCGATTGATGTCACGCAGTCCGGTGACCTGGCCCACCTGGTCGCCAGGAGCGGCCCCGACGATCTTGAACGGCGTCGCGATATGGCTGAGCGCCCCCTTGCAGTCGATGTTATTGTTCGGGTTGCACGGAGGACTGCTGTCGCACGTGGTATAGCCACCATCATTGATGATGAAGTTGTGGGGCGCCGGCATGGTCTGATCTGATTCGTGCGAATTCCAGAAATTCGTCATCCGCAGCATGTAGACCATCCCTGCTTCCCGTCGCACCTGCGTCAGGAGATTCACGTCCGCCGGGCCCGGCGAACGCAGCGGAGCGCCGACGAGCAGGAACTCCCCGGCGGCGGCGATGCTCTGGCCAAACCGGTTCGCCGTCGTGCCGAGATCGAGTTGGGTCGTGGTCTGGCCGAGAATCCGTGCTCCGTACGGTGGCTGCCGGACCTTCATCGTTCTGTCAGCGCAATTGATGCCCGACGTGTAGAAGCCGGTTCCGAGCAACTGCGCGAATCCCGCGGGCGGCCAGATGGATTCGGTGCAGTGGTCCGCTCCGGACGGAACGATCCGCCCGCCCCACGAAGGAACCTCTTCCGCCGTGACTGGAGGGTCGACCTGCGTCAGGGCGATGAGGTTGTACCACTCCTGCGAATTCGACGGGAAAATATCTCCTCCCACCGGGAACTGGGGATCCGCCAGGCGTGGCGGCGAGATTGCCGTCGTATCCTGCCAGAAGCCCTCGTTCGGGAAGAGAACGGTGTCATTCGTCCCCTGGGGATCACACCGGTCCTCGCGTGCCGCCAGTGCCGGGGGCCGCGGATCGATCGCCATCGCCGCGGGCCCGGTGCCGAACATCTGACCGACTTCCTGGAGGTAAATCGCACGCTGTCCGCCGCGCGACCGCTGGTTGCGGTCGATCAGTTCGGGGCTGGTGCTCGACAGAACGACAACGCCTCCACGCAGGAAGTGGCCGTTGTTCTCGAGGCGCCCCTGCCCGCCCACGCTGTTGATTGTCAACTGGAACTGCAGGCTGTACGAATTCACCCATGGGAAGCCGAAGGCGATTTCCGGCTTTTCATCGCCGTCCTGGTCAGGGACCAGGGTGATGGACTGGAGACCCTCCGATGCATACGCCGGAGCCACCTGACCATCCACTGTATAAGGGATGGAGGCGCCGGCGTGAGCCAGGTTGCGGGCCGGGGATGTCGGAGCAACAACGATGTCGCTCCCGGAGTACGGGTTTGGCATGATGCCCGCCAGGATCAAACCTGGCAGATTCGTCAGCCCGGTTGCGTTCACCTCGAACGTGCCCGCAAACCGGCGGCCGAGCCCGTAGATCAGGTAGGCTTCCCCCGCACCGCGCCCGCTCTGAGCCTGAATGAAGGGCTTGCCGAACTGGGCCGCCAGCAGAATCTCCGGACGCCCGTCGCCGTCGTAATCGGGCAGGCCCGTCATCGCGCTGCCGAGGTTGTCCCGCAGGTTGTGCCCGCGGAAGACCGCACCCTGGAACTTGCTGGTCTGCGGCAGTTGCTCGCCGGCCTCATTGAAGCGGCTGTCGAGATTGCCGACCCAGAAGATCAGGGGTCGGATCGTGAGCGTCGCCGGGGCGTAGGCCGTCACCGGTGGGCCCTCCACCGGCGTCAGTGTCCCGCCGATGAAAAACGTCCCCACGGACCCCTGCGTGTCGAAGTCGATGAACTGCCGGCTGGCGTCGATGCCGGGATCGCCGATCGTCACCCGGGTGGCCGCGCCGTCGGGCACGCCGTCCAGATTGCGGTCCGGCTCCCGGAAGATCGTGATCGTCGCTTCGCCCGGCTGTGAACCGGCCCGCCAGTTGATCCGGAAGACGTTGCCCTCGAGCAGCTCGGTCGGCACGAGAGGTGACGTCACGGCGAACGTGCCGCCGCCCCCACCGCCGCCATTCTGACCACTGCCCGAGCCGGCGATCTGAACCGCCCCGGCGCTGTAGGAGAGCGGCGGCGGATTGAACCCGGTGAGCAGGGCCGCCCCGATGTAGTACGCGCCTGCGGGAACGGCCGTCGTGTCCCAGATCGTGCCGGTGCCCGAAACCGGGATCACGGAAATGGTCGTCTCGTTCCCGTTCCCGTAGGTGCGGTCAAGGTCGTAGAAGATCCGCACGGTCGAAGACGCGCTCGTCGGATCGTTGGCCACGATGGTGACGTTGATTTTGGTGCCCGGCGCCGCCACGAGGCCGATCGTCGGCGACAGCACCTGCACGAACGAGCCGGTCACGATCTGCACGGCCCCGCCCGCGTAACCGGTGACAACACTGCCAGTCGCAGTGGTGACCCGCGCGCCAACGTAGTACGTCCCCGGGGAGAGCGAGGAGGTCTCAAAACCGGCGGAGACGTTCGGGGTCGTTGTGTTCGAGCCCGTGGTGATGGTGACCTCATCCCCATCGAACACCTTGTCGGTGTCGTAGAAGATCCGGTAGGTGAACTCGTTGACGCCGACGCCAGCAAAGAAGTCGACGGGGACGATCACGCCGGCCCCGACGGACACATTGCTCGCCGGGCTGGTGAAAATCAGCGTCGGGGCACCTGAGATCGTGAGTTTAGCAGGCGCGTAGTCCGTGGCCGAGCCGGAGGAGTTGGACGCGGTAATCCCGACGTACAAATCGCCCGGGCCCAGATTCGAGGTGTCCAGCTGGACAAACTTGTTGAGGCCACTGGCCAGATTGGACCAGAAGGTCACCTCATCGCCGCTGCCCTCGACACCGTCGCGGTCGTAGAACGCGCTCACCGAGACCGTCCCCCCGAGCGGCACATACGCATCGTAGACGACGGTGACGAGTTGCCCGGCGGCAATGGTCTGATCCATTGAGGGGGAATAGACCGTTACCGTGGGCGTGACGACACTTCCGCCGCCCAACCCGGGGCAACCCTGACCGAGCAGGAATGGAACGACAATCGCACATCCGACGAGTAGCGCCCATCCCTGCCGGGATCGCCGATGAAAGGTCATAATCAGTTGCTCCACAGACTGTTACGTCGACCTGGCATGTTGCTCCGGGTAAGTTCCCGCCGTGGGGAGGCGTAGCCCCGCAAGATTGGAAAACGCCTCGGGTTCATCTTCGTGCACACCAAGATTCCTGTCAACGCCGACGGAGACGTTTCCTTTTGTGTTTGCTGCGCTTACCTGTTTTGACAACCGCGGGGTACGCCCCCTACCGCACCGTAACGCCATCTCCCCGCTTTGCACCCAGCACTGCCTGCGCATTTCCGCTGTTCACCGCGATTTCGAGCATCTGCGAACTGCCGATCAGGGCGAGGGACTCCCCTGAGGGCACCTCCGCGTACGTCACGCGGAGCGGCCCGAGGCTTTTCTGTCCAAGAAACACCTCCAACTGGTGACGCGGCGTGCGGACGCGGCTCAGATCCCCTTCCGAGATGTTGGTGACCAGGTTCCCGAACCGGTCGGTCCAGGTGACCTGCCCGTCGATCGTGCCGTCCGGGTTCACCTTTGGCTTTGGCAGGTCCAGGATCTCGATCTGGGTGGCCGTCGGGCCGAGTTCGGCGATGGCGACCCCCTTGGAGAGATGGGCCGCGACCGGAGCGAAGATATCCCGCCCATGGAAGGTGTTCGAGAGGCTGGCGGCGAAAAATCGGCGGTTATCCACTACCCGGACTTCCTGCAACTCGGCATCCCGGTGCAGGAGGGTGACCAGGCCGTTATCGGGCGTTAGAACAAACCGATCGCTGTACCGCCCGGCCAGGATTCGTCGCGCGGTCCCGACCCCGGGGTCGACGACAGCCACAAAGATCGTGCCCGGCGGGAAACAGGGGAAACTGTGGCGCAGCACGAACGCGCCGTGGTAGAGATCCTGCGAGCCGATGTCGTGCGAGATGTCGACGAGGGTAACCTTGGGATTGATTTGAAGGATGACGCCCTTCATGGCGGCGACGTAGTAGTCGCTCGTCCCGAAATCCGTCATCAGCGCGATGATGGGCACCGCATCCCTGCCCCACAGACTTCAAGAACACCGGGCATCGTACCCGATTGGGCAGATTCTACTGAATATTCACCCGAACCGTCAACGAACGAATGCCGCTGATTTCGAGCGGCCCGGAGGACCCGGAGGGACCGCGTGGCACGCCCCAGCTTCGCGCCAGAGTGAGGGCGGGGACCGACCGCGCGCTCACTCGAACTTGAAGGCGAACCCTTCGTTCACGTCGGTGTACGTCCGCCCAATGACGGGGGCCCCGGCCGCCACGTAGACCACGTCGTCGATCACGCCGGCCTGTGTACTGTGACGCGGTGTGGTCATCGGGGAGAGCCTGCGCCAGGTGTCCGTCGCCGGATCGTACTCCTCGACGACCGAGAAGACGCCTCCTGCGAACCCCGACCCTTCGCCCCCCATCACGAGGATGCGTCCGCCCAGAACAGCGCTCGCGAAGCCCGCCCGCGGCGTTGGGAGGGGCGACAAGCTCTGCCAGGTTCGGCTGGCAGGGTCGAACGCCTCGTGCGCTCCGATGATGGACGCGATTGTGACCGTGCGCCCGCCGATCACGTGAATCCGCCCGTCGACCACGGCCGCCACGCTGTGGTCGCGCGCGGTCGGCATGGGGCAGACCCCGGTGAGGTCGGTCCACGTGTCGGTGGGGGGGTCGTACTCGAAGACGTAGTCGGTCGCCTGGCTGCCCGAGAGGCCGCCGATGCAGTAGATCTTCCCGTTCACCGCACCGATGCCCATCGCCCCGAGAACAACCGGCAGCGGGGAGATGCCCCTCCACTGGTTGGTCGCCGGATCGTATCGGTAGGCGGCGCGGACGGACGGGCCCGGAAACTCTTCCGTACCGCCAATCGCGTAGAGGAGCCCGTCCACGACGACAGCCCCCATGTGATCCACGGGCGCACCCGGATGCGACGCGAGCTGGCTCCAGGAGTTTATTGGAGTTGGATCATAGCGGTACAGGGATGCGATCGGCCCGTTCGGCAGGCGACCGCCGACGTAGTAGAGCGATTCGCCAATGACCGCCGCGGCAGCCTCGTGGAAGGCGACGGGCGGGGACGCGAACTGCCGCCACGCCCCGCCTCCGGGGATGGGCGTCGTGTCGGGTTCCGGAAGGACCGCGGGACCTGAGCAGCTCCCACCGGCAACCGCACACAGCAGGGCAGCCATCCCGGCGCACGGCAGCCAGCTGTTGATAATCCAATGAATGATCCGTGCGCTCATGGGGCTCTCCAGAGGATCACCTCGTCAGCGATGCCAGTGTACCGGGACAGAAACGCCCATGGAACTCGGGTAGGCTACGGTGCTCCCCTTTTGGACAACGGGGTGGCGGGATACTCCTTGCATCAGACGGCGCGCGGCGATATCAATCACGCAGAAGAGGGTCGGCATCCGGAGAGCACAATGAACCCACGCTGCCCACTGAGTTTCACGCTGTTTGTGTTCGGGGCCACAACCTGGATCGGCTGCACGCCTCAGTCCGCCCCCACCGGTGATACCGCACGGGGAGCGACACTTTTCGCCGTCGCGGACGGCGTCGGGCCGGGTTGCCAGGCCTGTCACTGCGCCGACGCGACCGGCGGCTGCCTGATGAACGCTCCGAACATCCAGGGCAAGCCCTACGAGACGATCGACGCACGGACACGCGGCTCGGTCAGCCACCCGGGCGGGAAGTTCAACCTCACCGACCAGGACATCGCAGATATTGAGGCCTTCCTCGCCTCGCTGGAGCCGTAGACCCGCATCCTGCTTCGCATCAGACGACGGGGGAGACACATGAGACGATCGCGCGGGGTCCTGTTTGGTGTCGGCGCGGCCACCGTGCTCCTGGGCGCCGGGCTTCTCCTGCTGGCCGGCTGCCCGGGCGGTTCGCTCGACAACCTCGCTCCGAAGAAAACGCTCACGCCGTACGGCGAGTTCACACTGCGGACCATCTACAACGGCGGCTCCGGGGCGAAGGATTTCAAGCAACCCGCATTCATTCGATTCGGTCCGGACGGGCGGCTCTATGCCACCACCTACACCGGCTCACTGTACGCGTTCACCCTGGATCAGCAGCACGATGTGACCTCGGTGCAGGTCTACCAGCCCTGCGGCAACCGGTTGCTGACGGGAATGGCTTTTGACCCGGACTCGACGCCTGCCGCACCGGTGCTCTACCTGGCGAACAACGACACCCCCATTTACGGTGCGCCGGACTACTCCGGTCGTGTTACTCGTTTCGAGATCGCAACCGGCAAGGTCGAGGACGTCATCGCCGGCCTCCCGCGCTCCGCGGAAAACCACATGACGTTCGACCTCGAGTTCGGGCTCGACGGACGTCTTTACATCTCGCAGGGAGGGAACACGAACAACGGCGCCCCCTTCCCCGGGCTCTTCGATAACCGGCCCGAGTCGCGGCTCTCTGCGGCGGTGCTGGCGGCGGACGTGAAGCACGCGTCGTTCTCGGGGCTGGCGGATGTCGAGGTGTTCGCACCCGGCCTCCGCAACACGTATGCCATCTGCCTGCACACCAATGGTCACTTCTACGGGGTTGACCAGGGTGCCAACAAGGGCCTTGGCGGCGCCCCCACCCCTGCCGGCGGGACGGTCGAAGTGCCCAACAACCTTCCCGACGAGATCAACGTGCTGCTGCCGGGGCGATACTTCGGTCATCCCAATCCAGCGCGCGGCCAGTACGCCTGGCAGGCAGACCTGCTGGACGGCACGCCGCACCAGGATGCACTCAAGACATTCGCCCCGGGAACCATCGTGACCGGCATCACCGAGTACCCGGCAGCGGCCGGCAACGGCAAACTTCAAGGCAAGCTTCTCATGACCGCGTTCATCGGCGGCCACATCTGGGCGGCGAGCCTGTCGCCGGACGGTCTCGGCGTGACCGCGTTGGAAGTGCTTGCCGACGGGTTCTCGAATCCACTCGACCTGGCCGTGGGGCCGGGCGGAACGATTTACGTCCTCGAGGCCGGCGACACGCTCGCTTTCGGCGGGGCCGGCGTCGCGAAGATCAGCGTCCTGGAACCTGCGATCCCGGACCCCGCGCCCGGGAAGGCCCCGACGATGTTCACCCGGTCGACCTCCTGCACGGATTGCCACACGGAGCTGGTTGATTCCGCGGGGCACAATGTATCCATCCCCGGGAATTGGCGGCCCACCATGATGGCGAATGCGGCACGGGATCCTTACTTCCGCGCGAAGGTCAGCTCCGAGGTGGCCCGCACGCCGGCGGCCGCCGAGGCGATCGAGGCGAAGTGCGCGAAGTGCCACACGCCGATGGCGACCACGCAGGCACTTGCCGACGGCGACCCTGTCGCGCTGTTGGGGCAGGGCTTCAACAATCCGCAGCACCCGGCACACATGATGGCGATCGACGGCGTCTCCTGCACGGTGTGCCACCAGATCCGCGACGTGGGGCTTGGCCAGCCCGCCTCGTTCAGCGGGAACTACCACATTGACACAGTCACCGACCTGCCGCACCGCGCGATCTTCGGACCATTCCCGGAGCCGTCCGCCGCGCTGATGCAGGCGGCGTCCCAGTACGTCCCCGCCTACGGCGCGCATCTGTCGACATCCGCACTGTGCGGCGCCTGCCACACCCTCTATACCGACACGCTCGACCCTGCCGGCAACGTGATCGGCAGCTTCCCCGAGCAGACGACGTACCTGGAATGGGAACACAGCTCGTTCGCGGCCAACGGACCTCAGGGCCGCACGTGCCAGGCGTGCCATATGCCCGCGGCCGAGGGCGCGGTCGTCATCTCGTCTCTCCCGGGCAACACGCCCGCCCGATCGCCCTTCCGGCAGCATCATTTCGTCGGCGCCAACAGCTTCATGCTCGGAATCCTCAAGGCAGAGCGGCAGGCGCTGGGTGTCGAAGCCACCGAGGCGGAGCTCGATGCCGCCATCGGGCGAACCCTCGATCAGCTCACGCAGCGCACCGCCACGCTCGCGTTAGCCGGTTGGTCAGCCCAGCCGGGCACGCTGCAGGTGGATGTCACCGTCACGAACCTGGCAGGACACAAGCTGCCGTCGGGATACCCGTCGCGCCGGGCATGGATCCGGCTGGAGGTCGCAGATGGGTCCGGCGCGGTCGTCTTTGCGTCCGGCACCCCTCAGGCCGACGGACGCCTCGCCGGGGACGACTCCGAAACAGACGCCACGACGTTCGAACCGCATTATGACCTGATCAGCGAGCCGGACCAGGTGCAGATCTACCAATCGGTGATGATCGACGCCACGGGCGCGGTGACGCAGACTCTCTTGCGGGCAGCCGGGTACGCAAAGGACAACCGGCTGCTCCCGGCGGGCTTCGACAAGCTCACCGCGCCGGCCGACCTCGCCCCCTACGGGGAGGCGCTGGGTGACGACGATTTCGTGGGGGGCTCCGACGTGGTCCGCTACGAGGTCAGGACTACCGGGCGTACGGGGCCGTTCTCCGTGCGGGCCGAACTGCTGTATCAGAGCGTCCCTCCCGGCTGGGCGCGGGACCTGCAATCGCATACAACCCCTGAGATCGACGCCTTTACGGCCATGTACGCGGCGGCTGATCCGTCGCCGGTACTCGTGGCGGCGAGGCAGACCACGATCATTCCGTAGCTCTGCAGACCTCGGGAGGATGCATCATGCGGAACGAGTCGATTTCACGCCGGACAGTGTTCCAGTCGGCGGCTGCCGCCGCAGGCGCCAGTCTGCTCGGGGGTGGGTCCCGCGGGGCGGAGTCTGGCGGCTCGGGCCAATCGGGCGCCCAGCGGCTCGCGCTGGAACAGCTGCGAAAGTGGGAGAGCCTCCGTTACGGCATGTTCATCCACTTCGGAATGAGTACGTTCGTGCAGAACGAGTTGCCGGACGGCAAGGCCCCCCCTTCCACATACAACCCTGACCGGCTCGATGTCGACCAGTGGATCTCCGTCGCCCGCGACGCGGGCATGAAGTATGCCGTGCTCACTACGAAGCACGTCGCCGGCCACTGTCTCTGGCCGACGAAGCACACGACCTACAGCGTCGCCAACAGCGGCAACAAGACGGATCTCGTCGAGGCGTTCGTCAGAGCGTGTGAGAAACGCGGCGTCCTGCCCGGGTTCTACTACTGTTCCTGGGACAATCACAACCGCTTCGGCAGCCGGACACCGTCGGACCAGGGCGTCGGCTGGGGCTGGGATCGCCACAATTTCCGTGCTCCGGCGACACAGCCCCCGCTCGACCCGAACGAAAAGCTGCCGGCATTCACGACCTCGCTGTACCAATGCTTCCAGTCGGCACAGCTTCGCGAGTTGCTCACGCAATACGGCCCGATCGCGGAGGTCTGGATCGATATCCCCGGCGTGCTCGGCTGGAGCTACCGCAATTACCACTACGGCGAAATCGCCGCGCTGCAGCCGCAGACGGTGATCATGATGAACACCGGCATCGGAGATGGGGCCGTCATGCCCGTGGATTACGCGTGGCCATCGGACCTGATCGCAATCGAGCGCAGGATGCCTCCCGAGTCCGGCCATGCGAAGTGGCGCGAGATCGAGGGCAAGCGGTACTACGTTCCCGGCGAAATCTGCGATCCGATCGGCAAGAACTGGTTCTGGGTCGAAGGCGACAAGCCCCGCCCTGACCAGGAGCTCGCGGAGCAACTCACGACGGGACTGGCCCGCGGGGTCAACATGCTCCTGGATGTTCCTCCGGACCCGCACGGCGTGATTCCGGACGAAACCGTCCAGGCACTCATGCGGCTTCGCAAGAACGCGAAGCTCTGAGCACGCGGCGCGGGCTTATGCACCGGCACACAGAGAGACGTGTCGGTGCAACTCCGACCACGTCGGCCGCCTCGCCGTGATGAATGGGATCACTGTTCCGTGACCGCGCGGGCCAGTCGCTCCGCCAGCACCTTGTTCGCGGACGCCGTGTAGTGGCAGTTGTCGAGGTACGCGGTGTCGGAAAACCCGGAGAAGATCTCCGTCAGGTCGAGGTGAACCGGTCCGCTTTCGCCCCGGACGGCGGACGCCTGGAGTTCAGGCCAGAGCTGCCGCACCGGTTCCACATACTTCTGCAGGCGATTGAGGATTCGCTGCTCCGGAGAAGTCGGCGGCTTGCCTACGTAGATCACCGGCTGCAGTGCGAAGATCGTGCGCGTGCCTTCCCGCCCGGCCGCGCCCGCGATCAGACTCGAATGTCGGACGAACTGTTCGATACAGCGGCGGTCCACGTTCCCTGTTTCAGACCTGGCCGGCGTCCCGACACCGGGCAGCGGCTCGAGAACCGGCTCGCGGAAGCGCCGGTGGATCTGGCGGTACAGGGCGCTGCGCATCAGGGCGGATTCGAGAAACGGGGTCGGCGCCCGGGTGGACGCCGCATCGACGGGCATGAACGGGATCTCGCCGACATCTCCCTCGGTGACCGATCGCCACTCAGATCCGCGGACCACGGCGTAGAGCGCGTCGTTGTGCCCGTGCAGGACCACGAGGATGTCCGGCTTGAATGCCCACAGGGCATGCACGTACCAGTTCAGCTCCTGGAAGGACGTGTAGTAGGGCACGCCGGTGTTGACGACCTCGTAATGGCCAGGGTCGCCGGACGCATCCAGCACGTTTTGCATGTGCGCAGCGATATCCTGGCCGTCGGGCACACCCCATCCGAATGCCGTCGATCCCCCCACCAGCATCACGCGCACGCTGTCCGGAGGTTTGACGAGCGGGATATCACGCGGGCTGCGGAACCCGTTCCGATCGATCGCCACCTGCCCGCCCCACAGCGCATACGTGCGCGAAGGGATCAGCCGGTAATTTGCCAGGTTGCTGCGCTCCAGCATGCCCTCGCGCTGACCTTCGATTGTCTTCCGCAGCGGCGCCGTCATCTGCGCTTCCGTCCACTGGACATACGATGCGACGACCTCGCCCGCGAGCAGCACCACCGGCGTGAACAGAACCGCGATGAAGAACGGCCGCCGCCAGTTCGGCCGGCGTGACGCCAGGCGGGCCAGCACCAGGAACAGGACAATGAGCGGGCTGGCAAGCGTGAGCAGCAGACGCACGTGGATGGATACGGGGCGCAGCCAGGCATACGCACAGGATGCGCCGAGCAGCAGCACGATCCCACCGATGAGGAGCGACCCGCGCCGTCCTGCAGAGGCACGGGACTGCGACGCCGGTGTGTGCGGTTCCACGCTCATGCAGGATCAAACCAGCGGATAGAGGAACGGTGCCAACGGCGAGCTGCCGGCGAAGAGCAGCAGTGCCCCAAGGAGCAGAAGGATGAGGATGAGCGGAATCATCCACCACTTCTTCTCCGCGATGATGAACGCCATGAAGTCGCGAATCAAAGACTGCCTGGCCATCGCTGCCGACACCTCGGCTCTACTATAGTGCCGGCGGGCCGGCCCGTCATGCGTCCGCCGTGAGTTCCCCTGCTTCCAGCGCGATGCTGCGCCTGGTGCCCGCCTCAAAGTCTACCTTTACGGGTTTCTCGAGCACCAGGCAGCGCCCGATGACCAGCGCATCGATGCCGGTGCTCACGAACGTGTTCCACGCGTCCAGGGGCGTGCAGACGATCGGCTCGCCGCGGACGTTAAAGGACGTATTCACGAGGACGGGCACGCCCGTGAGCTCGCCGAACGCCTTGATGAGCCGGTGGAACAGCGGATGCACCTCGCGATCCACGGTCTGCACACGGCAGCTCCCGTCCACGTGCACGACGGCCGGAATCTCGCTGCGGTGGGTTTCCCGTGCCTGCGGCGTAAGCAGCATGAACGGGGCGTCCGCTGCTGTCGGGAGGTCGAAGTATTCGTGCGCTCGCTCCTGCAGGACCGCCGGGGCGAACGGGCGGAACCGCTCGCGGAATTTCACCTTCGCGTTGATGAGGTCCTTCATGTCGGGGCGACGCGGATCCGCCAGGAGCGAACGGGCGCCGAGGGCGCGCGGTCCGTATTCCATCCGCCCCTGGAACCAGCCGATCACTTTCCCCTCGGCGAGCAGGCGAGCCGTCTCGGCAACCAGTGCTTCCTCCGTGTCGCACCGCCGGAATCGTGCCCCGACACTCTGCAGTGCCGCCTCGATCTCCTGCTGGGAGAAGGCAGGTCCCAGCAGCGCGTGTCGCATCCGCCACTCCCGCGAATGCCCCAGCACGGCATGCCGGATGTAGAGCGCGGTGCCGAGTGCGCCTCCCGAATCGCCTGCGGCGGGCTGTATGAACACATCGTGAAACCCTGACTCCTGCAGGATCCGCCAGTTGGCGACGCAGTTCAGGCCGACGCCGCCTGCCAGGCACAGGCGATCCAGACCCGTCTCGCGCCGGATATGCCCCGCAATCTTGAGCATGATCTCCTCGATCAGCTTCTGGCCGGAGCAGGCGATATCGGCGTGGAATTCATCAGGCTCCGTACCGCGCGGGCGCGCGGGGCGGCCGAAGAGACGCTCCCAGCGGCGGCTGAACATGCGTGACATCGAACGCGTGTACGAGAAGTACCGCAAATCCAGCCGGAAACTGCCGTCGTCGCGGACATCCACGAGCTGGCGGAATCGGTCGAGGTACCGTGGACGCCCGTAGGGCGCGAGGCCCATCACCTTCCACTCCGCATCGTTCACGCGAAAACCGAGGTAGGCCGTCAGTGCGCTGAAGAGCAGCCCGAGCGAGTGCGGAAACCGGAGCTCGCGCTGAATGTCGATAGCTGTCCCCCGGCCGACGCCCCATGCGGTGGTGGTCCATTCGCCGACGCCGTCAGCGGTGAGGATCGCCGCCTCTTCGAAGGGCGACGGATAGAATGCGCTGGCGGCGTGCGACAGGTGATGACGGCAGTACAGGAGTGGCTTATCCGTCCCGAGCGCCCGCTGGAACGTTCGCGCGATGTGGAGGCGCTCGCCGAGCCACAGCGACATGCTCCGCAGCCAAACCGTGAGGCTCCAGGGCCACTCGGCCAGTACGGTCTCAAGAATGCGGTTGAATTTGACGAGCGGCTTCTCATAGAAGCCGATGTGGTCCACGTCCTGGATGCGCGCACCCGCCTCGCGCAGGCAGTACTCAATTGCATTCGACGGAAAGCCGCTGTCGTGCTTGCAGCGTGTGAAACGCTCCTCCTCGGCGGCCGCCACGACCTGGCCGTCGCGCAGGATCGCTGCGCCGGCGTCGTGGTAGAAGCAGGAGATGCCGAGAATCAGCACGGGAGCCTCTTGCGGCGACGGTGAATTGCGGATCCTGCACGGCGGACGACTGGGACCGGGGATGATTGCGGCGGCGGTACGGTCATCCCAGCTCTCAAAACGGCCTCATCATACGTTCGAGGGTCGGTTCGTGCGGCGTCGGAGTTTCCCAGAAGGTCGTCGCGCAGCGGCTACGCCGGCGGAGCGGATCGCGCAGGCGAATGAGCGCAAACGGCGGCAGCAGCACGACGTAGAGGACGCTCAGGAGAATGGTCGTCGTCACCACGCCCAGTGCGTGGCTGCCGGCCATCCAGGCCACGTACACACGCCGCCCGAGCGACCCCGGCACCAGAACCGAGGTACACAGCGCCATGCCCGCGAACCAGCAGACAATGGCGGCAACCTGTCGGCCGGTCCCTGCCCACGCCCAGCCCGCAGCCGGCGTGCGTCCCGTTGCATAAAGCACCATGCCAAGCACGCCGAACGCGCCCAG
>CAZJTF010000112.1:0-18567 GCA_964548565.1 uncultured Planctomycetales bacterium | reverse complement strand
GCGGATCTCGCCCACCATGATGATGTCCGGGTCCTGTCGCAGGATCGCCCGGAGGCCGTTGGCAAACGTGAGTCCCCGCTTCGGGTTCACATGCATCTGGTTGATGCCGTCGATCTGGAACTCGACCGGGTCCTCGATCGTGATGATTTTCTTGGCCGGCGTGTAAATGTGGTTGAGCGCCGCGTACAGGGTCGTCGTCTTGCCGCTGCCGGTTGGGCCGGTGACCAGCAGGATGCCGTGCGGGCGGACCAGCACGGACTCAAAGACGTCGAGCAGGTGGTCGCTCATCCCCAGTTCGCCCAGGCGGCGGAGGGTGCAGCTCTTGTCGAGAATGCGCATCACGACGCTTTCGCCGTAGACGGTCGGGACCGTCGAGACGCGGATGTCCACCTGGGCGTCCGGGGCGTGAAACTTGATGTGCCCGTCCTGCGGAACGAACCGCTCGGCGATGTTGAGCTGCGCCATGATCTTGATGCGGCTCACGATCGCCGCCTGCAGGTGCTTGGGCGGCGGCGCCATCTCGTGCAGAACGCCGTCAATGCGGTACTTGACCTTCAGGCGCTTCTCGAAAGGCTCGACGTGGATGTCGCTTGCCTTGTCGTGGACCGCCTCGAGGATCAGGAGGTTGACCAGGTTGATCAGTGAGGGTTCGCGGGCGAGTTCGTGGAGGTGACCCACGCTGTCGTCGCCGAGTTCGACCGACTCGCCTGGCTCCATCTGGGTTGCCAGCGAATCCGCCATCCGGGCAGCGGAAGTCCCGTAATGCTGTCGCCGCGCCTCGGCAAGCTCCACCGGCCGGGCGTACAGGCGGCGGATTTCGTACCCTGTCACGACCGACAGATCCTCAACCGCCTGCAGGTCGAACGGATTGGCCATCGCGACGTCCAGGACGCCATCCCGGAGCGCCACGGGCAGAACTGCGTACCGCTCCGCCAGATCGGCCGGGCATCGGGCCAGGGCATCGGGCGAGATGTCGGCGGTCTGAGGGTCGAAGACGGGAATCCCACACTGCATGGCGAGCGCGTGGAACATGTCGTCCTGGCGAATCAGGCCGACGCGGCACAGGTGCTCGCCAATCCGCAGTCCGTCGCCGTTGGCCTGCCGCATCGCCTGATGCACGCGGTCCGCGGAGACATAACCGAGGTCCACCAGGATGTCGCCGAGCCGTTTGCCTGCCACGCAACTCCCCTTAAGACACGGGCGAGGGGAAAGCACTGCTGACGAGGGTCGGAAGGGTTGCCCAATGACCTCCGGTTGCCCCGAAAGGCACCCCTGGAGCCGTCAGGGCACACTGATCCTGCGGCGGCGGCGTCAGTCTGCCACTAACTCCTTAGACGCACAAGACTGCGAAAAGTTTACTGGGCCTGATCTTAAACTTCACAAATTCTTCGAGCGAGCAGCATCTCGAGCGTCTCATGGTGCTTGCCGGACGGCGGCTGCATCTTACAGGTGAATCGCGAGATCCGGACGGTAACACCGCCCTCCCGGGCTGTTGACAAACCCTTCGGATGCCCTTTTAATACCGTCAGATACGATTCCGAAGCGGATGTGGCGGAATTGGCAGACGCGCAAGGTTCAGGTCCTTGTGACCGCAAGGTCGTGGAGGTTCGACTCCTCTCATCCGCAGTTCCTTCCTGGAGTTTGCGCAGACTACCTAAACCCCCAACCATACCTTCGGCGCGGTGACCACCCGCGTAGCCCCGTTCCGCTCCGCATCGCCCGTCCGCATTCCCACTGCATCCGCTCGAATCCAATCGAGTAGGAGGGCGCCTACGGCACGCGGTCTGCCCGGCCGCCGCCGCCTCGGTGCGCATGCGGAGCCACGCGCGTAGAGCGTCGATCTCGACGAGCACGCACCCTGAAATCTTGATTGAGGGGACGTTCAATTCTGGTGTAGCGAGCCAGCTCGCGAACGTCCGCTCAGAGACGCCGAGCAGCCGCAGCTTCCTTCGGACGCAGGGCCAGCCGCGGGACAGGGGATATGCCGGTCTGCTGTTCTTGGTCAGAGGGTTGCACAGGACACCCCCCGTCCACACCCGCTCGACAGCTTGGCCCCGATCTGCTCGACGGCTTTGTCGTCGAACAGTCGGTAATGCCGGATGTGATCTACCGGCACGAGCCCCAGGCTGTCGATTGCCTTCAAAACGCGGTGGAGGGGGAATCCCGTTGCGGAAACAATCTCGCCGGTGGTGTACCGGCCCTTTGAGGTAGGCATCGCCCGACTCCCGATCGTAAAAAGCCCCGGCACGATTGCCATCGAGGCCACGATCTGGCGAGGGACGCTAACTGTCGCCTTCCGCTGAACGTTCGAGTCCTAGCGGGCCAGTGAAATCCACTCTTTCCAGGATCGCCTAGTCTCGCCCCCTGCCGGGCGCTCATCGACCGCCCGTCCGGTTCATCGCGCGCAACAGCCGAAGTCGTCCCTTCGCAAATTCACAGCACCGAGTGAATCGCCGGCGCTGTTGTCGGGCGAACATATCGAGCGGTGCGCAGTATGATTGGTGAGCCGCCCTCCTTTGAGTGGATCCTCAAAACGCGTCATGAACTCGAAGCAGAAATCTACTCTCCAATACGAGGTGTACGCCTGCCGAAGCCCTTCTGGAGTGCCTCAACCCCACTGCCGGCTCCTGCTCTGCGAATCGCGAGATCGCGTGTCCGGCGGCCGAAGCGTGTCGTCCGGCCCGTGCGGCCTCGGTCTCCGCCATCCCGTGAGGTGTGCATCCGGGCCCGCTCCGCACCCACGCACGCCCCGCGGAGCACCCGCCGTGTTCTCCCGGTAAGCCCTCCGTGGAGGGGCCGGCTCTTTCTCATGTGAAGACCTCCGAAGGCGAAGAACGCCTTGGGAATCCCCATCGCGCCGGCGCAGCACGGAACCACCGCTACAGCGCCTCCCCGCACGCAGTTTGGTCCACAGGTCGCGCGAAAACACCTCGGGGAGTCCCCACCGCTTCACGCGCCGGTGCAGCACGAAGCCACCGCGAGAGGGTCTCGATGCACTTCCTCCGCCGGAGAATCGCGGAGAACCCCGGGCAGAACGGCCGGTCTCCCCGCACGCCGGCGCAGGTCGAACCCACCGCGGGCAAGGCCCCGCCGGAGGCATTCCTGTCATAAGTTACAATGCGGGCTGGGTTTGAGCGACATGGCGCCCGGCCGCCCCTGCTCCCGGGCGGGCGCCGAGCGAAGCCACCGCGGTATCGTCAACCCGGGTGTCAGCATCGAATCAGGAATCAGGCGGACCAAGCCGACTCGATCGCCTTTCCTCCCCCGCTCGCGTGTCGACGGCCCCGCGATCGGGCGTTCCCCGCCCCGTCGCCGAGCGAAGCCACCGCGGTATCGCCACCCGCTACGCCTTTTGACCATTCGCCGCCAGGCGGGCGATGAGCTCAAGCACGTGCTGCTCGATCTGGGCCATGGCCTGCGTCGGCTCGCAGAGGTCCCGGTCGTGGACGTGCCAGTACTCGACGCGGTGCGCGTCGTGCGGGAGCAGTTCCTCGACCAGCGGACGATGCTCGGATTCCTTGAGGGCGATGATCACCGCGCAGCCCGCGGCGTCCGCCGCGCACACCTGGATCGGGTACCGCACGTCCTCCGGCAGCCCGATCCCGCGCTCGGAGAGCCCCTGCCGGGCCAGTTCGGAGATCGGACCCTCGTTGACCCAGTCCCCCCGACCGATCCCGAGCGCCCGCGAATCGGCCCGCCACGGCAGCCCGGCCCGGGCCGCCTCCTCGTTGAAGATGATCTCGGCGAACCGGCTGCGATAGTAATTGCCCGAACAGAGAAACAGCGCTGTGCGAACCGCGGACATCCCGCCTCCCCCACAAGAAAGACGCCGGCAGTATGGAACCCGCCCCGGACCAGTCAAGAGCTCCGCGGATTCATGCCGCTGCAGCGAGCAATCGATCAGCCGATCCGCCCGTGATCAGCCTGGCCGCAACGCGGTCGCGCACCTTCTCATTACCTCTTCGCTCCTCACCTCTGCACCTCGGCAGCACGCGGCCTGGCTGAAGACAGCGTCAACGCTCGGACACCTCGACGTCCATCCCGTCCGGCTTCCCCGAGCGGCGAAACGTGACGACCTGCGTGCGGAACCGGAACCGGGCGACGTCCGGCGGCCCGAGGAACGGCGCCAGCCTGGCGGCGATCCGTGGATCGCTGAAGCGGTCCACGATCAGCCAGTCTCCCGGCAGGTCGTCCCTGGCGTGCTGCGCATACAGTCGCCTGGCGATCACGCACGTCGCGCCGGCCGCCACCCGCTGCCGCACGGCCTGGAACGTCTCGGGCGACAGCGCGTGTCCGCACACGATCATGCACGCGACGTTCGCCAGCGAGCGGGCGGTGACGCGATGGTCGAACACCGCCACGCTGTCGATCGGCATGAAGAAATCCTTCGCCCCGCCCGGGTAGACGAACGGGTTGTTGTACGAAATCGCCCCCGGCTTTGCGGCCCCGTGCGTGAGAATCGGCCAGACGTGCAGCCACTCCGATGCGATCTCGTCCAGCGGCATCTCACGGTTCCCGAGCAGGCGGTTGCGCGACTCGGACTCGCCGTGGCCGGGCCCCGCGCCGAACTGCCCCCAGCCGCCGTCCGGAAGCCTGATGATCGCCACGCGGGGGTCGTACTCTTGCCATCGGTTGGTTCTCGGTCGTTCCGTAAGGTACTTGCGCACGAACGATCGGAACACCTGCCCGTGGGCCGTGAGCTCGTATTCCTCGGGGCTCGACCAGCGGACGAGCGAGCCCTTCGCGTCGGCCTCCGGATGGCGCGGCGTCCACTCGTGAAAATCCACGTTCTCGACGTAGAGGGTTTCCGCCCCCAGCCAGTACCCCATCAGCAGCGCCGATCGAAGGGCCTCCGGCGAGTGCCCTGGGTAGGCCCCCCGATTCCACAGGTCGGGCGAGGCCCAGAACCGGGCCCCCTGCTCCTCGTACTGGATGGCCGCCCCCAGCGCGATCGACGCAACGACCGGATTGAGGCTCTCCTTCAGGAGCTTGGGCGTCACGATCCACCCCGCCCGCGCGAACACGTGGAACAGGTCCGGCCAGACCTGCTCCGACTGGGGCTGCACCCGATTCCCGTAATGCTCGACCCGCACCCGCGTGGCCTCGCGCACGAGCGACTCGTACGCATCCAGCGGCGACAGCCCGTGCGTGCTCCCCAGGTACGGCTTGTCGAACGTGTTTGCCGGCGAGTTCGTGAACTTGTTGTTCGAGAGCACCATGTGCTCGCACTCGTCGTACGTGATCGCCGCCAAAGACGCCGGACCCGGTCGGAGCGGCGGGAGTACGGCCGCGAGGCAGTCCGGGCGGAGATCCCAGCGATGGGATCCATCCGGATGCTCGAACTCATTCACGCCCGGCGTGATCTCGAGCCGCGGGAGCCAGTTCGAGAGCTCCACATTCAGCGTGTACGCCACACGGTGGCGCCGCATGGCTGCGTCCATCGCTTCGAGTCGCCGGCGTGTCTCCTCGGAGTTCCTCTCCCCCGCATCACTCACGGGCCAGAAGTGCACCGAGACGAAACGCGCGCCAAGGTCGTCCAGCGCGCGGAACCACGCCTCGAATTCCCACGGTTGACGCTTCGCGACAGCGTGATGGTATGCCCCGCCGTCATCCACGCCCAGCAGGCAGGGGACGGCCGGTCGCGACGTCGCCTGCCCCGCGGCCGTCCCGACGAGCGCCGAGAGCGCGAGCATCACCACCGAACAGGTGTGCTTCTTCATGGCGCCTGCCACACCGGCCGCTCGCTGCCGGATTTGTAGAGCATCATCGCCCCGCTGTTCTCGCGCGTCTGGATGGCCACCAGCGGATGATCCGGCGTGCCGCCCATGCCCAGCGTGCAGCCGCGCGTCGTCTCGATCAGGCTGATCGTCGTTCGCCCCGAGCTGTCGTTGATGTTGAGCCCAGCCGAGTCGCGTCCCCCGCTCAGCAGCAGCCGCGGGCGATCGCGATCATTCATGACGATCCCCGGACCCTTGCGAGCGACAGTGAGTGAGAGCGCCAGATCGCCCGCACGATCATGGAGGCTGATCGAGGCTCCCTCACTCGTCATGCCGAGACCCACCCGCGTCTTGCCGCCCTCTTCGCAGAGCCGCAGGATCGGACCGTCGCCCGACATCCCGAGCACCGCGCGCTCGCGGCCCTCCTTGTCTACCAGACGGAAGAGCTGCGCCTCGACCACCCGGCCCTGCGTCAGCTCCGGCACGCGCGGCGGTTCCTGTGGTTTGGCCTGTCCCATGAGCAGCGCCGTCCCGCCGACGAGTACCAGGCCCAGTGCACAGACGCGCAGACGCCGATTCTGACGTTCGAGACGCTCCAGACGTCCGTGCATGAGCTGAAGCTGCGATCCGATATCCGTCATGACACCACCCTCCCTGTTCGAGTGCAGATCGGAGCAATTAGACCACCGAACCGTTCACCAAACAAAGGGGCGGTGATAAACATCGGGCCGGATTCCATCCGCGCGGCGAGAACATCTCTGCCTTCTGCCACGTACACTTCACGGAGATGTGTGCACGATTTAGCGTGAGCTGGAGGCGATGCAGCGACTGGGCGAAGGTCCGGCCAGTCACGCTGCGCCTCGCGGACAGCCTCGGGCGCGGACGGGGGCGACTGTGCCTCCTGAACCGTGTCAACCCGCCGGCGCGAGCTCCGCACCACCCGGATCTTTCGCGATGGACCCACCACGAACTCGCGGCCGCCTGGATCGGGCACGCCACCCTTCTGCTGCGGATCGGCGGCCGGACCGTCCTCACCGACCCGGTCTTCTCCTCGCGCGTAGGACTCGATCTCGGACTGATCACCGGCGGGCCACGCCGCCTGGTCCGCCCTGCCCTGCAGTTGCACGAGCTGCCTCCGATCGACCTCGTACTGGTCACCCATGCGCATTTCGACCACCTCGACCGGCCGACGCTGGCCCGGCTGCAGAAACACGTGCCGATCCTGACCTCCACGCGCAACGCAGACTTGATCGCCGACCTCGGATTCGCGAGCGTACGCGAACTGCACTGGGGCGAGACCGCACGACTCAACGGGTTGAGCGTCACCGCCCTGCCCGTCGATCACTGGGGCGCCCGGACGTTCCACGACACGCACCGGGGCTACTGCGGCTTCCTCATCGAGGGAGGTTGCCGGCGCGTCCTCTTCGGCGGGGATACCGCTTACGGACATCACTTCTGTGGTCTCGGCGGCGTAGACCTGGCGATCCTCGGCATCGGCGCCTACGACCCGTATATCCAGGCGCACGCTACGCCCGAACAGGCATGGGCGATGGCCGACGATGCCGGCGCCGACCACGTCCTGCCCATGCACCACGGCACCTTCCGGCTCAGCCATGAGCCGCAAGCCGAGCCGATCGAGCGCTTCCGCCGAGCCGCCGGCACGCACGGCGAGCGGATCGCCCTGACCGAAATCGGGCAGCTCTGGACACGCCAGTAGCAATCTCCCCGGCGGCATCGACTGCTGACGACGGCGCCGAAACTGTTCGGACCCCCGCCGTTCAGGTAGGCTGAAGCGCTTTCCCGGGCTGAACGGCCGGCGGCCCGCACAACCGGAGGTGCCTCATTCCAGACCGAGAGGACATGTCAAGCCGGATTCTCCGGCACGTCAGCAGCAAGAGCTATCGCCCGCAACGCCTGCGCAAACTCGCCCGCGAGATCGGCGTCGAGGAAGAGGAATACGGCGCATTTCGCGAGGCCGTCAAAACCCTCATGCGGGCCGGTCGGGTCATCCGGGGCGGCGGCAACAGCGTGGTCATGCCGGATAGGCCGGGTGTGATCATCGGGCGCTTCCGGGGCCACCAGCGCGGATTCGGCTTCGTCGTGCCGGAATCGCCAACCGAGCACGGCGACCTCTTCATACCGCCCGGCTCGACGCTGGACGCGATTACGGGCGACACCGTCGCGGCCCGGGTCACGCGGCGCGGGCGTCGTGGCGAAGAGTCCAGCGTCGAGGGCGAAATCGTCGAGGTCGTGCAGCGCGGACAGAGCCGGTTTGTTGGCGAGGTGGTCCGGCAGGGACGCGACTGGCTGCTCCTGCCCGATGGCCACGCCCTGCACGCCCCGGTGTTGCTCGGTGACGTGTCGGCGACGCGGGCGCGGGCGGGCGACCAGGTTGTCGTAGAACTCTCCCAGTTTCCGTCGGGTAATCAGCCGGGCCGCGGCGTCATCGTCGAAGTGCTCGGGCGCCGCGGCGACCCGGGTGTGGACACGATCAGCATCATCCGGCAGTACAACTTCCGCGACACTTTTCCCGAGGAGGTGCTCGAAGACGCACGCCGGGCGATCCGCTCGTACGACGTGGAGCAGGAACTGCGTCGCCGGACCGACCTGCGCAATGAGGTGATCGTCACGATCGATCCCGACGACGCCCGCGACTTCGACGACGCGATCTCGATCCGGCGCACGGGCCAGACGATCGAACTCGGCGTGCACATCGCGGACGTCTCCGCGTTCGTGCAACCGGGCCGCCCGCTCGACAAAGAGGCCGAAGTTCGCGGCAACAGCATCTATCTGCCGCGCCACGTGCTGCCCATGCTGCCGGAGGTGCTGAGCAACGGTGTGTGCAGCCTCCAGGAGGGCGAACCGCGGCTCACCAAGAGCGCTTTCATCACCTACGACACCCACGGCCATCGGAAGAAGGCGCGATTCGCCAACACGGTCATCCAATCGAGCAAGCGGCTGACGTACCGCCAGGCAACCGACATTCTCGAGGGCCGGACGGAAGGGTACGATCCGGAAATCGTCAATCTCCTGAAGGAGATGAACCACCTCGCACGGGCAATCCAGAAGCGACGCCTGCGCGCCGGCATGATCGTCCTCGAAATCCCCGAGGTGGAGCTGGTCCTCAATGACGAGCATGAGGTCGTCGGCGTCGAGCCCACGGACACGAGTTTCTCCCACACGCTCATCGAGATGTTCATGGTCGAGGCGAACGAGGTCGTCGCCGAGCGCATGACGGAGCTGGGTGTACCGCATTTACGCCGGATCCACCCCGAGCCCCCGCCGGACGCGCAGCTCAAGCTCTCCAACTTTCTGCGCGTGCTCGGAAAGGCCCTGCCGAAGGAGATGGGACGGCACGACCTGATGAAGCTCCTCAACAGCGTCAAAGGAAAGCCGGAGTCGTTCACGGTAAACCTGGCGGTGCTCCGCTCGATGTCGCAGGCGGAATACGCGCCGAAGATGATCGGGCACTACGCGCTGGCGAGCGAGCACTACTCCCATTTCACGTCGCCGATCCGGCGGTATCCGGACCTCGTAATCCACCGGCTGCTCGACATGTACCTGGAGGGGCGCCTCCCGCGGGCGCGGCGCGAAGCACCGTCCGGCGAGACTCTGCAGGAGATCGGCAAACGCTGCAGCTACACGGAGCGCCGGGCCGAGGACGCAGAACGCGAACTCAATCTGGTCAAGATTCTCCGCCTGCTCGAGAAGAACCTTGGAGCCGTGGAAGACGGTGTCGTCACCGGGGTCACGAACATCGGCATCTTCGTCCAGCTCCAGCGATACCTCATTGACGGGCTTGTTCGGTTCTCCGACATGGCCGACGACTGGTGGGAGATCCAGGCGTCATCGGGCTCCGTGGTAGGCCAGCGGAGCGGCAAGCGCATCCGGATCGGCGACGCCCTGCGGGTACAGATCGCCAGCGTGAATGTTGCTGCACGCGAACTCAACCTCGCGCTCGTCGATCTGCTCAAGGCCCCCGCCGGAACGCCGCCGGCCCGGGAGGAGCTCCCCAGTGAGCCGCGCCGGCGTGGCCCGCGGACGCGGTCGGCCGGGCCGCGTCGATCCGGCGGCTCCAGGAAGAAAACTGCCGGTGGCCGCAGAGGTTATCGCCGCCGGTAGGCGTCGGCGATGCGTTTGACACCCGCGCTACTGCTGGATAGGTTTCCATGACACCCGGCGGCCGGACCACCGGGCCTTGTGTCACACGAACGGCGGCAAAACGTGCTCAAAACACCGTTGCACGACTACCACGTCCAGCTCGGGGCGAAGATGGTTGATTTCGCCGGCTGGGAGATGCCCCTCCTCTACCGCGGGATCCTGGAGGAACACGCCCACACGCGCCGGGCAGGGTCGATTTTCGACGTGTCGCACATGGGACGGCTGCTTCTGCGCGGCAGCGACGCCGAGCGACTCCTCCAGCTCGTTTGCACCCGTCAACTCGGCGACGCGGTGACCGGGCAGTCCCGCTACGGCATGATCTGCAACGAGCGCGGTGGCATTCTCGATGATGTGATCGTTTCGCGCTACGAAGACCACTGGATGGTCGTCTGCAATGCATCCAACCGCTCCAAGATTCTTTCCTGGCTGCAGACGCATGGGCGCGAGATGCAGGTGGAGGTCGAGGACACGACTGAATCGACCCTGATGCTGGCCATCCAGGGGCCGGGTGTCATCCCCCGGCTCGCACCGATGCTTCCGACGTCGATCGCTGAACTGAAGCGCTACCGGTTTACCAGCGGGACGTACATGTTTGTGCCTTACACGCTGGCCCGGAGCGGCTACACCGGCGAGGACGGCGTCGAGCTGATTCTGCCCGCATCGGCCGCCCAGTTCCTGGTCGGCTTTCTGGGCAGCCTCTCGGAAGGCGAGGACGGAATTCGCCCGGCCGGCCTCGGCGCCCGCGACACGCTGCGGCTCGAAGCAGCCATGCCGCTCTACGGGCACGAACTCGACGAGAAGATCGATCCACTCTCGGCCGGTCAGGCGTGGTGCGTCGATCTCAGCAAGGATTTCATCGGCGCCGAGTCGCTGCGGACCATCGCGCAGGCCGGGCCGGCGTACTCACTGGCAGGCCTCGAGTTGCAGGGGCGCCGGATTGCCCGCCAGGGGGCGCAAGTCAGCAGTGGCAAAGACGTCATCGGTCGCGTCACGAGCGGCACGTTCTCTCCGACGCTTCAGAAGAGCATCGCCATGGCCTATCTGCAGCGCTCGCACGCCGGGGTCGGGCAGCGGCTCGCCGTCGACGTCGGAGGCAAGCCCGTGGACGCGGTCGTCGTCAAGCTGCCGTTCTACAAGCGTGCATCCTGATGGCCGGATGCGGCGCGTTGTCTTCAAGGAGGTTTCTGAGCGTGAGTGCCAATCCCGGCGATCGTCAGTATCGCAAGACCCACGAGTGGTTCAAGGTGGACGGCAACATCGTGACCATTGGGATCACCCAATTTGCGGCGAACGAGTTGACGGACATCACCTATGTCGCGCTGCCGCCGGTCGGGACGGAAATCGCCGCCGACAAGGCATTTGGCGAGATTGAGTCGGTCAAGGCCACAAGCGATCTGTACTCGGCCGTGTCCGGCACGATCGTGGAAGTGAACGGGGCGCTCGCCAACGAGCCGGAACTCGTCAACAGCGATCCCTTCGAGCGGGGCTGGATGGTGAAGGTGAAGGTCGCCAATCCCGCGCCACTGAATGGGCTCATGGACGCGGCCGCCTATGATGAGATGATGCGGTCCTGAGCCGCGCCACGGAGGAGCCGCACGACAGCATGAACTACACGCAACTCACCGAGCAGGACGTCGGCGCCATGCTGGGGACCATCGGCGCCGGCTCCGTGGAGGACCTGTTCCGGGATATCCCCCCTTCCGCCCGCCTGGATCGCCCGCTGGCAGTGCCGGAGGGGCTCGACGAGCTGCAGCTGCTTCGGGAACTCGAGCGGCTGGCCTCGGCGAACCGCTCCTGCCAGCAGCAGGTTTGCTTCCTCGGCGGCGGATACTACGACCACTTCATCCCGACGGTGGTCGATGCTCTGGGTTCCCAGAGCGAGTTCGTCACGGCCTACACGCCCTATCAGGCTGAGGCTTCACAGGGATCGCTGCAGGCGTTCTACGAGTACCAGACGCTGATCTGCCAGCTGACCGGGATGGACGTCTCAAATGCATCCCTGTACGAGGGCGCAACGGCGGCGGCGGAGGCCGTCCTCATGGCGCGCTCGTCAACGGGACGGCGACGGGTCGTCGTCTCCGCCGGCGTCCATCCCGACACCCGTGGCGTGCTTGCGACCTACATCCGCGAGCTCCCCATGGACCTCGTTGTCGTCGAGACCGTTTCCGGGCGGACAAATCCGGAGGATCTACGCCGTGCCGTCCATGACGACACAGCGGCGGTCGTGATCCAGACGCCGAACGTCTATGGCTGCGTGGAATCCCTCGACCGTCTCGCGGCCATCGGCCACGAAGCCGGCGCGGTGGTCGTCGCGTCTGTCGATCCGATCAGCTGCGCCGTCCTGAAGAAGCCGGGCGAACTGGGCGCGGACATCGCGGTTGGTGATGCGCAGCCGATGGGGATTCCGATGTCCTTCGGCGGGCCATCGTGCGGGTTCATGGCGTGTCGCGAGGCCTTCATGCGGAAGATGCCGGGCCGATTGATCGGCGCCACCCGAGACCGCGCCGGACGCCGAGCCTACTGCCTGACACTGCAAACCCGCGAACAGCACATCCGGCGCGAGCGGGCGACGAGCAACATCTGCACCAACCAGGGGCTTCTCGCCCTTCGGGTTGCCATTTACCTGAGCGCAGTCGGGCGGACCGGCCTGACCAAGGTGGCAACCCTTTGCGTGGACAAGGCGCACTACGCCGCCGAGAAAATCGCCGCTCTGCCCGGCTATGAGCTCCGATTCCGGGCACCGTTCTTCAAGGAATTCGTGGTTCGGACGAATCGGGACGTCAGCCGGGTTCTGCAGCATTGCCGGACGCGGGGCATCCTGGCGGGTGTACCGCTGGCGCCATGGTATCCCGAACTCGGCGACTGTTTCCTGGTTGCCGTGACCGAGAAACGCACGCGGGAGGAGATTGACCAGCTGGTGTCTGCGCTGGGCGAGGCATGAGCTCCGACGGAGCGGGAGTGGGAAGGATGAACTGCACACGGAGGTGGCGACGTGGGGTACGATCTGGAGTTCATCCAGGCGGAGACGGATCCGGGGCTGAGTTTTCCGCTGCAGGGTGATGCGGCGGCGACGGCCCGGAAGAACAGCCGTCCGGTCGATGCCGATGACATCCGCGAAGCGCTGCTGGCCCTGGAGGGATGCCGACCGGGTCCGGGCAAGACGGTGGACTTTCTGGGAAAGGGACTGAACTACGCGCGGTTCGACATGAAACCGAAGGCGATTCACGTGGATAACAACTGCGGCGCAGCGGAGTTGCTCCGTGTATATGAGCATCTTCGCGGTGTCTGCCCGGATCTGCTCATCGTGGATCTGCAGAGCGGGCACGTGCACGACTCCGCCAGTTTTCAGCAGTGGTGGTCGCGGCCGCTCTGAGGGTCGCGCGGAGATGGAACGGGATGTCGGATCTGAATGAGACTGTGCAGGGTGCGGGGCTCGTCCCGCCGGAGCCCCTCGTCTTCGAGCTGAGCACGCCGGGAATGTGTGCCGTGTCGCTGCCGGCCAACGATGTCCCGCCGGTCGATCTGCGCGAAGTGTTGCCGCCGGAGCTTCTCGCCGAAACCCCGCCGCCCCTGCCGGAGATCGGCGAACTCGACCTCGTCCGACACTACACCCGCCTGGCCCATCGCCTGCTGAGCGTTGACGGTAATTTCTACCCGCTCGGCTCGTGCACGATGAAGTACAACCCGAGGATCAACGAACGCGCAGCCGCCATGCCGGGCTTGACGATGCTGCACCCGCTGCAGCCGGAGAGCGACGTGCAGGGGATCCTCGAACTTTTGTACCGCCTGCGGGTCATGCTTGCGGAGATCGCCGGCCTGGCGGAGGTGACGCTGCAGCCCTGTGCCGGCGCCCACGGCGAGATGACCGGGCTGATGATCATCAACGCGTACCACCGAAGCCGCGGCGAGGACCGACGGAATGTCCTTACGCCGGACTCGGCGCACGGGACGAATCCGGCGTCGTGCGCGGTGTGCGGGCGGCATGCGATCACGGTTGCCTCGCGTCCCGACGGCCGGGTGAACCTCGAAGACCTGCGGTCCAAGGTGGACGAGCACACCGCCGCCCTGATGATCACGAATCCGAACACCGCCGGCCTCTTCGACCCCCAGATCGCGGATATCGCCGAGATTCTGCACCAGAAAGGCGCTCTGTTGTACCTCGACGGCGCCAACATGAACGCAATTCTGGGAATTGCGCGTCCGGGCGATTTCGGTGTGGACGTCATGCACTACAACACGCACAAGACGTTCAGCACGCCTCACGGTTGCGGCGGGCCTGGCGCCGGCCCGGTCGCCGTCTCCGAACAGCTGCGGCCGTTCCTTCCCGGCCCGCAGGTGATCCGGCGTGAAGACGGCACGTACGGACTCGAACCGGGCGGGCAGATGTCGATCGGCAGGGTCCGCTCGTTCGTCGGGCAGATCGGCGTCCTGATTCGCGCGTTCACCTACATTCGCGCGCTGGGCCCGGACGGGCTGCGGAATGTCAGCGAGAAGGCAGTGCTGTCCGCGAACTACCTTGCGGCGCGGCTTCGCGAGCACTACCGGCTCCCGTTCGAACCGCCGTTTGCCCACGAGTTCATCGTGGTTCCGGAGTTCCGCGATCATGGCGTCACGGAACTCGACGTCGCCAAACGGCTGATTGATTACGCCATCCATCCGCCGACGATGAGCTGGCCCGTCGCCCACTGTCTGATGATCGAGCCGACCGAAACGGAATCGCGCTCGACCCTCGATCGTTTTGTGGAGGCGATGGTCCGCATTGCGGACGAGGCCAGGAACCGGCCTGAAATCCTGCACCATGCTCCCCACACCATGCCGGTCGAGCGGCTCGATGAAGTGAGTGCCGCCCGGAAGCCGGATCTGCGCTGGCAGCCGGAGTCCCGGCCCGAGCGTGCCGCCGAACCGGCCGCGTCACGATAGACGTCGCGAGATGCCGGCTGCTCGCGCGGCAGACGCTGTGGAAACCTGTTCCTTACTTGAGGCGAAGTGTTGAATCGCATTCTGTTTGCCATCGGGGTCCTGACCGTCAGTCCGGCTCTTGCCGAGATGACCCGCGGACCGTTCCTTCAGAACGTCGGTGCGGACCATATCACCATCTGCTGGGAAACCGCCGAGCCCGCACGCGCAACCGTGACGGTCACGGATGATGCCGGCAAGAAAGTGGCGTCCGCGGAGACGCCGTCGGCCAATCGACGACACGAGATCGTGATCCCGGACCTCCTTGCCGGCCGGACGTATCGTTACGAGGTCGCGGTCGAGAACGATTCCGCGCGAGAGAAGGGCACCTTCCGGACCGCTCCGCCCCCGGGGGCGCCGTTCACGTTTGCGGCATGGGGCGACTCTCGAAGCAATCCAAAGATGGTGGAACGCCTCGCTGGCGTGATCCTTCGGTCGGGCGCGATGGTGAGCGTGCACTCAGGCGACCTGGTCCATCGCGGGAGTGAGCTCCACGAATGGAACGAGATGTTCTTCGGCCCCTGCCGCGAACTTCTGCGGAACGTGCCGCTGTTCGCGACAATTGGCAACCACGACCGCGGGCCTCTTCCCGAGAGCAGGTTTTCACGCAAGGAATACACCGAGGCCCTCGCGCTGCCGGGTAACGAGCGGTATTACAGCTTCGACTATGGCGACGCGCATTTCCTCGTGCTCGACACCAACAGCGATGCGTGGGACGACGACGAGCAGTTCGAGTTCGCCCGGAGGGATCTGGCGGCGACCGGCGCGAAGTGGCGATTCGTGGTCTGGCATCACCCGGTGTTCTCGACAGGCGGGCACACGAGCGAAATCGGTGTCCGCACGAAGTACTGCCCGCTGCTCGCCCGATACAACGTGGACATGGTGATCTGCGGACACGACCACGACTTCCAGCTGTCCAGGCCGATCCTCCATCGTTACGAGAAACAGCAGCGCAGCCCGTACATTCACCTCGTGGCGGGCGGCGGCGGGGCCAATCTGCACCAGGTCCACGAGGACGCGCTCTGGTTCGGGCGAGGCAGGAGCTTTCACCATGTCGTCGTCTGCTCAGTCGACGGCGACGTGATGAAGTGCCGCGTTCTGGATGAAAGCGGACAGGTCGCCGAGGAGTTCGGCATCGACAAGACGAAACAACCGGAGACGACGGTGGCGTACGAGTTGATCGAGCTCGACCGGCTTTACCAGGAGCTTCCTACTTGTGATTCGGCAGGAAAGCCGGCGCCGGTGCTGCTCGATCCGGACACCCGGGCCGCGAAGATGCACTACCGGCTGACGAACCCCCTGCCGGAGCCGATCAAGGTCACCTGGAATCCGGGGCGATGGGACGGCCTCGCCTTCCCGGACGGTCCCCAGGAGGTCCGCCTCGAGGCCGGCGCTTCGAAGGTTTTGTCTGTACCTCTCGCGATCACCGATGCCGCGAACGTGCGGGCGCTCGAAGCGCCGTTTGTGCAGCTCGAGACGCCGATCGGGAACGCTAAAACAACGCTGCCTCTCCCTCCGCTCGCCTGCCGCAAGGCGGCCCCGGTTGCGGCACTTGGCGGCGAGATCGTCGTCGACGGAAGCGATTCGGATGTCGCCTGGCGGAGCCATCCGGCGTACAGGGGGTTCACCCGCGCGAGCGGAAATGCGCTGCGCGACCAGGATGCGAAGACCGCCACCGCCCTGCGGGTGGCGCGAGACGGTGACACCCTGTACGTGCTGGTGCAGAGCCCGCGCGGAGAAAAAGAGACGCTCCGCATCGGCAATTCGCCAGCCGGGAGCGACGCAATCGCACTGTATTTTGCCGGAGACTCATCCGAGCTGAGGCTCGCGGTAGATCCGCGCGGGCGGCTCGTGGGGGCCGCACCCGAGGGCGTGAAGATCGCGGCCCGGGCGGGAGACCGCCTCTTCACCTGCGAGGTCGCGGTGCCACTGCGGCTGATCACGCAAAAGCCCGACGGCGGGTCGGTCCTGTTCAACGCGATCGATCGTCGGGATCGCACGGAGTACGCGTTCTCACCGACATTCGGAAGGGCGCCGGACCGTGACAACAGTGCAAAACTGATGCTGGAGTGAGATCCACGGCATGGCGGCTCTGCGCTGGATCGTCGATGACGCGCACGACGGTGCCACGAATATGGCACGCGACGAGGCGCTGCTGCACCTGGTGGGCGATGGGCTGTCCCCGCCAACGCTGCGGTTCTACCGCTGGTCGCCCGCCACGGTTTCGCTGGGTTACTTCCAGTCGATTGCCGAATTCGAGGCGCTCGCCCCGCCGGCCGGAGAGCTGGCTGTCGTGCGCCGGCAGACGGGCGGCGGCGCGATTCTGCACGATCTCGAGCTGACGTATTCCCTGACACTGCCGCTCGATCACGCGCTGGTCGGGTGCAATCCGAACTGCCTGTACACGCACGTCCACGGGGCGTTTTCGGGCATTCTGCAGCGACTCGGCGTGCCGGTGGCGGGCGGGCCGGCCGGAGGCGCGGGTTGCTCGCACGGCGGACCTTTCTTCTGCTTCGAGCGGCACGGGGCGCTGGACCTCCTCGCGCGGGGGGAGAAGATCCTGGGCAGTGCCCAGCGACGAACGCAGACCGCTGTCCTGCAGCACGGCTCGCTCATCCTCGACAGCCGGTATCCTCAGCAACGCTGCGCGACGGTCCGCGCCTTCAGCACGGCCGATTTCGAGCCGCTCCTGCCCGAGCTGGCCGCCGCCATTACCGGTGGGCCGCTGGGGAGTCCGGGCAGATTCACCACGTCGGAGCTCGAGCGCGCGGCGACGCTCATCCCCAAGTACGCCGGCCCCGAGTGGCTGCACAAACGGTAGCAGGCCTTGCTATCTGCGTCTCCATCCGCTAAGTGGAAACGCTGGCCGGTCCTTTTTCGCAATTCTCGCTCGAGAGCGGGTGATCCGCCGGCCCCGGGTGCGAACAAGACGCAAACCCTGAGGAGATGATCATGCTGAGGCACTGCGTTCTCCTTCTGGTCGTGGCGATCATCGCTGGCTGCTCGTCCGAGCCGGGACCCCGCTCCACGGCAAACCCGCCGGGTGAGGCCGCCCCAGTCACTACGGCACCAGCGACGCAGGCGGTTTCGCCCAGGGCGATCGAGCTGTTCAACGGGCGCGACCTGGCGGGCTGGACCTCCGATCTGGATGGCGACGCGAAAATGTCGGACGTATGGTCAGTGGAGGACGGGATTCTCGTCTGCCGGGGCCGACCTGCCGGCGTGCTGCGGACTGAGCGCGAATACGAGAGTTACGTCCTGACGCTGGACTGGCGCTGGCAGCCGGGCACGCCGGGGGGCAACAACGGTGTGCTTGTCCACTCCTCGACGCCTCGCGCGCTCAACATCTGGCCCAAATCGATCGAGGTGCAGCTCGCCAAGGACAACGCCGGCGACTTCTGGGTGATCGGCACCGAACTGGACGTCGAGAACGAGGAGGCGCGGAAGGAAGGTCGACGCCACAAGAACCTGACGGATGGCTCCGAGAAGCCCCTGGGGGAATGGAACACGATCGAGATCACCTGCCGCGGAAACGAAGTGATCGTGAAGGTGAACGGCGAGCTCGTGAACCACGCCACCAACTGCAGCGTGACGAAGGGCGCGATCTGCCTGCAGTCCGAAGGCGCGCCGATCCACTACCGCAACATCCGCCTCGTGCCGCTGGACTGAGCCGGGCGGATTGAATCGCGGGATCACCGCCCAGAGCAGCCGCGCGCATCATCAACGCGCTCTG
>CAZJTF010000111.1:0-18742 GCA_964548565.1 uncultured Planctomycetales bacterium | reverse complement strand
CGAGACCGGCCAGGTACGCTTCCACCTCGCGTGAGCGAATGGTGCCGTCGTGATCCGCATCCATTCGGCGGCGCTCATGCAGTGAACGCATCAGGAAGAATGTCGCCTCGAGGCGTACCTCGATCTCCTCTGGGCCGACGACGATGGAGGCGTCGTGGCGGATCGCATCGCCCAGCACGCCGTGCGCGCATGCATGACGCGGAGCCGCCGCCATCGCGGAGCCGAGGGCTGCACATACGACGAGGCGCAGACCGGAAGAACGGAGCAGGGCTCCGGATCTGCGGACACAATGAATCTGCCCATGCATCACGACCTCGCCTCCTGGCGGTCGGATGGGTCATTTCCGGACGTGAACGGGCGCCGCTCGCCTGCGACGGGTACGGCCAGGCGGGCAGCGTGCAGTGTACCGCAGTTCCGCTCGTTCCAACATACGCGGCCACAGCGGCCGGGCGACGGCAGCGCGCGCCGGGCCACACCTGACGGTCAGTTGTCCCCGTTTCACGGGCAGCGCTGGTCAATCAAGGGCTGGCACCGCGCGAGCGGCGCGCGACGCGCTCACGCACGGGTGTAGAGGGTGTGCCCGCCTGCGAGCACGGTCGCGCTCCAGCCGTGGAGCGCCGGCACCTCCGGCTCCGGAAGCAAGCCGGCAGACGAAAGGGAGGGTTTCGCTGGTGACGCCACACAGCGGACGCACAGACGTGTGATCTCGACCGGGTTGACGACAGCCGCGCCCTGCCGCAGGCGCGGGAGCAGCCGGTCCGGATCGCTGAGCGACTCGATCGGCACGGTCCGCGGTGAACCGTCCGTGAGCCGGACCTCCGCAAAGCGGTACACGACGCTGTCATCCTGCTCATAACCGTCCACCTGCACGGCCCGGGCAACCTCGTCCATCAGTTGCCCGATCGTGCACCGGACTGCCTCGAGCGCGCCCGGTTCGAGGGAGACGTCCCGCGCGGCGTCGTGGACGATGTCCGCGTGCAGTAAGCCGGTGGCCATCAGAAACGCGTGCTGCGCCGGCAGGACAATCTGGGAAACCGCCAGTCCTTCGGCAAGCTCGTTCAGATGCGGTCGAGCCGCGGGCCCGCCAACGATCAGGGCGTCAGATTCCCGCAGGCCAACGCGTGCTGCCAGATCCGCGATCGCGCTGCTGACACGCACGCCGACCAGCGCCTCCTCCACCTGGAACTCGGGCAATCCGATCAATTCCCGGGTGAAACCGGTCTCCAGGAGCACCTCTGCCGGTACGAGCATTCGTCTGAGCCAGCGATCGGGCAGCTCGACCCGGGTCATGCGAAGCGAGGTGCGGCCAACCTCGCATGTCACCGCCGTCGGCAGACGCAGGGCGTGCGCGATCGCCATGCCCCCGACCGCGACCGCCGTGCCCGGCGACCCCGCGAATTGCGCCACCTCCCGGAACGGCACATGCCCGCCATTGGGCCGTAACACCCGGATGTCCCGTACCGTCGCCCCGGACAGTGCCGACCGGATGCGCTGCAGGCTGAGGAGTTGACTCCCCGCGTCCCACGAGGCGAGGAGCACGTTGAATCGCCCCCGCGGACGAAGCGCCTGGACGGCTTCTCGAATGGCTTCGCACGGTTCGCCGGCCGGGAAGGATACATACCGCACGCCACCGCCGTCCCACAGGCACGCGGATGCGACGTCCGGGCCGATGTCAACGCACAGGATGTGGATCGCCAGCCCGTTCACAGGCACGCCTCACTGCCACCGTTCCGAAACGGCCCGAAGGATGAAGAGCATTACCATGTTGTGCGCGAAGTGGTAGACGATCGACGGCACGAGACTCCGCCGCCAGACGAAGAGGGTACCCATGATCAGGGCAAGCACGAAGATCAGCAGCACGGCCAGCCAGCCCTGGTAGACATGCGGCACGGCAAAGAGGAGCCCCCCGGCCGGGATCGTCAGCCACCATCGCCTCAGAATCACCTGCAGGCGCGTTAGAAGAAACCCGCGGAAAACCACTTCCTCCCAGACTGCCACGAAGCCCATCATCAGGACCATCGGGCCGAGTGCCATGCGGGGAAAGGTATCCTCGATAGCCCGCTGCGCTGTTGGTGGAGCATCCAGCAGCTCCGGGTGCAGCGAGGTGATCAGCACGGCAATGCCGATGAACGTGACGTAGCTCAGGATGAATGTGAGCAATCCCGTCAGGGCGTTCAGCCGCACATCGGTTCCAGTCCAGCCGATGGAGGACATTCGCTGCCCGTCGAGAATCACCATCACGAACGAGGACAGGGTCAGCATCGAGCCCAGCGCCAGGCTCGCCGCCACGTTCAGCCATCGCTCATCGGAGACATGCACGCCGCGCAGGACGACCTCCAGCGCGAGCGACGCAAAAAAACCCAGCGGGATCAGTGCGAGGAGTTCGAGAAGTGCGCGAAGTCGCCCGGGACGCCGGGCCTTTGACAAAGCCGCGTCAGGCAGGACGGCGGTCTCACCAGGCCGGAGCGAAATGGGCCGGGCGATCGGCACGGAGGTCGGTGGTATCGCCGGTTCGAGGCCCTCTGGGTCGATCATGCTCCGTCCGATCCGTCAAACGCCGGACGCATCTGCCATCCGGAGCAGCGCATCCCACCGTTCCTTGCTCACCGGCATCACCGACAGGCGCGACACGCGGACGAGTTCGAAATCTGTGAACCGCGCGTCCTCCCGAATCTCGGCGAGGCTCACCGGGCGCGGCAGCTTCCGCTCAGCCTTGAGGTCCACGACGACACATGCCGGATCGTCGCCTTCCGGGTCAGGATACGCCCTGCTGATCACCTCCGCGATTCCGACGATGCGCTTCTCCTTGCCCGTGTGATAGACGAGCACCCGGTCAGCCGGAGCCATCCTCCGCAGCGACTGCAGCGCCCAGCTGTTGCTCACGCCGTTCCAGACGGTCCGGCCCTCGCGCTCGAGATCTCCGTACGCGTAGCTGTCCGGCTCCGTCTTGACCAGCCAGTAGTTCACGCCAGAGCCCCTCTGCGGGCGGCCTGATGCGGAGCGCGTTGTTTTCGACGTCCGCGGAGGCGCAGTCCTGGCTTTCCTCCCAGTCGAAGCAGGCCTCGGGCGTTTCGGGCTCGGCTTCTTCACGTCTTCGGCCCCATGCTGACGAAGAATCCCTCGCCGGTAATCGGAAACTCCTGCAAATACGAGCGGATCGTCTCCTGGGAAATCGCTTCGACGGCCTCCATCCGCTCCCGGGGGGAGCGCGGCGCGCCGAGATAGTCCACATCATCGACGATCTGGCCCAGGCGATAGAACGGCGCCTCCGATTCGACCGCAAGCGATGTCCGCCGCAGGTTCTTCACGCGATCGAGCTCGCGCGGTTCCGCGCCGTCGCGGGCGAGCTTCTCCGCCTCCTGCCGGAGCGCCTCCGTCAGCCGCTCGGCGTTCTCAGGCTCGCACAATCCGAAGAGTACCAGCAATCCGAAGTCGCCGTACTCCTCACGGAATGCACCCGCCCGCGGGCTCAGCCCCTTCTGCACGATGTTCCAGTAGATCCGCGAGTTGTTCCCGCCCAGGATCGCCGCGACTGCCTCCGCCGTTTCGTCCAGCGGGTGCGTCGCAGACGCAGAGGGAAACGCGATGAGGATCGCCTGCTGGTGGAATCGCTCCAGCCGCTGCTCGGCCCGCCCGGTTCGCAGCACGGGTGGCGTGCGTTTCCAGCCGTCAGGCCGCGGCTGCCAGCCCCCGCAGTGGCGCTCCGCGGCCGCGATCATCCGCTCCGGATCCACGTTGCCCGCCACGACCAGCAGCAGGTTATTCGGGGCATACCGCCGTTCGAAGTACCCGTGCATCGCATCGCGGGTCATTGCCTTGATCGTCTGCTCATATCCCAGCACCGGCCACGCCAGTGGGCTGCCCGCGCAGACGTTCTCGTACAGGAAGTCGTACGCATTTGAGGCGAGATCGTCGTTGGACATCGCGATCTCCTCGAGAATGACGCCTTTCTCCGTCTCGAATTCCTCGGACGGCAGCACCGATCGCATCATGTCCGCAATGAGTTCGAGCTGCCGGTCGATGTCCTCCGCCCGGACCCAGCCGTAATAGAAGGTCCGATCTTTCGACGTGTAGGCGTTGTAGTGCGCACCGAGTTCATCAAAGGCGGTGTTGATATCGTTCCAGGTGCGTGTCGGTGTGCCCTTGAAGCACATGTGCTCAAGGTAATGCGAGACGCCGGCCAGTTCCCGCGGGTCGTCTCGCGCCCCGGTGCGCGCCAGAAATCCGCAGGCCGCCGACTGCACGTGCGGCATGACCTCGATCACAATCCGGAGGCCGTTGCCAAGCTGATGCTGAACGAAGTTCGCCATCAGGAGTCCCATCGCGCCCCGGCACAGTCACGGCTGTTCCGCCGTTGCCTCGAGCACGGTTGTTTATTCATATCGAGGGGCCCAGCGTCAGTGCGCTCAGGCGTTCCCGTGGGTGGTCCGCCAGGTATCGCCGCACCTCCTCCACCGTCACGCGCCGAACCCGGTCGAGCTTTTCCTCGGTCGGAATCGGCCGCCCCCGGTAGAACAGGTCGTCGATCATCTCGGCCGCCCGCGCACGCGTCACCTCTCCGCGCGTCAGCGTTCGCGTCACGATCCCGTTGATCGCGCGGTTCACCTCGTCCTGTGCCAGGTCGTCGTCGAGCCGGTCGATCTCGCGAAGGAGCGTGCTGTAGGTCTTCTCAACGTTCTCCGGCGTGCAGGAGGCTCCCACGTGGACAACCCCCGACCGCCGTGGCTGGTCGCTCCACGCCCCGACCCAGTACACGAGCCCCTGCTTCTCGCGAATTTCCGTGAAGAGCCGCCCGCTCATCCCCCCCGCGAGTACGCCGATGGTCACCTGCTCCACGGCGAAATCCGGATCCGCCGCCCCAGAGCCCGGCCAGCAGATCCCGATCTGCACCTGCTCGAGTTCCTTCTGGTGGTGGCTCCGCCCCGGCGTAAACTGCAGCGGCATCGTCGTCGGATCGCCCGAGCCCGGATCGCCGCACTCAAAGGCGCGTTCGAACAGGTCGGCGACCGCTGCCGTCTCGACCTGCCCCGCAACCGCCACCAACATTCGCCCCGGAACGAAGTACCGCTGCCAGTGCGCGACGACCTGGTCCCGCCCGATCCGGGCGAGGCATTCCTCTTCGCCCAGTACGTGCCGCCCGAGTGGCTGGCCGTACGCCTGCTGGTGCAACAGTTTCTTCGCGAGTTCCTGCGGATCGTCGTTCAGGGCCGCGAGAGACTGTCGGGTAAGTTCGACCGCGACCTCGCAGGCATCCTTCGGGAAAGTGGGCGTGCGAATCATCTCGGCCGTGAGACTGACTGCCTGATCGAGGAACTCGGCCAGACAGAGCGTCGAGAATGCGACCGTCTCGCGCCCGGCGCAGGAGCTGTGCGTCGCGCCGATGGCGTCAAAGGCGTCGTTGAGCGCCCGGCCGTCGCGACGCTGCGTTCCCTTGGAGATGGCCTCCTCGAGAACACTCGTCACGCCCAGAAACGCGGGCTCTTCGTACGCGTACCCGCCGATAACGCGAACCTCGACGGCCGCAACCGACCGCCCGCCGAGCGGCAGGACCGCCAAGTCGATTCCGCAACCTAAATGCAGGTGCTCTGGTGCTTTACCCACGTTGGCCTCGTGCGAACCCGCACGCGCCGCCCCAACCCGGGACGCGCGGCAACATCTCATCTTTTAGGCTCGGAACCGGACGAAGACACTCAACCGGCCGGCGATCACGGCAGATCAATGCACCGCGGGCTTGCCCAGCAGAGGCAGGATGTCGGAAATCCGGCTCTCAAGCAGGGGCTGATCAACCGCTTCCACGTTGAGTCGCAGCAGTGGTTCCGTATTGGAAGCCCGAACGTTGAACCACCAGTCCGGATACTGAACGGTCAGGCCGTCCAGATAGTCGATCTCGCCGTCCGCGAACTTCTCGGCCAGACGGCGGATGGTCCGCTCTTTGTCGCCGATTTCGAAGCTGAGTTCGCCCGACTGCACCATCCGCCGGAGCGGTTCCACCAGTTCGTGAAGCGGCTTGCCCGACGACGTCAGCAGATTCACCACCTCGACGAAGGCGATCATCGCGGAATCGCAGTACCAGTTGTCACGGAAGTAAAAGTGCCCGCTCAGTTCGCCCGCGAAGATGCCGCGTGCGTCCGACAGCGATTTTTTGACGTACGCGTGACCGCAGCGCTCGCGTCGCGGCACGCCGCCGGCCTTGCGGATCTCCTCCGGGACCACCCGGGAACTCCGCAGGTCATAGACGACGACCGAACCCGCCGCGTTCCGCAGGAACTGGCGGGCGAGGAGCGCTGTCATGAGGTCGGACCGAACCGGACGCCCCTCCGCGTCAATGAACACGCAGCGGTCAGCATCCCCGTCGAAGCAGACGCCCAGTTGGGCCTTGGACCGCAGTACCCGATCGCAGACCTGGGCGAGGTTGGCCTCCACAAGCGGGTCCGGATCATGCACGAATTCGCCGTTATGCTCGAAATTCAGGCGGATCACGTCCAGCCAGTCCACGTCGCCAAAGAGGAGCGGGAACCAGCGGCCGGCCATCCCGTTCGACGCATCGACAACCACCCGGAGCGGCCGATCGGCGTCGTACCCGGTCCCCTCGGTCCGGAGAAACTCCCGGACAAACTGCCGGTAAGGCTCGGTCAGGTCTTCCTGGCAGCGGTCCGCCATCTGTGAGGAGGTGTGGCGGATCGTATTCTGGGCGATTTTGCAGATCTTTCCCAGGCCCGTCTCGGCGCTGATCGGTCGTGCCCGCTGGCCACAGAACTTGAAACCGTTGTACCGACCGGGATTGTGGCTGGCGGTCACCTGCACCCCACCGCAGCAGGTGAGGTGGTTCACGGCGAAGTACAGCTGCGGGGTATCCACCATCCCGATGTCGACCACGGGGGATCCACCGGTCCGCAGTCCCTCGGTCAGGCTCGCTGCCAGTTCGGGGCTGCTTTTGCGCATGTCGCGACCGACGACGACGGCTGCCTTCTCCGTCCGGCTGCGGTCGTATCCACGCAGTTCGGACCGCAGGAACTGCGCCGTCGCCTGGCCGATCCGCCATGCAACTTCAGCATCGAGGGCCTCGGGGTACAGGCCGCGGACATCGTAGGCCTTGAAGACCTCCTCGATCCGCCGCGACGCCTCGACGGGGTCACGCCGGGGCTCCCCGCTGGACGTGTGCGTATTCGCCGAACGACGCTCGTCGTCGTTGAACTGGCACCCTTTGCACTTGGGGTAATTGCTGCGACGTCGGCCGTAGCAGACCGCGTTCGACAGCTTGATCCGTTCTTCGCCCGGACAGTAGCGGTAGTAGTCGTTTGTCTTGGGGGCCGGCTCCATCTCGGCAGATGCCTCGTTTCTAGTGCTGGACGCGGGGCATCTTAACCGATGCAGGCAACGGGGTCACCCCGCGCGCCCCGGAGCGATTTTCGGCGGTCGAACGCCAACCCCGGCTCGCCCCGCGGAGGTCCCCACGCGTTGACACACGGATGAGCTGGCTTAGAATGCGACCACCGCGCGGCTACGGGGGAAAGGGTGCGTCTCCTGGCCGCTCTCCAGCCGTGGTCGCTGCTCACCGAGGAGTCCACATGTCCGTCCAAGGATGGTTGGTCGCCAGCCGGTCTTTGACCGTACTGTGCCTGCTGGGTCCTCTGGCATGTGAGCTGGCCCCGAAAACCGAGATTCGGCCGACCGTCGGCACCGCCCGCCGGGCAAAAGAGGTAGCGCAGGCGCGCCTCGCCCAGGAGGTGCGACGCCCGACCACAACCGCGCCCGCCAAGCCGTTGTACCCCGACGACTCCATCCCGCCGCCGGTCGAGGAACTCGCCTACCAGGCGCCGGACCCGGTGCTCGTCCGGGAATTCATCCACCGCGAGCTCGCCCGCCCGGATCTCGGCGCACTCGAGCGCGCCGAGGCCCAGCGTCTCCTGAAGCGGCTCGAGTCCATTCAGCGGCCCAAGACCGTACGCCTGACGCTCACCGAGGCCATCCAGAAAGCGCTCGTCAACAGCTACGCCATCCAGACGCAGACGTACAACCCCGCGATGGATGCGACACGGATCGTCGAGGCGGAGGCGCAGTTCGACGCCGTTTTCTTCACCAACTTCAACTACAACCGGCAAGACCAGCCGACCAGTTCACAGCTGCAGGGGACGCAGTCAGACGCCCGGACATTCGAAGGTGGCGTCCGCAAGCTGCTTTCGACGGGAACGCAGGTGCAGGCGAGCTACAACCTCGCACGGACCGAAACCAATCTCTCGTTTCAGACGCTCAACCCCGCCTACTTCAACCAGTTTACCGTCGAATTTCGCCAGCCTTTCCTGCGAGGCTTCGGCCTGGACTACAACCGCTCACAGATCGAACTTCGCCGGCTGGACCGGGCGCTCAGCATCGAACGTCTGCGTCGCTCCATCCGCGAAACCATCTTCAATGTCGAGCAGGCGTACTGGAGACTGCAGCAGGCGCGGCGCAACGTCGCTGTCACCGCACGCCTCCTGACGAGCCTCGAAACCATCTACGACGCTCTCGAGCAGCGGGCGCGTGTGGGCTACGACGTTTATGCCGTACAGCTCAATCAGACCCGCAGCCGGATCGAAGGCCGCCAGGCGGAGTTCATTCGCCTCCGGAATGATCTGAAGAACGCGGAAAGTATCCTGATGCGTCTGGTGAACGATCCCGAGCTGAACCAGAGCATGGACGTCGAGATCATCCCGGCGGATGTCCCCCAGATTGAGCCCCAGATCCTCGATCAGATCGGCGAAGTGACCACGGGCCTCACAAATCGTTCGGAGCTGCGCGAAGCCAAAATCGCGATTGAGCAAGCCCAGATCGGGATCGGCGTCGCGAAGAACCAGGCATTGCCCAGGCTCGACATGCTGTTCCGGTACATCATCGATGGCCTCGGCTCGAACCCCGACCAGTCATTCAGCCAGCTCAGCGAGAACGATTTCAACGAGTACGTCGTGGGCTTCGAATTTGAGTGGCCGATCGGCAACCGCGGCCCTGAGGCAGCCGTTCGACGCGCCCGACTGCAGCAGGCCCAGGCCATTGCCGCCCACCGCGATCAGATCGAAGGCGTCATCAACGAGATCACGACCGCGATTCGCGATCTGTACACCGCCTACGACCAGATCGGCCCCAGCTTGCGGGCGGCGCAGGCCTCGCAGGATCAGCTCGCCGCCACCAAGGCCCGCCAGATGGCCCGCGATCCCGCCAACCTGCAGGTCGAACTCGACGCCGAGTCGACCCTGGCCAGCGCACGCCAGCAACTGATCCAGGTCATCACGGATTACAACATCGCACTGGTCAACCTGGAGCGACAGAAGGGCACGCTTCTTGAGTACAACAGCATCGTGATCCGCGGTACGGAGGAGGAGAGTTACATCCAGCCGTACCGCCCGGTGCTGGCGCCGTAACCGCCGATCGCACGCCGCCCCATCGCGACCTTCCTGGAACGGATCGACTCGCCGCCCCTACAATGAGCGGTTGTCGGCCGCGATTCGCGCGGGCGATCGCCGGCCCGCCACGAGGACAGCATGCCCCATGCTGAGCGTGACAGATTGAGGCCATTCTTCGCCGACCACGGCCGCTCGTGGCGTGACAACCTCTACGTCTACCCCGTGGTGAGTCGCCGCAGCGGCGGGCTCTCCATCGGCGTCAACCTGAATCCGGACAAGGCCTGCAACTTCGATTGCGTTTACTGCCAGGTCGATCGAACGATCCCGCCGCAGGTCCGCCGCGTCGACCCCGACCGCCTGAAGGTCGAGCTCGAGCGGACGGTGCGCGTGGCCGTCTCGGGCGAGTTGTTCGAGGACGTCCTGTTCTCGCACGTTCCCCAGTCGCACCGGCGCGTGAACGACATTGCGTTCTCCGGCGACGGCGAGCCGACGACCTCCCCCCAGTTCGGGGCGGCCGTCCAGATTGCGGCGGAGATCCGGCGTAGGTTCGGCCTCGACGACGTGAAATTGGTGCTGATCACGGACGCCGCGTATCTCGACCGCCCTCCCGTGCAGGATGCCCTGCGCGTCATGGACGCGAACAACGGAGAGATCTGGGCCAAGCTGGACGCGGGCACCGAGGCGTACTACCAGCGCGTCAATCGACCCAACGTCCCGCTGCAGAAGATCCTGGACAACATTGTGCTCACGGCTCGCGTCCGCCCGATCGTCATCCAGTCGATGTGGATGCTCGTAGACGGCGAACCGCCTCCCGACATGGAAGTCGACGTTTTCGCCGGGCGTCTGCGGGACGTCATCCTGGCCGGCGGCGCCATCCGCCTGGTGCAGGTCTACACGATCGTCCGCCAGACCGCCGAATCGTTCGTGTCCCCGCTGGACGACGCCACGCTCCAGTCGATCGGCGACCGCATTCGTGCCGCAACGAACCTCCCCGTCGCCATCTACGGCGGCTGACCTCGCGCCGCGGCTTTTCAGCGACGCGGGCTGCAGCGAGGACCCGAACGCAGTGCTGCCGAACCCTGCGCCATTGCATCCACATGCCCTGCTGCTACTCTGTTTCCGACCCGATAAAGGAGGATCTCAATGACCACGTCACCCGCTCGAAGTATCGCGCTCATCGCCCTCGCCGCCGCGGTCGCCTGCTCCGGCTGCGCGTCAACCGGCCCGCGGGCCACCACGCAACCGGCCGAGCAGTGGCAGGCGCTTTTCAACGGGCAGGATCTCCACGGTTGGAAGAGCGCTTCACCCGAGAGTGCCTGGGTCGTGGCTTCGAACGTCACGCTCAATGCGGACGACCCCGCGAAATTCGCCATCACGACCGAAGGGAACGGCGGCATCCTGGTGAACGGGTCGACCGGCAAGACGTCGAACATCTACACCACCGACACGTTCGGCGACATCGAGGCCCACATCGAGTTCATGGTGCCGAAAGGCTCCAATTCCGGCATCTACTTCATGGGCAGCTACGAAATCCAGGTGTTCGACAGCTACGGCAAGGACAAGGTCGAGTTCAGCGACTGCGGCGGCATCTACGCCCGCTGGATTGACGAAAAGAACGTCGAAGGCCACGCTCCCCGGGTGAACGCCTCGCGAAAACCCGGCGAGTGGCAGACATTTGACGTCGTCTTCCGCGCCCCGCGCTTCGACGCATCCGGGAAGATGACGCAGAAGCCGACATTCGAGCGCGTCCTGCACAACGGACAGCTCATTCACGAGAACGTGGAGCTCAATGGCTTCACCCGGGCCGCGATGATCGAAAAACCCGCGCCAACGGGGCCGATCATGCTTCAGGGCGACCACGGACCCGTCGCCTACCGCAATATCATTGTCCGTCCGCTGAAGTGAAGTGAATGGCTTTCAGCTGTTGGCTGTGAGCGAGTGGCTATTGGCCGGACCTGCGACGGCGAAGCTGAGCGCGACGGGCGGCGAGTCGTGAGCTGGACGCGGTGGGCGGCGTTTTCTGTCCGGGTTTTACTTCTCACCTGCCATTTCGCACTTCGCACCCTCATTCCGTTGCCCGCATGGCGGGCGTGACGGGGGACTACCGCGTCACAATCGTCCGGACAATCTCCGCCGCCTCTTCGATCCGGCCTGAGGTGACGTTCAGATTGGTGACCGCTCGAAGCGAATCCTCGCTCCGAGGCAGCATCAGCACGCCGCGCTCGCGCATTGCTTCCACAAGCGCCTGCGCAGGCATGGTCTTGACGCGGAAGTTGACGATGTTCGTCTCCGGCAGGCCATCAGGCAGTTCGATGCCCGGATCCGCGGCCAGTCGCTCGGCCAATGTCCGCGCGTTGAGATGATCCTGGGTGAGCCGCTCGCGGTGATGCTCGAGCGCGTACAACGCCCCCGCCGCGATGATGCCGGCCTGCCGCATGCCGCCGCCGAACTGCTTGCGGAATCGGCGCGCCCGCGCGATGAACTCGGTCGTGCCCGCCAACGCCGAGCCGACCGGTGCGCCGAGGCCCTTCGAGAAGCACACGCTCACGCTGTCGAAATAGCCGGCGAACACGTGTTCCGGCACGCCGGTCGCGGCGCTTGCGTTCCAGAGCCTGGCCCCGTCGAGGTGACACCGCAGCCCTGCCTCCCGCGCGGCCGCCACCGCAGCGGCGATGCGATCGACCGACCAGACGCTCCCGCCCCCGCGGTTGTGCGTGTTCTCGATGCACAGGAGCTTCGTCGGTGGAAAATGCAGGTTCCGCGGCCGCAGCGCCGCCCGGACCTGCTCGGCCGTGAAGAGTCCCCGCTCGCCGGGGATCAGCCGCACCATCACGCCCGACAGTGCCGCCGGCGCGCCCGCCTCGTAAAAGTACACGTGCGCCTCGGCTTCGAGCAGGATCTCGTCGCCCGGTTCCGTGTGCGCCCGGATCGCGACCTGGTTGGTCATCGTGCCCGACGGCATGTAGATGGCGGCCTCCTTGCAGAGAATCTCCGCCGTCCGCTGCTCGAGGGCGATCACCGTCGGGTCATCGCCGAACACGTCGTCCCCCACCGCCGCTTCAGCCATTGCCCGCCGCATGCCCGGCATCGGCTGCGTCACCGTATCGCTTCTGAGGTCGATCATGGCGGCATTCTAACGCATTTTCGGCAGTTGATTTCCGGTCGCTGGTTTCAATGGCAGGAGAGCCGCCCTCTCGGGAGCCCGTCCCCTGAGCAGGTGCCCCGGCCCCCCGCGTTGACTTCCCTCCCCTCCCCGGCTTCAATGGCATACATCACGGGGCGTAGCTCAGCCTGGCTAGAGCGTGTGGTTTGGGACCACAAGGTCGCAGGTTCGAATCCTGTCGCCCCGATTACAGCCCGAAAAAGCAGGGAGGTTGGTCACCACCAAGAACCACATCTTCGTTCGCTGGGATGGCGAAGCTCATCCGAACCCAGCCTGGCGCGAGCGGTTCAACATGGAGACCACGCACGGGTTCAGCAGCGAGGACGACGACTATTACAAGACGTGGCCGGCCAAGCTGACCGAGGACGATATCCGCAGAAACCGCTATCTCACCTCGCTGACACCAGACGAGGAGTTCGCTGACTTCCTCGCGGCCCGTGGTCACTGCAACTTGGATAACGGCCGGGTCGCCCTCGCCGCCCGGTGCTACGAGAACGCATATCGCTACGACCCGAGGAAGCCGGACTACCAGGACTGGTTCGTCGAAGCTGCCCTGAAGAGCAACTATCGTCCGGAGACGCCCGCGTTGGCTCAGTTGCTCCACGAGCGCAGCCGGCCACGATTCATACGGCGCCCCATGATTGATCCTGGGGCCCCCAAGCCTGGCGAGACGTTCCCGATGGTTCAAGTGCCCGGTGCGCTGCAACCGCCCGGGCAATTTGAGATGCCCAGTGCGGCCCAGCCGCATGTACCACAGGTGCCTCAGCCTGGAATACCGCAGCCTTTCCGTCCTCAAGTTGCCGGGCACCTGCAGAGACCGTGAATGACGTTGAAGGGATGATCGAAAGGGACACGAACATGAGAAACACTCGTCTGATCTCAGCCATGTTGGCCATGGCAGTCTTTGCCCTGGTCGCCGCCGACGCCAACGCCATCTACGACCCCAAGCACGGCCGGTTCCTGCAGCGAGACCCCATTGGGACCGGAGACATCGTCGTCCACGATCAGCAAGGCGGGCCAAGGATCGTTGTTGCGCCCGGCGTGGTTAATCCCGCCCGTGTTGGCAGCATTCCTGGCAGGGCTCCCGTGAGCAACTTCATTCCTCGCGATCCGGCAGTTGTTCAGCCTCGTGTCAGCCAAGCGAGCTTGACCAGCAATTATGTGGATGGGATGAACCTCTACCAATACGTCAAGAGCAGCCCACTCAATGGAGTAGACCCACTGGGGCTCTGGAACGAATCTATGCACTTTGCGGCCACGAAGGACATTGGTACGCCTATTGTCGGCGAAAAGTGCGCTGCTATGATCGCCAAGGCAGATAACGACACAGATACTGGGAGTACGATGTCGTCGCCCGGCGGTGATTACAGATATCATTTTGACGCGGCGCCCTTTACGGGTATGCCCATGCCGGGAGCCCGCCAGCAGGCGATCCAGATCGAGAACAACCGAATAATGCTCGGCTGGTGATTGGCGCCAGGAACCCAAAGCTTGGATGCGATCTCGTGACCACTGGAATCGGACGCATAATGCACATAACCCAAGACATTCGCTCACACCAAGAAGGTGGTGGTCCAAGCATCTTTGACGGAAAAGGTCACGACGCCGCCACGCCATATCAACACATCGGGCTGCTGGGTGGGACCCCAATTCCCATTATCAATCCTTTCAATCCCAATTTTCTCAACCCCCACCGACCCGATGACGAGTTCGCGTTCCCCGGCGATTTTGAGCTATCCAAGGACGACACCCGGGCGCTGTTTCGCGGGTATCACTACTTCTTGAAATCTCCACCATGTTGTTGCGGGAAGTAGGTCGCCATGCACACGAGGCCACGAGAACTACTAAGACGCGTCTTCTTTAGTAGGTCGATCATTGTTGCGGGGTTATTGCCTATCCCGACTTCGGTCGGGTGTGCGCCCCAGAGCCTTCCCGCGACGAATGCGTCCGTCTCGCAAACGCCAACCCAGCTTGTCTGGACAGTTTCTGGCGAACGACGAGTTACCTCCATGTTCTTCCCGTGGGCTAAGCGGCTGGACCGGGACCGGTTCACTCTGGTCCGCTCAGATGGGAAGAGATGGGTTGCGGCGATAGGCGCACAGCCAAACGACAACAACCCACACGATCCCTACCTTTATGTGGTCGATGGGTCGAAGGGCACACTCCAGTATGTAGCACCTTCGGTGACGAGACACCAGTATTGCGTCGGCAGCAAGTATGTCGTCCTGGTGAGCGACCCTAAGGGGGGAGAGGGCGGTCGTCAGGATATCGAGGTGCGTTCCGTCTCCGACGCCGCTGTGATCCACAAGGCAGCTGTCTCGGATTACTTGTCGGATGGCGCGTTCTCCGTTGCCATAGCGGAAGATGTCGTCCGGTTGACCGGTCCCGATGGCCGGGGAGAGGCGTTTCTGGAACTACCGTCGGGCAAAGGGCTCGATAGGGACGAGGCCGCACGGATCGTTCACGGGCTTGTGGAAAAGGGCATCCTCGACAAAGATGATCCCTGGAATGTCGCGAGTCATGTTCGACGTCTGACCCCCAGCACTCGGCCAGTTGTCTACCCCGATGACGGGCAGAAGTCCGCGAGAGACGCCCTCCAGTTCGACTGGGAAAACAATCTGGATTTCCCGAAGCAAGCTAAGTGCGGCGACCTCACCATACGCATCAAGATCAACGAGCAAACGTCGCTTGTGGCTACGAGGGACTAGAGAGAACTGTGGTTACCCTGGTCTTTGGCTCATCCCGCCCGGTGCCCACGTAAACGCGAACACCGGCCCGCTATCTGGTCGTGGTCTATTGAGAACGGGCGTCGCCCCGACTGCAGCCCAAGAAAACAATGCGGGGGGACCGCGGGCAGCGGACACCCTTACGGCTCGCCAATTGCTTCCATGATCCCCTTCCAGACTGCCTCGCCGCCGATCGCATTTGTCATGATGACGATGCCCGAGCCACGCGCGCGGTCGAACTCGCAGTAGCACCGGAAGCCCGTCCCGTTCGAGCCGCTGTGGAAGAACCGGTCGCCCGACGGCGCCGGGTCGATCGCCCATCCCAGGCCCCAGTACACCGCGCCCTCCCCCCGTACGCCCGAACGGCTGATCGGCTCGCGTCCTTCGGCCCGCGTCATGCGCGTCAGCATCCTCTCGATGGTATCCGCACGCAGCGCATGCGCGCCCGACCGGTCACGTCTCATGATTTCGACGAGAAAAGTCGCGTACTCGGCCGGCGTGCAGTAGAGCGAGAACGCCGCATTCGCGTCGCGGTAGAGCGGGCGGTCCGGGCGGACGCGGCCCTCGGCATCGTGACCGGCGGCCGCGAGGGTCTCGTAGCGGTCCTGCCATACGTAGCTGCTGATCGTGATCCCGAGCGGGCCCAGCAGGTTTTCGCGGATGTACTGCTCCATGGGCGTGCCGGTGATCTGCTCGATCACCCGCTGCAGATACAGGAAGCCCTCCCCCGAGTACGTAAAACGCGTGCCCGGCTCGTGCAGCACCTCGAGCCGCTCGCCGCCCTTCCAGCCGCCCTTTCGCCAGTTCGGAAAACCCGTCGTGTGCCCGAGGACCATTCGCGCGGTGATCTTGAGGTGCCGCGGGTCATCCGGCAGGTATGGTTTGTCCAGGTACTCGACGAGCGGTCGATCGAGGTCGAGCCGCCCCTGCTCCACGAGTTTCAGTGCAACGCAGGCGAACGGCAGCTTGCTCATCGAGCATGCTTCGAAGACCGTCTGTGAGTCCACCCGGCGGGAACTGCTGGCGGCGCGCACGCCGTACTGACGTTCCCACGAGATCCGGCCGTCCTCGATCCCCACGATCGACATGCCGGGCACCTTGTGCTTCGCCATCAGCCTGGGGACGAGCGGATCGAGCGCGTCCGGCGGCCATGCGCGCCCCGCCGGCCGCGTCGTGACGACGGGCAACTCGCCGGCGGGCATGGCTTCGAGGATCCGCCGCACGAGCCCGCCGAACTGCGGGCGGCTGACGCGGGGCGCCTTCGCGTTGTCCGTATCCACGCGATGCACGATCACGAGGTCCAGTTCGGTGACCACAAGGACGTAATGCCCGCCCGCCCCGCGCGCCGAGAAGCTGCCGGAAGGAAGATTCACTTGCTCCAGATGCTGCTTCTGCAGGGTCGTCCACCACATCAGCCCGTACCCGCCGCGCAAGAATCCATTCTCATCGCGCACCGTCGAGTAGGACCGGAGGCTGCGGGTGACCCAGTCGGCGGGGACGATCTGCCGGTCGCGCCAGCGGCCCCGGTGCAGGTAGAGCAGACCGAACCGTGCCAGATCGCGGGTGCTCATGCGGAAGGGGTACGCCGGATGGAGCGAGTCGGTGCTCACTTCGAGGGTGGCGTCTTCGAGCCGGAAGTCCTCCATCTGAGTGGGAGCGGCGATCCGCTCCATGAACTCGCCGCCGATCGTCGCACCCGTCACTTTTCGGAAAACCGTCCCGAGCACGTTGAAATCCCAGTTGTTGTAGTACCAGAATGTCCCCGGCGCATGGCTGTGGCGGGCGGGCCGAGCGGCTTTCATGCCTTCGGTCTCGTAGCCGGCGACGTGGTACACACCGGAACGGGCCTTCAGCAGATCGAGTACGCAAGCCTGCTTCTCGACCGGCGTGAGGACCGGTTCGGAGTCGTCGATCCCGAGTGTGTCCATGGCATCGGCGGGCTGGAGTCGACCGGCAGCAACGTGGATGCCGTAGAGCGCGCTGAGCAGGCTCTTACGCATCGAGTGCGTCTTGTAGCGCTTCGCCGTGTCGCCCCAGGCGCTCACAAGACGGCCGTGATGCACGATCAAGACCGCCGCGGAACCGATTGAATCGGCGTACTCCCGGGCCGCCTGCAGCCCGCTCGCGGACCAGCCATAACGCTCGGGCGGGCCGGGCGGATCCCAGCGGGCGCCCGGGAAGACGTCTGCCGGAGCCGTTGCAGCGGGCGCGGACACCGGCCGGGACGTCACCAGCGGCGCCTTGAGCGTGATTGGCGACTTCGGGCGCCAGAGGCGCGACTTCCACCCATGCGAGACGCGCTCTTTCGTCGGCTTGTTCGTGATGTCCTGCGGCAGGCTGCTCAGGTATGCCGGAAAGCCCATCGCGGTATCCTTCACCTCGACCAGCCAGGCATCCGGCAGGATCCCGTCGACGAACGCTTCGTACCGGTCATCGCCCCTCGGCACGCCGTACGCCGGATACCACACCAGGTCCCGCCAGTACGGCACGTCATCGCAGTACACGTACCAGAACTTCACCTGCACGATCTTGTTGGGGGTTGCCACGCGGGCGCGGAAGACCGTTCCTGTCTTCGTCTCCTCCCAGTCCAGGTCGCTGATCGTCGCGAGCGGGCGCTTGTTGAAGAGATGCGCAACCCACATCTGCCAGTCGAGCACCTGGACCTCGGACGCCGAGGCATGCCGGTAGTTCGGGATGTACTCGACCATCCAGGGCCGCTGCATCACCGCCTGGATGCGGTTGATGTTGAACATCTCGTAGCCGTCCTCGTTCGTCGCGCCGAGATAGAGGACCGGACACGTAACGAACTTCTGCGTATGCGCGATGTTGACGGAGCGGAGGTAGTCTACGCCTGGCAGCGAGAACGTCGTCTCGTTCCCCATGTACACGAGTCCGACGATGTGTTCGGGATCGATGGCGGCCGCCGTGAAAGCGGAAGTGGCCCGCTTGCTGTGGCCGCCGATGACTGCGCGGATCTCGGGTTCGTGCAGGATCTCCGAGAGGATGCGAACGGCGCGCAGGTACGGCACCGCCAGCCGGAAATAGTTGTGGTAGGACGGATCTTTCGTTTTCTGGACGCGCCCACGGCAGAAGTAATGCCAGCGCCCCTCACCATCCTGGCCGTCGAACTCCCCCGGCACCGGCAGCACCATCGTCGGGTAACCGGTCCGCGCCGCGATCGCATCCCCGTAGTTGAACAGCATCGAGGCATCGCCGAGCCGCTGCCCGACGATGACCACCTTCCCTTTCCGCTCGGGTATCTGCAGGACCGCCGGATCCGCCGGCATGAAGATGACGCCCGTGTGCTCCATGCGGTGGCCGTCCACGACCTGGCTGCAGAAGCGGACCTCGATCCGGCGGAGTTGCTGCCGCGGATCCGTCTCGGACTGCAGCGTTTCATCCTTGAGGATGGCGTGCTCGAATCGCGGCGCCGTCCGCTCGAACGCTGCCCAGAGTTCGCGGGGAGTGGCTGGCAC
>CAZJTF010000110.1:0-18817 GCA_964548565.1 uncultured Planctomycetales bacterium | reverse complement strand
GGTATCGCGATCGTGATGGCGGCCGCGGTCGGGTGAAACTCACGGCGGCCTGTCCCGGATCCGGGCGCACGACGGGAAAGGCTGCGCGGTTCCGACACGTTTTGCGGCACCCCCTGCCGAAAAGATCATCACACCTCCCCCCATTTGACTGCAGACCAGATCTGAAGTATACTGCCTCCTGTTGCGGGCACATCCTGAGTCGACAGCGCTGGCGCCTCCGCGGCCCCGGGCCGTCCCGGCCTGACTGCCGCACAACTCAATCGATCGTCCTGCTGTGCGCATCCGCCGACCGGGAGCGCGGCGGATCCACTTCGTTGCAGGCAAACGCGCAGGTTTCAGCACATCTCTCGATCCAGAGCAGACGCCGCCGTGCGCTCAGGGGGGCTGGTGTCATGCTCAGAGCAGGAGGCATCCATGACTGCCGGCAGCATCATCCGCGAGCCATCCCGCGTTCTTCTACCGCTCTGCTATCTCGTTCTGGCCGGCCTGCCCGAGACGGCAGCATCCGGCGTCACGACTCGTCCGTCGGACGGGGCGGCGCAGGCGGACACCGGACCGGCCTGGCTGCCACCGGATGCGCCGCGCGCTGTCCGCCCCACCGAGCGCAAGCCCGCCAGCATGAACCTTCCCGACGCATGCGCGATCGACCTGGATGACCCGCGCGCGGTATTCGCGCACGTGTTCTCCGCCCTTCCGGATCGCCTGAGCATTCTCCCGAGTGAAAACTACCTGTACTGGCGTTTTCATGCCGGCGAGAAGTTCATCTGGGGAAACCTGCGCGTCGAACCGGCCGACCTCGACGAGACGGTCGTTCACATCGGCTACTACGAGTTCCGTGAAGAACTGACGGGGCCGGATGGGGCCCATGTACGCTACGCGCGGCTCGGGCCGAATGACGGCGTGCGGGTGGAGCGCATCGACGATTTCAGCCGCGCGATCACGTACCGTGGACGTACGGTCGCCGTGGGGCTCAATCGGATACCGCAGTCTCCGCCGCGTGCGTTCACGCCGGGCGACGACGAGGTGTTCGTGTTCCGGACACACGACGAGTCGAATATCCCCTTCCACCTGCTGTTCAACAGGAGGACGCGCAATTTCCTCTTCGTCGCCTGCGAGGATGATGCCCCGCTCGACGGCGTCGTCGATGTCGGCCGGAATCTGGCGCTGGACACCCGGACGGGATTCCTGTTCTATGTCGACCACGCGCACAACGCGCGCAAGATTCTCATCGGCACCTACCGCCGGAACACGGCACAGAACAACTATTACGACGGCCCCGCCGACCAGCTTGCGGATAACTTCATCCGGGATGTGCCCGAGTATCGCGCGTACCTGCACGCCGCATATCCGTTCACGCGCGGCGTCATCGACGCGTATGGGTTCTTCACGCTCGAACCCGACAACCGTGTGGCGGTCGCACCGTACTACGCATACGAATCGATCGGCGAAGTGGCCTCAATGCTCGAGACCTGCAGCGCGCACGGCGATGTCGGCGATATGATGGCCTGCCTGATCCCGGGCGGATGGCATGCCACAGAGGAGGAGGGAACACTCGCCGATGCAGCGCAGCCGGTTGCAGGGCTGCCATGGCTGAGTGGAATCCCGGCGCTGCTGACGGCGGGTGGCCTCTCGGACGCAGGAGCGCTGGCTGGCGGCCCGGTGCTCGAGGAGGCCTGGGATGCGGGCGATCCGCTGGGAGCCGGCGGCTGGACGGCCACGGGCCTGTGGCACCTCGTGAGCGAACCCCCGACAACGTGCCCGGCGGAATCGGCGTACAAGTCGCCCACCAGGAGCGCGTACTACGGCCAGGATGCGAATTGCAGCTACGACAACGGCGTCGCCAACTGGGGCTACCTGACATCGCCGATGATTCCGGATCTGCCGGACAATGCGTTCCTGCGGTTCAGTCAGCGCCGGGCCACCGAGAACGGCATTGCCGGCGGCCGGGCAGAGTCCAATTACGACCGGAGCCTGGTGGAAATCTCGGTGAACGAGGGTCCGTGGACGCTCCTGTACCAGAGCTTCGACGAAAGCAACAAGTGGGTGGAGGTGGGACCGATCAGCCTGCGAGAGTTCGTCGGCACAACCATCCGAATCCGGTTCACGTTTGACACGACCGATGCCCTCAACAACGGATTCCTCGGCTGGATGGTGGACAACATCAGCATCCAGACCGGCCCGCTCGGCGGCGGTGCACGCGGCATTCGCGCGCGGCACATGTTCAACGTCACCTGGCACGTGCTCGGGATCAGCCTGCTTCCTCCGGGGGGCGGAGGAGGAGGAGGCGGTGGCGGCGGCGGCGGCGGCGGAAAGCATGGCGCAAATATCACATGGCATATCGCCAACGCGACGTTCATCCCGGGTAATGCGATTCACAACTCGGGCGTCACCTGGCACGTCGCGGGGCAGACCTTCATCCCGGCCGGTTCGAAGCACGCGGCGCTGATTACGTGGCACATCCCCAACGCGACCTTCGTGCCCGCGGGAGCCAAGCATAACAGCGGTTCGACGTGGCACGTTGCCGGGCAGACGTTCATCCCCGCCGGCTCCAAGCATGCAGCGCTGATCACGTGGCACATTCCGAATGCCACGTTCGTTCCGGCCGGCGCGAAGCACAATTCCGGTTCGACGTGGCACGTTGCCGGGCAGACGTTCATCCCGCCGGGCTCCAAGCACGCCGCGTTGATCACGTGGCATGTTCCGAACGCCACGTTCGTGCCCGCAGGCGCCAAACACAATTCGGGCTCGACCTGGCACGTGGCGGGTCAGACATTCATTCCGCCGGGCGTGAAGCATGCCGCGCTGATCACATGGCACGTTCCGAACGCCACGTTCGTGCCGGCCGGCGCGAAGCACAACTCCGGTTCGACCTGGCATGTCAACGGCCAGACATTCATCCCACCGGGTTCCAAGCACGCGGCGCTCATCACGTGGCACATTCCCAACGCAACGTTCGTGCCCGCGGGTGCCAAGCACAATAGCGGGTCGACATGGCATGTGAACGGCCAGACCTTCATACCGCCGGGTTCCAAGCATGCGGCGCTGATCACGTGGCACATTCCGAATGCCACGTTCGTGCCGGCCGGCGCGAAGCACAACACCGGTTCGACCTGGCACGTCAACGGCCAGACGTTCATCCCACCGGGTTCCAAGCACGCGGCGCTCATCACGTGGCACATCGCCGGCGCGACGTTCATTCCGCCCGGCACGATCCATAACTCGGGCGTCACGTGGCATGTGGCGGGGCAGACGTTTATACCGCCCGGTTCGATCCACGCGGCCCTGATCACGTGGCACCTGCCGAACCTGTCGTTCATCCCGCCGGGGACCAAGCACAATTCCGGCGTCACGTGGCATGTTCCGAACGCAACCTTCATCCCGGCGAACGCCAAACACAACAGCGGCGTCACGTGGCACGTCGCGGGCCAGACGTTTATCCCGCCGAACGCCAAGCACGCCGCCGGCACGACGTGGCACCTGAATAATGCCAGCTTCATCCTGCTCCAGCAGGCGAACGGCGACCCTGTGCTGCCGCAGGTCGAGTGCAACGGCGGGGCCGATTGTGAGCCGGTGCCCTGTCACCAGGCGATCTGCAATCCGCTGGACGGCCAGTGCGATTACGTACCCGCGCCGGGGACCTGCGATGACGGCAATCCTTACACCGTCAACGATCTGTGCGACGCGTACGGGACATGCGCGGGCGTGGCGCCGGTCGGTATGCCTTGTGACGATGGCAGGCCGTGCACGCTGAACGACAGGGTCCGGCCGGATGGCACCTGCCTCGGTGACAACGCCCCGCCGGGGATGCCCTGCCAGAGCGGTAATCACTGCATCGCCCCGGACACCGCACGGTGCGACGGCCAGGGCAACTGCGTAGGCGCGATCATGCAGGGCGCTCCCTGCGACGACGGTGATGCGGGGACGCTCAATGACGTCTGCCACCCGGATGGCGGGTGCTACGGGCGGGTGGACCTGGAGCACTGTGACGACATGAACCTCTGTAACGGCGAGGAGACTGTCGACCCGAAGGCCGGATGCATGCCGGGACTGCCGCCGGCCTGCTCGGACCTCTGCGCCGGCGAGTCGTTCTCGGCCTGCGACCCCTTCACCGGCTGCGTCGCGAACGAACCACCGATTTGCGACCAGGCCGACGACTGCCTCGGCGGCGAGTGTGATTCGCAGGCGGGCGGCTGCATGACCGACGTGCTCGATTGCGATGACGGCAATCCCTGCACGATTGACGTGTGTGATGGCGCCGGAGGGTGTGTCCACGCACCCGTGCCGGATGGGGAGGTTTGCGACGACGGGTCAGCGTGCACGACCGGCGAGAGTTGCTCGGCAGGCGCGTGCACCGGCGGCGTGCCTACGGAATGCGATCCCTGCCACGCCTGCGATGCCGAAACCGGCGAATGCAGCGTCAGTGTCTGCCCGCCTGCCCCGTGCGGTCAGCCGTTTGCCGATACCGACGGCGATCTCGATGTCGATATGGACGATTTCGGTCGGTTCCAGCGGTGTTTCAGCGGCGCACACCCCGAAACGTATCCGGACCCGGCCACCTGCGGCTGCTTCGACCGCGACGGCGACTCGGATATCGACCTGGAGGATTTCGCCGCATTCCGCGCCTGTGCCAGCGGGCCGTCCATTCCGGCGAACCCGGGCTGCGGCGGTGGAGCGACGCAATAACCGGGAGTGGTCTCGCTTCCGCGACCACGACGACTCTCCCCCCGGCAATCTACACCGGTTGCCGGGGGGAAGGCAGACGTAAGCCGTGTGCGCCGACGGACGGGCCTGCGCAGGTCATCCCCGGTTTGCTTGCCGAGAAGGACGTCCGTCCTCACAATATCACCCCTGTATCTGCGTCCATCCTGATCCGACATCCGTGTTCCTCTTTTTTGCCGAGGAGCCCGCGGGAGTTATCCATGAAGATCACAGGCGTCGAAACACATGTCTGCAACGCGCGCATGCGCAACTGGGTGTTCGTCAAGGTGCTGACGGACCAGCCGGGGCTGTGGGGCTGGGGCGAGGCGACGCTGGAGTGGCACACGCGGGCGGTAGTCGGCGCGGTGGAGGACGTGGCCCAACTCGTGATCGGCCAGGACCCGACGCGCGTCGAGCATCTCTGGCAGATGATGTACCGCCAGCATTTCTGGCACGGGAACGGCATCATTCGCGGCACTGCCATCAGTGGTATCGACCTGGCCCTGTGGGACATTGTCGGCAAAGTGCACGGCGTCCCCTGCCACAAGCTCTGGGGCGGGCCGGTGCGCGATTACATCCGCACGTACTGCCACCTGGGCGGCGGGCGGATGGAGGACTTCTACGAGACGAACCCCGCGGATGCGCAACGCTTTGCGGATCTCGCCAGGCAGGCGGTGGCCGACGGCTTCGCTGCGTTCAAGAGCATGGCGGTGCCCTGGACAATGCCGATCGAGGGCCTTCGGCCGATCCGCTACGCCGAGAAGTGCGTGGGCGCCATGCGCGAGGCCGTGGGCGAGAACATCGACATCATGGTGGACTGCCACGCCCGTCCGTCGCCGCGCATGGGGCTGATGTTCGCGAAGGCGCTGGAGCCGTACGGGTTGTATTGGTTTGAAGAACCGTGCTGGCCGGAGTCGGTGGACGGCCTGCGCGACGTGCAGCAGGCGGTGGCGACGCCGATCGCGACCGGGGAGCGCCTGATCAGTCAGCACGCCTTCCGCGAGCTGCTCGAGAAGCGCGCGTGCAGCATCATTCAGCCGGACATCACGCACACAGGCGGGCTTTCCGAGGCGCGGCGGATCGCGGCCATGGCGGAGGCCTACCGGGTTGCGATGGCGCCGCACAACCCCCAGGGGCCGGTGAGCACGGCCGCCTCGCTCGAGTTCGGCTTCGCGACGCCAAGCTATATCATCTGCGAGGCCGTGCACCTCGACGTCCCCTGGCGCAAGGACGTCGTCCAGGAGGGCTTCGTCGTCGAGCGGGAAGGGCGCATCGTCCGCCCCGGCACCCGGCCCGGCCTTGGGATCGAGATCAACGAGGCCGAGGTCAAGAAGCACCCGTTCCAGCAGGAGCTGCCGCAGACGGTGTTCTACGGGGACGGGGCGGCTGGCGACTGGTGAGTCCTGCCGGGGCGGCCAGTGCGGATTTCGAATTGCGGAATGAGCCGGGCGCTGGTCGCCCGATCGCGATGAACACTTCCGCTCACGGCGCAGATGGGCTCGCCTCCGGTTCGAGACGCCACACCGGGCGCTTCGGCGGGACGAGGGCGGTGCCGCGAAGACAGGTCCAGTTTCGACCGCTCACACCCGGGATGGTGGCGCCTTCTTTCAACCAGTCGGGGCGATCGAGAATATACAGAGCGTAGTTGTACAGCAGCGCGGCCACCTGGGCGGGAGCAAGGTCCTGAAAGTGGATCTGCAGATCAGACAGGCTCAGGGCGCCCAAGCCGAGCGTGTCCATGACCATCCCGCCAGGCTCACCCTCAATGTTGAAGAGGCGAACATTCAGAACGGCCAGGCCGATCTGGTGAGGGTCGCCGGACGCGACCGCACGGATCAACTCGCCGGGATCCGACAGCTTCTGAGACGAGACCCAGTGGATCGCGAGCGGCTGCGTGACTTCGACGGCGGCCGCGACCACGTCAACGAACAGGCCGAGCCGGACGCGCGCTTCGAGGTTCCTCGCGACGAGGTCGCTGATGAGGAGCCCGTACCGGCATCGCGGCCCCACCTCGCGCGCCTCCGGCCAGTTCCACGACTGCTGAACGGCGGGCATGAGCACGGCGGGATCCAGGACGGACGCCCCCGGGAGAATTGCGGTCTCTACGGGAATTGCGGGCCGATCCGCGAACTCGACCGGGTGGTCGGGATGAGCGAACAGGATGGCGCCGGGGGCGGTTTCGCCCGGATCGGCAAGCAGCTCCGCATCGGGACGACGGCGGTGCAGGCGCTCGAGCAGCGCGTGACGGTCCGGCGTGACCGGTTGTTCGTACAACAGCCGGGCGGCCAGCATTCCGGGACTGATTTCACCTGTCGCGTCAGGCATTACGCTGATTCTATGGCGATACGTGGAGGAACTCCGGCGCGTAGCGCACGAGCCCTCCGGAGCGTGGAATACTCTCGCGATCGAACATGACGGCCCGGAACGCCTCGTCGGCGCCGTACTCGTTGTCCAGGCAGAGCCTTGACGCGCGGATGAAGCCGAAGCGGCTGTAGTAGGCCGGATCGCCGAGGACGACGACCAGCGGGGCTTGAAGGCGGCGGCACGCTTCGAGACCGGCCGTCACGAGCCGACTTCCGATGCCGCATTTTTGGTGGCCGGGCGCGACAGCGAGCGGCGCCAGCCCGAGGCCACAGGTCACATGATCGAGCGTCACGGGGCTGAAGAGGATGTGCCCGACGGGACGACCGGCGATGTCCGCCACCAGTGAGATCGTCGCCTTTCCGTTTCGACGCAGGAGATCGACAATGTCCGCTTCCGCCACCCGGCCGAAGGCAGCCGCGTGGATGGCATAGACGTCGGGGGCGTCACGGACCGCTTCAGGGCGGATGAGCACCATGCACGGATTGTCCGCACGACGGGCGGATTACGCCAGACGGGGCCGCGATGCGCTCCCTCCCGGCTCTTAAATGTCGTGGAGGACGCTCTGTGGATCCTGCGGGAGCCGGCCACCGGTCTGGGCGCCGGATTCGTGGCGGATCGCCCGGAGAGCGTCGCGCTCGGATTCGATCTCCTTCTGAGTTCGCAGGCCGAGCGCCCGGAAGAACGGCAGCGGCGGGCACCAGCCCTGAAGCGCGTGCTGCAGGAAAAAGCCCTGCACGACGAGCGGCAGCAGCAGCCACTTGCGGCTCGTCGTCATGCCGAAGGTGAGCCCGATCAGCGACAGGGTGGCGGACCCGGTCTCGAGAGCACGTTCGATATCCCACTCCTCGTCGAGCTCGCGGAGCCGCGTGTCGATCTTCTCGGGATGCTCTCGAAAATAGGCGATGTTCATCTCGGTCTGGCGTCGGATCCGCTCGTTGACGTCCTGGCGGGTCTGCTGCTGCACGCGTGTGGCGGTCGGTGCGATCATGATCAGGCTCCTGCATTCGAGGTTTGTCGAATGGTATGCCCGGAAGGCGACGACCGTCCTGATCCGTTCGGCGAAATCGATTCACGCGCGCGGCAAATCGCGGCTGCACGATTGCCCGTCTTGTCGAGCTTCAGCAGCATCGGAGCATATGCCGCGCACGCGCGGCGCGGCACTCTATTGGCGGGCCGGGCGAGAGGCTGCACGTCGGCCCGCGCGACGGGGGCGGTCGGCACGATCGGCTCGATCCGCGCGGCCGGGGCGGGCGGCCCGGGCGGCACGTCCACCCCCTCCTCCACCACCCCAGAGTGGCTGGGCAAGCTGAGCGTTCCACGCGTCGTAGTCTTTGACAAGCTCGGCCAGGACCTCCGCTTTCTCGCCGGCCAGGTTCCTGGATTCGCCCGGATCGTTGCGAAGATCGAAGAGTTGCAGCGTCTCATCCCGCGCGACCGCCGCCTTCCAATCGCCTTTGCGGATCGCCCACTGCTGGCCGAATCGCCAGTACAGCGCCTCGTGGGGAGGAGTTTTCTTGTCGCCCGTGAGGAACGGCAGCAGATTGACTCCGTCGAGCGGTTTCTCGGCGGAAACGGAGGCGCGCGCCGCCGCCACTGCCGTGGCGTGGATGTCGAGTGAAATCACCGGCGCGTCATATACCCTGCCCTTGGGCAGCACGCGTGGCCACTGCACGAGGAAGGGCACCCGGATGCCGCCCTCGAGCACCTCGCCCTTGAAACCGCGCAGCGGATCGTTGCGCGAGCCGTTCCCGGCAGTCGGTCCGCCGTTGTCCGAGATGAAGAACACGAGCGTGTTGTCCATCGCGCCCGCCTTCCGGACGTGCTCGAGCACGGCGCCGACGCCGTCATCCATCGCGGAGAGCATCGCGAGCATCGTTCGACGCTTCACGTCCCTGACGTCCGCAAACCGCGCGAGGTACTTCTCCGGCGCCTGCTGGGGTGTGTGAATGGCGTTGTACGTCAGGTAGAGGAAGAACGGCTGCGTTTTTCCGGCGTGCTGCTCGACGAACGCGCAGGCCTCGCGTGAGAAGGCGTCGGTCAGGTACTCCTTCTCGTTGTACCGCTCGCGTCCGCGGTAGATCGGGTTGTTGCTGTCGGCCATCGCGTCGATATAGGAATGCGCACCGGCCGGAAAGCCGAAGAAGCTGTCAAACCCGCGACTGAGCGGCAGGCGTTTCTCGTCGCCGCCCAGGTGCCACTTGCCGACCATGCCGGTGGCGTAGCCGGCCTTCTTCAGGCGGTCGGCGAGCGTGACCTCCGTGAGGGGCAGCCCGAACTCCTGGCCGGGAGAGGCGGCCCGAGGGTTGAACTCGTGTCCGAATCGCTGCTGGTATCGGCCGGTTATGAGCCCGGCGCGAGTCGGGCTGCAGACGGGGCACGAGACGTAGCCGTTCGTGAAGCGCACCCCGTTGGACGCGAGCGTGTCGATATTGGGTGTGCGGACGTCCTTGCTGCGGCCCTGGCAGCCGAGGTCGGCATAGCCGAGATCATCGGCGACGATCACGATGATATTCGGGCGAACGTCGGTCGTCTGTGCATTCCCGACGACTCCGGTAGCCAGAAGCAACAGCGTAGGAAGGAGGAGGACACGCATCAGAAGCTCCGATTCACGAGAGATGGTTCACCGCATCCGCACGCGCGCGGGCGTCCGAGAGGATTTGAACGCACGAAGCGGCAACTTGTTGCAGGCAGGGTAACGCGATCTGCCCCCCGTGGCCAGAATTGAGGCGCAAACGAACCACGGCGGGCAAGACTGCCCCGGCTGTGTTCGATTCAGGCGGCGACAGGTTGCCTCACTGCCGCTGTTCGAGAGGGTCCCCGGTGAGGACGGACAGGGCTCCCGGGAGCGTGGTGACGGTCACGGGGGTCTCTCCGAGCATTTCTCCGTCGACGTTCAGAGGCATGGACGGCGTGCACTCCACCTGAATCTGGCGAGCCTGGCGGAAGATCAGCTCCTCCTCGTCGGCGTGAGCACCGGCCAGAATCTTCGGCACAAGAACCGCCAGCCGCGTGAGAGGCAGGACGGGCAGAACGAAGACGTCCAGGCGCCCGTCCTCGATTGAGGCACCCGGTGCGAGTGGAATTCCGCCGCCGATCGTGGTGCCGTTCGCGATCACCAACGTGAAGGCGGACGTTTCCAGAATCTCATCGTCCAACTGGATCCGGACGCGGTATTCCTGCAACTCCGGCAGCGCCTTGGCCCCGGCCCATAGGTACGCGACCGCTCCCCACCAGCTTTTGGCGCGGCTGTCGATCTGTTCTCCGACCGTGGCGGTAAATCCGGCACCGGCGGTGTTCAGGAACAGGCGCGGCTCCGGCAGTTCGATGCGGGCCACGTCCACGCAGCGCACCCGGCCTCTGAGCAGCGTCTCGAAGGCCGCCAGCGGGTCGCCCATGGGGATGTTGAGGCTGCGGGCAAAGTCGTTACCGGTGCCAAGCGGGAGAATGCCGAATGTCACGCGGGAGAGCTTGTCGCGCAGGCCGTTCAACGCCTCGTTGACGGTTCCATCGCCGCCGGCGGCGATGATCCGATCGTAGCCGTCTGCGAGGGCATCGCGGGCGAGTTCCTCCGCGTGCCCGGCCGAGTCGGTGAGGAGAATATCCCAGCCGGCATCGGCAATGTGTTCGGAGAGGTCGGCGGATTCAGCCGATCCGGCGTTGGGATTCAGGATGACACATGTTCGCATGTCGCACCCGCAGGAGAACACATGATTATTCCCGTGCGGGAGCGACCTGGCGTGTGGTTGCAGGATTTCGTCAGCCGAGCATGCCCCGAAGCAGCGCGATGGCTTCCTGGATGTCGGCGAGCCGCTGGTTGCCAGCCTCGCGCTCGATCACGAGCGGACCCTGGTAGCCGCCGGCGCGCAGCTTGCTGACGACGCGCGGAATATCCGCCTCGCCGGAGCCGAGGACGACTTCCTCGCCCCACTCCTTCATCGGGACCTTCGACCAGTTGGCGTCCTTCATGTGCACGTGGGCAATCTTGTCCTTGAGGATGCCAACCGCCTCGACGGGGTCACCCACGCCGTACAGCACCATGTTGGCGGGATCAAAGTTCACGCGGATATTGTCGTAGCCGACCGCTCCAATGAACGCGAGAAGATCCTCGGCCCGCTCCTGGCCCGTCTCCATCACGAGGGCGACCCCGCGCTGGCCGAGGGCGTCGCACACCTTCTTCAGGCGGTCGACCATCACCTGGTACTGCGGGTCCTTTCGATCGTGCGGCACAAAACCGATGTGCGTCGCCAGGAGCTTCACCCCGAGCTGTCTGGTGAAGTCGGCGAGGGCGACTGTCCTGGCGTAACGGGTCTCCCAGTACTTGTCTGGCTTGTACCCGCCCGTCTCGGCGATCGCCTGGATTGTCGAGTAGTCTTCTTCCTTGTAGCCGATGCAGGTGGCGCTCACTTCGAGGCCGCTGTTCTTGATGATGCCCAGGACGCGATCCGTATCCCGGAAGCTCTCATCCCACCAGCCGATCTGCACGAGACGCAGCCCGAGCGTCTCGCGGATTGTCTTGAGCGTTTCGCCGAGGTCCGGGATCTTCAGCGACCAGCTGCACACGCCAATCTGCAACGGTTCCATGCCAGCTCCTTTCGTGGAATTGAGAGTGGAGAATTGAGAGTTGGAGGCAGTCGCGCACGCGAACAGAAACGGCCAACGTCCACCCGAGACAACCCTGTGAATGCACCAGATCGAGAGGAGCACCCACAATTCTCAATTCTCAACTCTTCATTCTCAATTCCTTCCGGCTCGCCGTCAATCGAGCGAGGGCGCGAGGGCGCCGGGCTGCATGCCGGCGGCGCGCCGGAGCTGGCCGCAGGCGGCATCAATGTCCATTCCGCGGCTCTTGCGGAGGTGGGCGTTCACGCCGCGGTCGCGCAGACGCTGGAGGAATCGCTGCGCGGCCTGCGAGGTGGGGCGTGCATAGCCGAGGCCAGCCACCGGGTTGTAGCGGATCAGGTTGACGTTGCACCGCATCTGCCGACAGACGCGGGCGAGCTGGTCTGCGTGCTCGGGCGCGTCGTTCACGCCGCCCAGCAGGATGTACTCCATTGTCGCTTCGCGCCCGGTCTTGAGGAAATGCTCGCGGACAGCGGAGACGATCTCGGCGATGGAGATGTTTTCCGCCCAGGGGATCAACTCGCGGCGGAGATCGTCATTCGGCGCGTGCAGGGAGATGGCGAGGTTGATCTGCAGGTCCTCGTCGGCCAGGCGTCGGATCTGGCTCGGGAGGCCCACCGTGCTGACGGTAATCTTGCGGGCGCCGATGTTCATGCCCCAGTCGGCGTTGATGATGCGGATCGCCTTCACGACGGAGGCGTAGTTGCCGAGCGGCTCGCCGAGGCCCATGAAGACGATGTTGCTCAGACGTTGTGACTCGGCGGCACGCAGTGGGTGACTCGCTCCGGTTGGGCCTCCCTGAGCGCCGGGCTGTGAACGCCGTCGCAGCAGGACGGGCACGCCCGGATCAGAAGGGGTCTCGCCGCCGTTTTCGGGCGGATTTGTCTCGCAGAGCTGGCGGACACGCATCGCCTGCTCGACGATCTCGCCGGTCGTGAGTTGACGCTGCAGCCCGCCCAGGCCGCTGGCGCAGAACCGGCAGCCGACCGGGCAGCCGACCTGGCTCGAGATGCACGCGGTGCGCCGGTCCTCATCCGGGATCAGCACGCATTCACTCGTGGCGGCATCGGGCCACTCAAGCAGGAGCTTGATCGTGCCGTCCTGCGACTCCTGACGGCGCGCGACGGTGGACGTGAAGATCTCCCAGTCGCCTGCCAGTTCGGCCCGCAGCGGCTTCGAGAGGTTCGTCATCGCCTCGAAGCTGTCGACGCCGCGGCGGTAGACCCACTCGAAAACCTGCCGGGCCCGCCAGTCGGGAAGCTCATGGTCCGCGCAGAACGCGGCGAACTCCTCTAAAGTCGCGCTCAGCAGGTGACGTCGTTCGGGGCGTGATTCCATCCCGCGATTCTAGATGGGCTTGCGCGCATCTGTCCATGTCACCGGACGCCGCAGACAGGCGACCGTCAGTCAAGGCCCCGGCTCACCCGTAACCATTGCAGGTGAATCGCAATCGGTCATCTGATTTGGCTGGCGGCTCAGGTTATGCTGTCCCGCATCATCGTCTGCAGTGAAGAACACGGTTCGAGGAGCCGCGGAGCACCATCCATCATGCACCACTCGAATCACGGCGCACCGGGACAACTCTGCTCCTCGTTCGCCAACAGTCGACTGAAACGCCGACGGACGCCCGCGGTCTCGCTGCTTGGGATGCTGTTGTGCGTATGCGTCCCACCGGTCCAGACGTCGGCTCGCGAACCCGACGTCGTCGTGTACGGAGGAACCGCCGCGGGAGCGATGGCCGCGGTGGCCGCCGCCCGCCACGGCGTCTCGGTGCTTCTGCTGGAGCCCGGACAGCACATCGGCGGCATGGTCTCCGGCGGCCTGGGCAAGTTTGACGTGGACCGCCAGCAAAGCCTCATCGGCGGGCTCACGCTCGATTTCTTCCATCGCCTGGGGCGGCACTACGGGCAGCCCGTGTCGTGGACATGCGAGCCGCACGCGGCCGAGGCCGTCTTCAACACGATGCTCAGGGAAGCGGGCGTCGAGGTGCGTTTCCGGCAGTCGCTTCTGTCAGCCGAGATGGACGGGACGCGCATCCGCGCCATCCGGATGCGCAACGACCGAAGCTACGCGGCCGGCGTCTTCGTGGACGCCACGTACGAGGGCGACCTGCTGAAAGCCGCCGGCGTCTCCTGCGCGCTGGGCCGCGAGGGGAAGGACCGCTACGGCGAATCACTCGCCGGGCGCCGCGAGCTCCTGCCCGGGCACCATCAGTTCGGTCCCGGCGTTTCGCCCTGGCAGGCGGACCGCCTGCTCCCGGGCATCACGCCGGAGGACCGACTCGTACCGGTTGGCGCCGGCGACGGTCGAATTCAGGCCTACTGCTACCGGCTGTGCCTGACGGACCGGCCCGAGAACCGCCTGCCGATCACGCGGCCCGAGGACTACGAGGCGGCCCGCTACGAGCTCCTGCGACGGCACCTTGTCGCCGTCGAGGAGCGGGGAGGCCGGGGCCTCCGCGGTCCGATCGGCTTCGGGCGCATCCCCAATGGCAAGTGCGATGCAAACAGCAGCGGCCCGGTCTCACTGAATCTGCCCGGCGCGAACCAGGAATACGTCGAGGCCACGCCGGAGCGCCGCGCGGAAATCCGGGAGGAACATCGGCGCTGGGCGCACGGCCTGCTGTTCTTCCTTCAGAATGACCCGTCCGTCCCGCCCCGGGTGCGCGAGGCGTGCGCCCCGTGGGGCCTGTGCAGGGACGAGTTTCAGGACACCGGCGGCTGGCCCCATCAGCTCTACGTCCGCGAAGCACGACGCATGATCGGCGAGATCGTCCTCACGCAACACGACCTCCAGGAGCGCCCGCGCAAGTACGACGTGGTCGGGATGGCCGGCTACAACATCGACATCCGGGAGGTCCAGTGGGTTGCCGTGCGCACGTTCCGATTCCCTGACGCGCAGGATGACGTGTTCGTGGAAGGGTACGTCAGCCAGCCGGTGGAGCCCTGGGACATTCCGTATCGTGCCCTGCTGCCCCGTTACGCGGAGTGTTCCAACCTGCTTGTGCCCGTCTGCATCTCCGCGTCGACCGTCGCGTACGCATCCTTCCGCATGGAGCCCAACTACATGATCGCCGGGCACAGCGCCGGGGTGGCGGCCGCGCTGGCCGTCACAACCTCCGTCCCCGTCCATCGTGTGAGCCTCGGCGCGCTCCAGGACGCGCTGCGCGCGGATGGCCAGGTGCTTCAGGCCGGAAAACCATGAGGCACCACCAGAGAACCGAAAGCCTCTCACCCCAGACGAGAGACGGCAGCGAGCGACGAGCAAGCGAAGACCCGCCGGTCGGGCTTTCCGGCGCGCGTGGAGGAGGTCACGGTGCTTCTTCCCGCTCCGTCGCGTAGGTTACCCGTTGTGCGCGGGCGTCCGGTGTGCACCCGTGGCAATCCGTGTTCATCCGCCCGATGCTTCGAGGAGCACTGCATGGCGTGGCTCACCGTTCTGCCGTTTCTGCTGGGCGCCGCCGCCGCTCAAACGACCCGCCCCACTTCGCAGCCGGCAGCCGCCCCCACCTTCCAAGGGCTGATGAACCCGGCGAGCTTTCCCGAGCCGCAGTTCGGCATGCGCGTGGAGAGCGCGGACATCGCGGACCAGCGCCTGCAGATCCGCACGACCGGCGCGGTCATGGAGATGGACCTGCGGTCCGGGCGCGGCATCTTCCGCCAGCGGGTCGGACGCGATCGCGCGGTGCTCGAACTGGAGCTGCCCCCTCTGCCCGGCGAGATCGAGCTGACGCATCGCGGCCCGGGGCTGGCGTTCGTGCGGCACCCGGCGTTCCACCTGCGGGTCAACGGCGATTCGCTGTTCATGCTGCAGGCGCGGCGCCCGCTGCGAATCGTGCTCCGCCGGCGGATCGACTGCGGCTTCACCGCCTCGTGGAAAGCCAATCACGTCCTGTTCGATGAATGGGGCGGGTTCGGGCTGTACTGCTCGCAGCAGGAGATCGACGACGCCTTCGACCCCTACGGCGATGTGACGGCCCGATACGAGCTACCGCCGGATGCGGTGCTCTGGATCGGAATCTGCCCGCCGAAGCCGTACGACTGGGAGCGTTCTCTTCGCGACAACGTGGTCTGGCACTGGTCAAACAGCGCCGGCTACCCACCCGATGACGTGCTGAAAGCATGGTCGAGAGAAGGCAACGTTGTCCTGCTGCAGTCGGAGGTCATGCTGTGGAAAGACTGGAACCTCGCATTTCAGCCGCGCCTGGGGGCGGCGGAGTTCGCGCGTGTCCGCGAGACCGTGCACCGGCTCGGGATGCGGTTCATCGTGTACACGAGCCCGTTCTACTTCCTGCGCGGCACGGCACTCGAATCCGCCGCAATGAACAACTTCGAGAACTTCCGCGGCTGGCCGCCCGGGCGACCCACCGGCGAAAACATGGGCCTGTTTCTCGCCGAAATCGAGGGACTGCTGCGCGAACATCGACCGGACGGGCTCTACTTCGACGGACAGTACAGCGAGAACCCGGCGGCGCTCTACGCACTTGCGCGCCGCAGCCGCGCGCTGGTCGGCGACGGGGGCCTTCTCGAGTGGCACTCGACGAGCGCGCTTGGACCCGACTTGTGCTTTCTGCCGCACGCGGACGCGTACGTCGATTTCATCCTGCGCGGCGAGGGGCGCGAGCCGCTGTATGCCGACCCGCGCTACCTGCGGTACTTCGTCTCCTGCTGGAACACGAGCAACGCCGTCGGAGTTATCTGCAACAACGGCTCGCGCCCGACGCCGGAGCTTCTCGACCGGCTGCTGAGCGTCAACGGGCGGATGCACACGATCGCCGGCTGGATGGCGGACGCGGAGCTCATGCGCCTCGTCCGGGAGCGCTATCGTGCCCGGCTGACGCCCGCCTTGCGCGCCGACGTGGAGCGGCGCGCGGAGATGCGCCAGACCGCGATCCCCGCGCACGCCGCGGCGATGGGCGCGGAGCAGGTGCTGCTGCGCGAACCGCCCGGATGGACGACGCCGCAGCTCGATGAGGGGTTCGACGCGCTGCCTGGCTGGCCGTCCACCGCGTCACCCGCGAACCCGGATCCGTTCGCCGCGCGCGACGGGGGCCTTGCGGTGACGGGGAAGGCGAGCACGTACGCCTGGCTGGGGCGCGATCTCACGGGGCCGGTGTCGGGCTATGTCGTCACGATGCGGCGCGGAACCGATGCCGGCGCTTCCTGGGGACCGGCTGCCTGCGTGCGATGGAAGAGCGGCGCCTGGCTGCGCACGGGGCTGCGCAACGACAACCTGCTTGAGATCAACATTGGCTTTGACCAGCGGCTCGTCCCCGTGGCGCCGGGCGGCGACGTCATGCACTGGATCCGCACACGGCTTAACGATCACTTCGGCACGGTCGAGCACAGCACGGACGGCCAGACCTGGCGCCGGGTCGCACTCTTCGAGCACGGCGGCACAATGACCGGCGAAGCGAGCGACGTGCTGATCGGCAAGATCCCCTACCACGCCCGGCCCGAGGACTACACCGACCCCGGGTCCGCTGGCACCTGCTGGTTCGGCGAGTTGCGGGTGTACTGAGAGTTGGGAAGGCCCCGGCCCGAGATGAGAGCGCGCACGGGAGAAGGATCCTGAAAACTCCAGAGGGCAGCTAAACCCGGCGCGATCGCCCCAGAGAAGCCGGCTCCGCCACGCCGCGTCAGTTCGGCCGGAAGCGCCGGTTACTGCAGCGGCAGTCGGACGGGGCGGTTCTCTTTCTGCGAGATTTCCGCAGCAAAGCAGATCTCCATCGTTTCAGCGGCATCTTCGACGTCGGGGATCGGGCGACGTCCAGCGGTGAGGGCCTCGATCAACTCGTTCACCTCGCCGTCGAAGGGGTGATGCGAGACGTCGCCGGAATCCGGCAGGATGGTCGGCACCGTGGCGAAGCCCGTCTGCCCCCGTAGCATGTCGCCGGCGTACTGATTGTTGCGGAAGGTGCCGGCTGTACCGAAGACTTCCACGTTGAAAACGTAAGGCATGTTGGCTTCGAGGCAGCAGCCTGCCTTGCCGATGGTGCCGTCGTCGAACTTGAGGAGTGCCAGTTCGGTCGACGGGTACTGCAGCCCGTCGGTCCGACCGACGGCGTACGAAGACACCTCGACGACACGACGCCCGACCAGGTACCGGATCGCGTCGACAGCGTGACACCCGCCGAGCAGGAGGCTCGTGCCTGCTGTCGCGCGGCTCGTCTGCCATGGCTTTGTGTAGGGTTTGCCGACGATGCCGTGGACGTAGTCTGTCTCCGCGTAAATGAGGCGCCCGAGACGCCCCTCCTCGACGTTTCCGCGGATCATCCGCAGGAGCGGGTTCCAGCGGAGGACAAATCCGGCAATCGTCTTGACGCCGGCCTCGCGCACAGCTGCACGGACGCGGGGCAGATCCTCGAGCTGCACACACAGCGGCTTCTCGATGATCATGTGCTTGCCTGCGCGGGCGGCGGCGACGGCCATGTCCGCGTGCAGATGATGCGGTGTCAGAATGGCAACGATGTCCACCGCCGGATCATCGAGGGCGAAACCGAAATCCGCCGAGCAGGTGCAATCCAGTGCGTACTGGGCGGCGAACGCCTCCGCCCCCCCGCGCGTGCGGCCCACGACGTGCCTGACCCGCACATCTCCGCGCCGGCGGAAGCTGTTCACGTATGCACCGGCCACCCATCCGGGCCCCGCAATCGCGACATTCCATGTTCGGTCAGGCATGTTGCCTCCTCACCGTGCGCAGCCCCCGGCCGGCCCGCCGTCACGCTCTATTCGTTGCCGGCAACGGGGAAACCGCCCTGTCGGGGCTGGACGAGTTCCACCTCGACCCCGCCCGCAATACCGGCGATGAGGTTGTACAGGGCGGCAACGATGATGCCACCGATGAACCCCGCCAGTCCGTAAAAGATGGGCAGCACGATAATCGCGCCTGCTCCAAACAGGATCGGTATGGCGGACTGAGTGTTCTGCGAACTGGCGAATGCTCCCGCAAGCGAGAGCAGGGAGAAAAACGCTCCGAAGATCAGCCCGAGGAGTGCATACAGGCACCCCAGCATCTTACCCAGCGACAGAACGCCCACACGCCTCACGATCGCCATCTCAATCTCCTTGCGCAGGACCGCATCACGTTCGAACACAACGCCTCGCCGGGAGCTTCATCAAATGCTCCCCGCTCC
>CAZJTF010000109.1:0-18837 GCA_964548565.1 uncultured Planctomycetales bacterium | reverse complement strand
AGATCGAAGATCAGCCCCCGCATGCCTTCGTCGTTGCGGAGCTGCCTGATCACTTCCTTGAGTTCGTCGATGGTGCCTTCGGTGAAGTTGGTCATGCGGATGTACGCGATCTTGTTCACCGGGTCGATCATGTACTTCCACTTGCCCTCGGCGTCACGCTCGAAGCCTTTGATCGTGAAGATCGTGATCTCCTGGCGCTCCAGCTTGACGTCGAACTCCTTCTCCTGGCCGGGCCGTTTGACGGTCAGCGTCACGTAGGTGCCCGGCGGGCCGGTGATCTCGCGGACGGCGGCGTTGATCGTGTACTTGAGGGCCGACTTGCCGTTGATCTTCACGATCGTGTCGTTCGGCTGGATCCCCGCGCGGTAGGCCGGCGTATCCTCGAGCGGCGAGACGACTTTGATGGGCTCGCCGGGGCCCTTGCGGATCTGGATGCCGACGCCGCTGAATCGCCCCTGCGTGTGCTTGTTGAACTCCTGCAGGTCGGCCGGCCAGATCATGTCGCTGAAGCGATCGAGCGGCTGCAGTGCACCCTGGACGAACTCGTAGACCAGCACGTTCTGCGGCAGCAGGCGCGTCTCGTCATTGATCTGCAGGACCCGGTTGAAGACGGAGATGAGATCATCGACGGTCTGCTTGTCGCTCTGGCGGGCGTACTTGAGGCGAACGTTCACGCGGCTGACGAACTCCTCCACCGCGTCCTTGTTGTTGAGGCCGGCCAGTTCCTTGGCGATCTTGGGCTCCTGCGCGACGCGCAGGACCTGCTCGAGGCCGCGAACGATCGCCTGCTTGAACTCCGGTTCGCGCAGGTACTCGCTGTCGATCTTCCGGAAGGCCTCACGCGCCATCTCCGGCTGGATGTCAGCCACTGTCGCACGCCAGTCGGAGTCGGCGGTATAGGTGTACTCGAGCCGCAGGTGTGCCTGGCACCGATCGAGGGCGTCGCGATATTCCTTGTTGGTCGGGAAGATCTCGGTCAGGCGGACGTAAATGGTGGCCGCCTTGACCCACTTGCGGTCCTTCTCGTACTCGGCGGCGGCCTTGACAGCGCCCTCGACGGCTTCGGTCAGCCACGGCTCCCTGCGGAAGGCCTCCGGGTCCTCGGCGTTGTTGAACGCCATGGCGGCGTCCCACATCGCCTGCTTCCAGGCGCCCTTGGCCGTTTCTTCCTTGACCCAGGTGACGTACTTCTCGTAATCAGCGCGGATCCGCTCCTTCCGCTCGGCCTGGAGCTTGCCGAAGTCGGCCACCCAGTGGCTGACGTTCTGGACACGCTTGTCGCCCTGGCTCTTCTCCGCAACCTCCTGCATCAGACGGAGACTGTCGTCGAATTTACCGTTGCCGAGGGCAGTGAGTGCCTCCTGCCACATCTTCTGGTTCGACACGTCCGGGGAGCGGAGGGCCGTTGCCTCCGCGGCACCCGCAGGGGCGACCAGGAGGCCGGCCACAAGGAAGCCGCATAGTGACGAGGACGTAGTGGCCCGACGTTGACGCATCGTAACTCCTTCAGGACGCGTGAATAACATGCCAGTCCCCCAGGCGAGCTGTGGAACGATTCGACATAGGACACGTGTGGAACGGACCCGTGTGGCGAGTTGATCTCTTAATCGGCGACACCCCAGGCTCCGAGTGCCGCCCAGCGGCCCGCGAAAGCCACTCCACTGCCGGGACCATTATATATACGGTCCGAAGAGGGGCCAAGCTGCAGGAACAGACAGTTTGGGGGAGCTTCCACCTGCAGAAATCGCCCGGCCAATTGCGCAGAGTTACCCACCGATGGGGAAAACCTAACAGGCCGGGAGAGGCTCATAACTCATTGCGCAACCGGTGGATAATCTCGTCCACGGACCGCTCCGTCCCTCCGGCGCGGGACTCGGCAAGGCCCTATATGTAGGGGCTGGAACGCGCCCCGCAGGTAGCACATATGGTATGCTTTGGGTGCGCCCCATTCTACCTCGGCAAAGTGAACCCGCTCTAAATTTATACGTAACATAAGTTAAGGGCGGAACTGCGTTTGCCGAGCGAACCGGTCGGCGCGGTCCGCCGAACGTTGACTTTTTTACACACACTGGGTATCCTATCGCTCCTATGGCACGGTCACCCGCTCTGCAGGCACCGGTGAGGAAGAAGCCCTCGTCCACCATCCGCACCTACCGGTCGGCGATGAACTTCCTCAATTCCATGACCAATTACGAGAAGATGACACGTGTTGGGTACAACACGACGAACTTCAATCTGTCTCGTATGAACCGGCTGCTGGCCGGGGTGGGCAACCCGCACAAGGAATTTCGGAGCGTCCACATCGCCGGGACGAAGGGAAAGGGCTCGACGGCCACGATGCTCGCCTCGATGGTGAGCAACTCGGGACTGAAGGTGGGGCTCTACACCTCGCCGCACCTGATGGACCTCCGGGAGCGGATCCAGATCAACGACGAGATGATCCCCGAGTCGGAGATGACGCGGCTGATGGCGAAGGTCGCCCCCGTCGTGAATCGGCTCGCGAAGGACGAACCAACCTTCTTCGAGATCATGACGACGCTCGGCTTCCTGTACTTCGCCGAGCAGAAGGTGGATCTGGCAGTCATCGAGGCGGGCCTGGGCGGACGTCTGGACTCCACGAACGTCATCAAACCCGAGGCTTGCGCCATCACGAGCATCAGCTACGACCACATGGCCCAGCTCGGTCACACCCTGGACAAGATCGCCGAGGAAAAGGCCGGCATCTTCAAGCCGGGCGTGCCGGCCGTCAGCGCGCCGCAGGCTGCGGAGGCTCGCCAGGCCCTTCTGCGGGTCGCGGCCAAGATGAAGACGCCGCTGCGGTTCACCGGCAAGGACATCGAGTTCAGCTACCGGTTTGAATCGTCGCGTGCGACGGGGCCGCACATCCGGGTGAGCCTCACGTCGGGCACGAGCCGCTTCGAGCACCTGCCGGTTCCGCTTCCGGGCGATCACCAGGCGGTGAATTGCGGCCTCGCACTCAGCCTGATGGCCATCCTGAAGGAACGGGGCTTCGTCATCGACGACCAGAAGGCGATCGAAGGGCTCGCCAAGGCGCGGCTGCCCGGGCGCATGGAAATGGTCCACGACGACCCGCGGATCATGGTGGACGGCGCGCACAACGCGGCCAGCGTCGAGGCGCTGATGCGGGCGATCGGCCAGAACATTCCGTACGACTCGATGGTCGTGATCTTTGGCTGTCGCTCGGACAAGGACATCCCGGGTATGCTGGATCACATCCAGCTGGGCGCCGACAAGGTGATTTTCACCGATGCCGGCTCGCCGCGGGCTGCCGATCCGCATGAACTTGCGGCCCAGTACATGGAACGCAGCGGAAAGATGGCCCAGGTGGCCCCGCGACTGGAAGACGCCTTCGACATCGCCGAGCGGGCGGTCACGCGCGAGGACATGATCTGCGTGACGGGCTCGTTCTACCTGGTCGGCAACGCGAAAGCGCTCGTCGCCTCGCGCTACCGCACCCGCAAGGTGTCGTAGACTTCGTCTGTCACAAGGACAGCATCAGGGCCGGCTTTTGTGCCGGCCCTTTCCTTGCGCAGTGCTCAGGGAGCGGGCCGGCTGGCCCTTTCGACGAGCTGTCGGATGCCAGCGATGGCCTCGGGCACTTTCTCGAACGCTTCCCAGTTGTAGACGCAGACGAACCGGCACTGCTTGAAACGGAGCGCGGCCTCAAAGCGATGTCGCCATGTCTCGGCGTCCGGCCCACCCCGCCACCACTCGCTCGCCGCCCACTGGGTGTGACCGGCGGCCTCCATCTGCTCGCGCAGCGGGGCGATTTCCGACGGATCATGCGAGTAGAAGCTCCAGCCCGGGATCGAGTACGCGTTCATGCCGGCGCGGAAGGACATGTGCTGGTCCCACGGAGCATATGTTCCGCCCTGATGCGTGAAGACCAGATGCGCCGGCAGGCCCTTGCGGACCGCGTACGCGCTGAGCTGCTCGAGATACCGGCGGACCGCCTCCTCGACGTCTTCCCGCATGAGCCGACCGGACTTGCGGATGCCAGCTGTCGAGACGGCGGCGTACCCGAGGGGAGGCTTGCCGAAAGTCCAGCCGGCGGATGGGTCGTGAGCGGTGGGATCGCCGGAGGCGTCGGCGGGCGATCGCTCATAGATGGCGTTTCCGCCCGGGTGGTAGTAGGCGTTCACGTTGATGGAAGCCTCCCATCCGATCTTGAGGCCGCCGAAGAGGAACTTTCGGTCGGGCGGGAGCTGGTGGTGCCAGCGGACGAGCACCGGGACCAGGACGTCGTACGCTTTCCAGTGCTCGGCCAGGAATCGCGGCGAGGCAAGGTTGGGCGCGGCCCGTACGCGGACCTGGTGTCCCCAGTTGCGCCAGCCGACCTTCACCGCGTGCTCGGGGCCCCAGCCCGTCCACTCTACATTCCGGCGGTTGGCGGGATTGAAGCCGGGCAGCGTCGGATCCCACCAGTTCCACAGGTCGGATCGCGATTCCCACCAGTTCTGGCCGTCGATCGTAACGAGGATAGGCACGCCGCTGCGCTCGCTGGCCGAGAGCAGGCTCTCGAGGGCGGTCCGAAGCCGCTCCGGCGGTGTCTCCATGATCGAGAAGATGAAGCTCAGGCCGATGCGCAGGTGGTGCGTGCCGCCCGTCCCGAGCGTGTGGATCGCCGCCTCCATCGACGCCGGGGTGACGGAGTCCGGACGGTTTTGGTTCCACTCGCTACCCGGGATCCGGTTGAAGAAGACGTACTGCGGCAGTTCGCCCGCGGCGAGGGGATTGTGCGGCTCGCCGGCACTGCAAATGCCTGCCCCGCCGATGCACAGAGTAGCGATCAAGACCCAACGCAGCATGGCACCTCCGCCACAGATGTACCCTCCCGGCCGAATTCGCGATAATAACCGCTGGCATCATCCCTGCGGAGACCATGAGCATGACGGACATGGAAAAACTGGAGCTCCTCAAGGCGGCACTCGTGGTGGCGGCGGCAGACGGATCGATTTCGCGCGCCGAGACGGGTTTGATCATGGGGCTGGCGGTGCGGGCGGGCGTCGGGCAGGCCTCACTGCAGGCGATGATCGATGCGGCGCAACGCGGTGAGCAGCCGGACCCGCGCATCCTCATGCAGTCGCCCAGGAGTGCACGAACGGCACTGGAACTTCTCGTCGCCCAGGCGCGGATCAACGGGGAAATCACGGACAGCGAGCGGGATGTGCTCGTGCGCATCGCCGCACGCCTGCGGATCACGGGGGACGAATTCAACGAGACGTACCGGGCGGGACTCGACCGGGCCGACCGCCTTCGTAAGCAGCATCGAGAGACACAGGAGCAGTAGCGGCTGCGATCATGCGGGAATCAGCGCCACGTCCTGGATCGTGCTGCCCGTCAGGTGCGGGATGATCACGGTCTGCACGGGGCCGGAGGTGTCGCGCGGGTTCCAGGCAATGAGCTGATCGCGATTATCGTTCATCGCGACGAACAGGTCGGGGGCGGCGGCCGCCCGCCGGATGATACGCGAGCCGCCGTGGTACAGGCACACGTGACTGTCACCCAGGACCAGTGTACTGAGGGCCTGCGTGCGGTCGGCCACAACCAGGCGCGGAATCTCCCCTGCTTCGACGACGTCGATCGATTCCACCGGACTGGAGACGCCGCTGCGCAAGACCCGGGCGGAATCGGGCTCGCCCACTTCCCAGGTGAGGACCTGGCCGTCGAGATTGCCGGCGTAGATGGCGTCGGCCGTCACGGCGAGCGCGGTCACGGTGGATGGGCTGCCGGTGTAGGACCTCGCCTCGTCACCCCCGAGCGATGCGCACCAGACGGTACGGTCTCCCGCAAACCAGAGCCGTCCCGCGGCCACCTGGACGGCTCGAACCGTATCCGCAGAGGCGGTCACCTCGCGGAGCAGCACGCGTCCGGGGCCCCCGGCGGGCGGCCAGGCGGCCAGACCCAGCTCGGAGTGGCTGGCGAATACCTCTTCGTCGCTCATGGCAGCGCGGTTGACTCCGCCGCGCACCGCCTCGCCCGCCTCGGGATACGCGAGTGACGCGGCAACGCGACCTGAATCGGTTTCCATGAGGTGGACGCCGCCCGCGGCTCCGATCATCAGCAGGCCGGCCTCGCGCGAACGCGCATCGCAGGTGACGGACCGCAGCGGCCCGAGCGCATGATCGATGCGGAAGCGCCTGGCGGGCTTCGAAAGCTCACCCGGCTCGAACAGCAGCAGTTCCTGCCCGGACACCACCGCGACGGACCGCGTCGTGGGCGCCTGCGGCACGAGTTGCCAGAGGGCGGCGTACATCTGCCCGCGCTCGGCCTCGCTGAAGGTGGCGATCAGGTCGCGGAGCGACGCACGGCTGTCGACGTCGCCGGCGCTCCGCATCCGTTCGAGCAGGCCCACGAGATGATCGAGGTGCTGTTTCTGTGCAGAGGCAAGCGCCTGCTGGATCTGGGTACGGGCCTCGACGTGGCGTTGACGCCGGGTGAGATCTGCCTCGTGCCGACAGTGCTCCACCCACTCGGGCGATGCGAACTGCACGAAGGCAGGGCCCTCGACACACAGCCCCCCCGCCAGACAGATCGCCCCCAGACGGTCGGCCACCGTTTTCTCGACGAGCGTGCGATCGAGCGTGGCAATCAGGCGCGATGCCGGCGTTCCGGCCGCCAGATCGGCCAGGACCTGCTCGAGTTGCGATGCGAGATGCCGTTGCAGGCCCGCAACGGCGATCGAGTCAGCGCCGTTCAGGAATGTCCGCCGGAAGCAGCCCAGCTCGACGGGCTCCGGCAGGATCCGTACGCGGACACGGATGGTACCGCGGCACACAAAGCCGTCGACGGACTGGAGATCATCCCGTTCCACCGTGCACTCAACCGGAGAGGTTCGCACGAACAGGACATCACGAACGGAATCGGAATCGCAGCGCCGGCCCGACTCGACGAAAAGCGGGTCCAGACCTTCACGGACGACCAGGGCGGCCCAGCCCTGCGGAATCGTGAGGGACCGCGCGAAGCGCGCGAACAGGCGGTCGGCAGGAACCAGCCGCGCGACCTCGTGCACGGCTTTGGCGAGTCGCTCCAGATCGAAGACGGGTGTCAGCATCTGCTCCCCTCGCGCCTCGCGAGCAGGCGTCGAACGAACCAGCTTCGCCAGCCCGTGAGCCTGGACAGAACTTCCCCAAACTCCGCCGCGATGAGCCGGTCGCCGGGACGCAGTCGCATGGCGCGGCCAAGCCACCGGGCCTGGCGAAACCGGTGCTCGGGCTCGAATGTGCGCGCGCCCTCCACCCACGCTTCAACGCAAGCGGGCTCGCGGCGGACCGCCCGACGGTACCAGCGCCGCGCCCGCGCCGGACAGCTCATCCTGTCATACGTTCGTGCGATCTCGAGGATCGCTTCGAGGCTGCCGGGGCGCTTGCGAAGGGCCCTTCGGAAGCTTCGCAGTGCCGCGTCGCAGTAGAGCCGACCCAGGTCGCGGAGCAACACGCCGCGCACCAAATCCTGGCGTTCCGGGCCGCTGTGGGTCGGCGCGAGCCGCAGACCGCATGACGGGCAGAACCGCGCAACGGGCTGGGTGCGGCGCCCGCACCGACGACAGACCTGCTCACCCGGGATTCGCTCCGGCGGGCGGACCTGCGATCTGGACCGGATGGCAACGCAGATGGTCATAGCGTCAGCCCCTCACGGGGTTACTCGCCGGTCTGCGCGAACTCGACGAATCGCCCGACGTCGCCGGCCCGCACGGAAGGCGGAGTCTGCTCGACGACGGCGTCGAGATCCGCACTGGTAATCGGGCGCGATTCGGCACCTGCGACGGCTTCCATGAAGGGCCGGGCGGCGGCGCGATCAGCGATGCTGCGGATATCCGCCCCACTGTAGCCTTCCAGGCGATCGCAGATCCGTCCGAGGTCCACGTCCGGCGCGAGCGGCCGCCTCGCCAGATACATCTCGAGCATCCGGTACCGCGCAGGAGCATCGGGCAGCGGGATGTAGACCAGCGAATCGAACCGGCCCGGGCGCAACATCGCTTCGTCCAGGAGCCACGGCCGGTTGGTCGCTCCAACAAATAGTAGGCATCGATCGGCCTTGCGGTCGAACCCCTCGAGCTCCTGGAGAATCTGCGGCACGACGCGCTGCATCACGCTGGACGTGTCAGTCTGGCGTTTCGGAACGAGCGCCTCGATCTCGTCGATGAAAATCACGGCCTGCGGTTCGGCCTTGGCGGCCTGGAACAGCTTCCGGATGTTCTGCTCGGCCTCGCCAACCCATTTGCTGAGCACCTGGGCGGGGCTGATGACGAACATGGTGGCATCGATTTCATGCGCGATGGCGCGTGCGAGCATGGTCTTGCCGGTACCGGGCGGCCCGTACAGCAGCATGCCGCCTCCCGTGCGGATGCCGTAGCGCCGAGCCAGTTCCGCGTGGCGGAAGGGGTAGATCATCTTGAGGCGGATCTCCTCCTTCACGTCGTCGAGGCCGGCGATGTCGTCAAAGCCGATCTCCGGCTTGTCACGAACGATCCAGTCGCTCGCATCCGTCGCGGCGCCGTCCTGCTCGCGCTCGGCGGCGCGTGGACCGCGCCCGCGCTGGGCGGCCGTTTCGCAGTCGCGGGCGAGTTCGATGAGCTGCCGCGCGGAAGCCTCGTGCTGGCGGCGCAGCTCGGGCGTTTTCGCCGATTCCGCGAGTTCCACCATGCATTCCGCCGCCTGGACGAAGTAGGGCCGAGCGGACGCGTAGTCGCCCTTGTGGTAGGCCACAATGCCCTTGTCCTTCAGACGCTCGAATGTTGAGAATGTCGCGGGCATACCGATCACACGCATCGCGGCGGGTTTTTCGTTCTCGTCCCGCCGAGATCCACGCTCACTGCTCCTGATCGAGTTCCTGCTCGTACCGGTCCTCTTCAACCATATCGTCATAGCATTGCAGGTAAGCGGTCCGGAGAAACCCGGGCAGGTGTCGGGCAAACGACTCGTCGAGGCTGTTTTCCCGGATCAGCGCGATGACGTCGGCCCAGTCCTTTGTCCGCCAGGTGACCAGCTTGAGAGCGATAAGACGCTCGAGTGGAACCGTTTTAAGGCCTTCAATGACGACGCCTTCCGAGGGATCGGGAAACCGCACTTCCTTGTTCTTGTCGCGCCTTCCTGCAAGATGCCCGGAGACCAGCAGGTCAAACGTTACCTGCGTTTGAGGGTCGTAGAACCGCCGGTTTCTACCCTCCACGGCCTGGTAGACCTTCCCGACGAGTTTCTGCCGGAATCTCTCGAGATCTTCCTGCCGCACGCAGATATCCACATCATTGGTGGCACGTCGGAGGCGATGAGCCGCCAGCGCGAAGGCCCCGATGACGACGTGATCAATGCTCTCGTTTTCGAGTGATTCACGGAGTCGCCTGTAGGTCTCGGGCACGGGTCCTGTGTCCTCGTGAAACATGGCTACCTCCTGGACAGGCGAGAGGCGCTGGCCGGTCCACTGCCGGATACAGGGGATCTGATCTGGAGGGATTGACGCTCTCACCAGCGGGGCCTCACTTCTGCTTTTCTCCCGTGCCTTTCAGGGCGTCGAGCTCGGCGCGGAGGGACGCGAGCTTTTCGGATTCGCGGGCCTGCTCGGCGTCGGCCTCGGCGGAGATCAGGCGGTCGATTTCGTCGTCGGTGACGGCCTCCGGGCTGGTGGCGGCGGCGTCCTGCTGGGCGATGTCCTCGACCGAGTCGAGGAACATGTTCATCCGCTCCTCCATGGTCTGGCTCTGGACCATCGCCTTTTCCCACTCGGCCTGCGTGCGGACCAGATCCGTCTCGCCGAAGAGTTTGCCGATCTCCGAGGCCATGAGCGCCATCGCCTGGGTGAAGTCGGCGCTCGCCTCGGCCTGCCGCTTGATCAGCAGCGCGTTCTTGACGGCGAGGAGCTGCCGCTCGAGGACCTTGCGGATGGTCATCGTCTTCTTGAGCGAGCTGCGGATGAACTGGTACTGCTTGTCGTCGCCGATGGCCCGCGCCCGCTGCGCGTTGCGGACGAACTCGTCGGTGAACCGGCTCTGCTCGCGGATGGCGCGCTCGATCCGCCGGATGCCCTGGCGAATCTTCATCTCCCGCTCGACCCGCCTCTCTTCCGCTGATTTGAACAGTGCCATGCAAGCTCCCATCATGCAAATCGTGAATCGAGAGCGCGAGAACGTGAGAAGCGGGAAGCACTAACGTCTCAGGGTCTCACACCGGCCACTCTCTCGCTTTCTCACGTTTTCGCCGTTGCGCACTTCGACAACTCCTCACGGTCGTACTTCTTCAGTTCCCGCTATCTCACTTTCCCCGCTTTCTCACTTTCTCACATGCTACTCTCACCTGGGGCTTCCGCCGCGATCGGCTCATAGATGCATCGCCCGTCCTCCAGCTTTCGAATGCCGTGGTCCGCCAGGAACGCGTCCCACTCCGCCCATGCGCGATCGCTTTGACGCGCGAACCGCATGCCCCGGATACTGCCAGCCGTCTCGATCAGATGCTTGATGTAGCCGGCCAGCATCTTCGAGGTTTCCTCGGCACGTGCGTGAAGCCACTCGAACGCCGTGTTGTCAAGAAGTTCGAGGTCGTGCGCATTCAGGATCTGACTCCGCAATTCACCCGCAGACCCTTTGGCATAGAAGCAGAACTCGATGTTCTGCACGCGCGAGCCGCGCTCGAAACCCTCGGCGATGTTGCTTGTGATGCTGACGGCTGCCCGGCGCATCTGGTCAACCAGTCCCGCATCCTTTCGCAGCTCCTGCGGGCGCGTCGCCCGGTACACGCCTCTTACCAGCTCGCGTCCAAGCTGCCACACCTTCAGGTCTTCGAAGCGGCGAATCCGGCTGGATGACCGCAACTGGTGCTGCATCCCGGTGCTCCTGGTACTCAGTGAGAACGGTGCGAAAGCGTGAAGGTGTGAAAGTGAAAATGCTTGTGTGAAAGCCCAGAAGTGTGAAAAGGGAGGTGCGCGAAGGCTCCCGGCACTCCCACCTCACCTACTCCCACTCTCCTCAACCAACACGTTTGCACTTCTTCACTTCCTCACATTCCCAGCTTTCTTACTTTATCACATTCTCACTTGCTCACCTGCTGACTTTCACACAGTTTCACCCCTCGGCCATCCCACCCGCCGCGGATTCGCGGACGCGGCGATCGGCCTCGTCGAAGGCCTCGGTCTTGTCGGCGATGAGGCCGGTGTCCATCTTTTCCCAGATGCTGAGCACCTGCCGGCCGGCGTCGCTCAGGCCGGTACCGCCGTCGTCCACCTCCGCGCCGAGCGAAAGAATCTCGTCGAGCCGCTGCTGGTAGACCTCCGCGGAAATGGCGTCGCTTTCGATCATCTTGCCGAGCCGCAGCAGGTCCTTCTGGCTCACGAGCCCGAGGCGGCTACCGTGCGACCTGGCCCGCTCGGCATTTTCGCGCAGCAGGCGCATCCGCGCGACCGTCATCGCCTCCTTGCTGCGGATATTGAGCTGGCGCGCCAGCATCAACTGTTCGGACGTCTTGAGCTCGAAGTCCTGGGCGAGCATTCGACGGATCTCAGGTGTCTTCTCGGAGGCGCCCTGCTCGAAGAGGCGCTGCTTTTCGCCGGTGAGCTTTTCGATGCGCTTGAGCAGCTGCGCGCGGTCCTTTTGAAGGAGCAGCTCCTCCCGCCGCAGTTCCTGCCGCGTCATCTTCGACAGCGGCTTGTCCTTACCGGTCAGCCAGTTGAGCAGATTCATGCCGTCTCCCGACCGCTCCTCGGCGGCTTTACCCCGCCTCCGGTTCACTCTGGCGGCGCGACTTCGATTCGCCCTCGGGCGGCAACGGAGTCCGCGCGGCGGTGGCGCCGGGCCCGGCCTGCGGCGCAGCGGGCGCCTCGAGTTCGCGGAGGATCGCCAGTTCCTCGTCGCTGGCGGCCGTCTGCGCGCTACCGGTCGAGAGCGAACCGACCAGTTCCACGTCGGAGGCGAGCTGTTCGAGCATCTCCTCCGCGCGGACGGCATCCTGCGTGATCTCCTCGGTCGCCGGGAGTTTCGCCGCCTTGCCCTGCTGGATCAGCGAAAGGTTGTGGATGTGCGTGCTGATCACCTCCACCTGCTGGCCGATCATGCGGGCGGAGGCGTTCAGGCGTTCCATGTCGTCGCGGACCTGCTTGATCTGGGAAGCAACGCGGCGCTTGACGGCTGTGCTGGCGGACTCGCGGCCCTGGCGCAGCAGCGACGCCTCGCGCTCCTCGAGTTGTGATATATCCGTGTACAGCCGCTCGCGCCGCTGCACGAGCTTGACCCGGCGTTCGGACAGCGCGTTGATCTTGCGCGCTTCGTTGCCTTCGCGGCTGAACAGCTGCCGGACCCATTCGACCATCGACATGTCGCCATCCTCCACCGCGGCCGGCGCTCCCCGCCACAGCAGCACGTCGCCGCGTTGTCGCGTCAGCTTCAGTTCCCCGTCCGCCGACGCGATCTGCTCGAACGCGCTGGTCACGATTCGCACCGGGATGCCCGTCTGCTCGGCCAGGCGGGCGGCGCTCAGGCCCCCCGTTAATAGATCGGCACTCCGCCCGCGGACCTCCTGCCGGATGCGGTCCAGCTTCCGGGACACCCCTTCAGGGTCGAAGAGGCGGCAGTCCGCCTGCGTCGCGTCACGGCTGCCCGGGACGGCGGACCAGCCCCCATCCGGGCGCTGCTCGACGAGCACAATCGTCACGTTGGGCACATCCAACTGCCCCCGGCGCGCCTCCTCCGTGAAACCGGACGGGCTGCAGACCCCGATGAGGTACGGCACATCGGGCTCGCCCGCAAGTTCGCGGACGTGGGCCAGCAACTGGGCGGCGGTAACCGGTGGAGGCTCTCCCTCCTGAAGGAAGTACTGCTCAGGGGGCGTCAGCACCGACGCGACGGCCACGCTGGTCCGCCGCTCGCCGAGCAGGAAACGCGGCTGCTTGCCGGTGAGGACGCGGGCGCGACCCCGCGGGAGGTTGCGGAGCAGGTCGCGGTCATAGGCGCCGCGGGCAGCCATCAGTTGACGGAGTTTCTCCTCCTGCGTCCGGGTCGTCCACGTCCAGCGGCTGCCGCGCAGACGAAAACCGCGCGCCTGGTTGAGGTTCGTTTCGGCACCTGCCAGGAACGCGCTCTCGATTTCGGCAGCACGCACTGCGTGCGGATTCATCCGGAGGCTGCCTCCGCCCCGCTCAACGCAGGGCCCTGCCGCACCGGGCGCAGTAGCGGGCGTGCGGGGCATTGACCATGCCGCAGCGACTGTCCCCGCACGTGCGTGGCAGACGCTCTGCGGCGCGGCGCTGGCCCGCGAGCTCCTGGGGCCTGTCGCCGGCGCCCGTCACCCACCGGAGGAAGCCCACCATCAGCTTGACGCTCATCCAGACCATGAGGAGGACGAACAGCAGGAACATGAGCGCAGGGTCGATCTGGAGCCCGGCGCCCATGAACATCACCCCGAACATAACAATGGCCAGTACCCAGAACATATCCCGCCCTTTCGGCGGTCGCCGCCCGAAGTCCTCTGCCACGGTCGGGCCGGCCCCCTCGCCGGCTACACGACTGCCCGCAGGTTCGTCCCGCAGAGAATGCAGAAGTTGTCACTCCGCCCCACGAATGCGTGACAGGTCGGGCAGCGCGGCACGTGCTCGACCAGTTGTCGCCCACAGTGGATGCAGAACTGGTCCGCGGGACCGATGATGCCGTCGCACCGGACGCACTGCCAGCGTTCGCCCGACCGGCGAATCCGGAGCGGGCGATCCGCGGCGCCGACGGCCCAGGAGCCGACGGCGGGCCAATACCGCTCGATCTCCAGCCGCATGTCGGCGGCCGAGGCGAACCGCCGGTCGCGGCGCGTGTAGCACCGCTCGAAGAGACGGTCCAGCCAGCGGGGGATGCCCTCCCGAAGCGATCCGGGCAGGTCACTGCCCTGCGGCAGGACGCCGGTCAGCATCTCGTGGAGAACCACGCCGAGCGCGTAAAGATCACTCCGCGCGTCCAGTGTTTTCGAGCCGTCGCGCTGCTCCGGCGACATGTACGGGAACGTGCCGGCCAGGCGCAGCCGCTCCTCCCCGTGGATCGAGCCTGACTGCAGGATCGAGCCGCTCTCGTCGCCGCCGACGAACCCCAGTCCGAAATCAGCCACTCTCAGCCGCGCGGGCGAGAGGCCCGACACGTCGGCTCCCCCGGCGATCAGGATGTTCTCCGGCTTGATGTCCCGGTGGATGACACCCGAATTGTGTGCGACCTCGAGCGCCGCCAGCACGCCGTAGAGCACCGCAACCACCGTTTCGACGCTCAGGCCTTCCGGAGACGAGCGAATGACCTGCCGCAGCGAGGGGCCGTCGACGTACTCCATGATGAGGTACGGCGGCTGGGCGTAGGGATCCATATCGAGCGCCCGAACGATGTGCGGGTCGCGCAGGCCATGGATCGAGATCGCTTCGCGCTGCAGATGACGAACGTACTGCGGATCGGTCGGGATCTTGACGGCGACGAACTCGTTGAAAACGTGGTGACGGGCCTTCCAGACCTCCCCGAAGCTGCCCGTTCCGATCTGCTCCTCGAGGAGGTAGTTGTTAATCCGGTCGCCAGGTTGGGCTCGGGACATCGCCACTCCCGCCCTCCCTTTCTTCAGCAGGAGTCTTCAGAACGGGCGGCGAGAAACTCGCACACCACGAAATTATAAACCGCCGCAAAAAGGAAACCAACGAGCATCAGGGCTCTCTGCCACGCGCCGGAAGGGACTCCACCCGCCAGGTACAACGCCACCGCGACGTCGACGGCGAGGTACGCGAGCAGCGTCACCGCACTCACGGCATTGCTCTCCGCGCGCACGGCGCGCGGCGGCACGAAGAAGAGGGCCCACGGCATCGCACAGACAAACGCCAGCCAGATCAGACCGTCCCGGATGCCGCCCCACAGGTCAACGCGGGCCTGCGGCTCCAGTCGGTAGTACCAGACCACGACGAGGATGCTGCTCACCGCCAGCACAGCGGTGAGAACTTTGCCTCCGACGTACCTGGCGATTGAATCGATCATGCCGCCGTCCTGCGTGGGCGCTGGCCGTCTCGTCCCCCCGCACGGGGGACGGTACCGGGTGACCCGTCATGGACCCCGACTCATTTTACCCGGGCGACGGGCAACCCGAATTACAAAATCCCGCGATGATTGGAACGCGGACACCGCATCGCGCAGGCTCCGGCAGGTGGCGAGTTACAGGCAGCCGTCGGAGAGGGCGCCCGCATCCATCGGTTTCGGCCGGCGGGCGGCCCTCCGCCCCTCGGGGACCGGGCGGCGGAACGACTGTTCAGCTTTTGGTGCAGCGAGGGTCGACCACCCCCTGTATACTTTGGCGTTTCTGATGGAGGATGGAGATGCGCCTGCTGAGTGCCATCGCCGTTGCCGCCCTGTACGCATGCACCACCGCCGGGAGCGTGGCCGGCGAGTCCCGGCCCCGACCAAACATTCTGTTCATCCTGATCGATGACATGGGCTACGCGGATTTGACTTGCTACGGCGGCACGCGAGCCAAAACGCCGGAGATCGACCGCCTGGCGCGCGAGGGGATTCGATTCACACGGTTCTACGTCAACGCGCCGATCTGCAGCGCCTCGCGGGTAGCGCTCACCACGGGGCAGTACCCCGGGCGCTGGAAGATCACGTCGTACCTGGACACGCGGCGGCTGAACCGCCAGCGCGGGATGAAGAACTGGCTCGCACCCAGGGCCCCAAGCCTCGCGCGGACGCTCGCCGCCGCGGGCTGGTACGCCGCGCATGTCGGGAAGTGGCACATGGGCGGCCAGCGCGACGTGGGCGACGCTCCGCTGATCCAGGAGTACGGCTTCGCCCGGTCGCTCACGAACTTCGAAGGATTGGGCGAGCGCCTGCTGCCGGTCTTCGAGCCGGTGAACGGGAAAGAGCTGAACCACGTTCCGACGAAGATGAGCGCGCGCCTGCCGACCGGACCGATTCACGACGTCCCGCGGCACGAGGTCACGGAACGGTTCGTGGATCGCGCGCTCGAGGAAATCAAAGCGGCCGTCGCGCGCCACCAGCCGTTCTACATCAACCTCTGGCCGGACGACGTCCACTCGCCGATGCAGGCGCCGCCGGGAAAACGCAGGAACGGCTCACCGGCCGACCAATACGTGGGGGTGCTGGAGGAGCTCGACCGGCAACTGGGGCGGGTCTTTGCGTACATCCGCTCGGAGTCCGCGCTGCGCGACAACACCCTCATCCTGCTCACCAGCGATAACGGTCCCGAGCCCGGGCTGGGCTCGGCGGGGGAGTTGCGCGGGGCAAAAGCGATGCTCTACGAGGGGGGGATCCGCAGCCCCCTGATCGTCTGGTCCAGCCGGATCGGCTCGGGCGCGGTCGGCTCCACCGATGAACAGACGCTGCTGGCGGGTATGGATTTGCCCCCGTCGCTTCTCGCGATCTCCGGCGTGGCAGCTTCCGACGCGCCATTCGACGGGATCGACCGGAGCCGGGCGATCCTCGGCCGCCCCGTTCCGGAACGCGGCGCCCCCATCATGTGGGTACGTCCGCCGGATCGGCCGGGGCCGCGCAACAACTGGCCTGACCTGGCAATCCGGGAAGGGAACTGGAAGCTGCTCGTCTTCCGCGACGGGTCGAAAGCGGAACTCTACAACCTCGCGGAGGATCCGAACGAGTCGCGGAACCTGGCCGCGGAGAATGCCGAACTGACCCAACGACTCACGGAACAGGTCATCGCCTGGGACAAGGCGACGCAGGGCGACTGACTCTCACGTCGGAAGCGACGAACCCGCCTCCATGAGTTGGTTGCGACCCGCCTCCTTGGCAGCGTAAAGCGCGACGTCCGCCTCGTGGATCAGCGCCTCGGATGACGGAGCGCGCGTTGTCCGCAGACTCGCCACGCCGATGCTGAGGGTCGGGTTGACGCCGGGGTGCGCATCGCTGACCTGGTCCATGAAAGCGGCCACAATGCGGTCCGCCAGCTTTGATGCAGCGGCTGCCGGGGTCTTGGGCAGCAGGAGGATGAATTCGTCCCCTCCGAATCGCGCCGCCACGTCGGAGCCGCGGAGTTCACCGGCGATCGCACTGCCGAGCGTGATCAGGATCCCGTCGCCGGTGCGGTGGCCGAATCGATCGTTGATCAGCTTGAAGTGGTCGAGGTCGAACATGAGGCAGGTGAGATCTTCACCATAACGCTCGGCGGCCGCGAACTCACGCGTGATGACCTCGCCGAAGTACCGACGGTTGTAGAGGCCGGTCAATGGATCGCGAGCCGCCAGGTCTTCGAGGTCCTGCGTCCGCTGCTGCACGCGTTCCTCGAGTTCGGCGTTCAATTTGAGCAATTCCATCTGTGATTCGGTGATCCGCGCCGCCATCGTGTTGAACGACTCCGCCAGTGTGCCGACCTCATCGCGGGCGTGCACGGTGGCCCGCGCGTCCATGGATCCGTCGGCGAGGGCGTGGGCGGCTCGGACGAGCTCCTGGATGGGCGCGATCGCGCGGCGCGTCACGAGCAGGCAAATCGGCATGAGCAGCGCGACGCCGAGGAGCGTGCTGAGCGCCATCTGGCGTGCGACCTGATGGAGGCGTCCCCGGGTATCCGTGATGTCGGTCGCGAAGCAGAGTACGCCCAGGCCCGCGGACGCGGCGCCCATGTCAGACGCGTCGGCCGTGATGGGAACTACGACTTCGATGGACTGCGGAGCGCCGTCGGAGATGGTGCGCACACCCTCGGACGACCGCAGGCGAGTCCTGTCGGAGGAGAGGGCGAGGCTCGACAGGCCCGGCACGCGCTCGGAGGCAGCGAGGACGCGGCCGTCCGCCTCGGCAAAGAGCACGTAGGCCACACCATCCATGCCGACCAGTTCTGCCGCCCTCTCCTGCAGCGACCCGGTATCCCCGGCGATAACTGAACGGGCCGCTTCGGACGCGATCGACCGCGCCCAGTGGCCGGTGCGGACAGACTCGTTCGCGTAGAGAACGCGGCTCATCGCGCGCAAGCCGATCAGCGTGCCGGCCGTCGCCACGACCAGCATCAGCAGAACGGCCAGCGCGGACGCCTTGAACTGGATGCTGCGAAATCCGTGATACCACGGCCGCGGCAGCGCGCAGGTGTGCCTCTGACTGGTCGCTGATTGCCCCATCGCCATCCCATCCCTCGCAGAACGCACCACGTCGAGCGGGTGGGGCCGGTCCTGCCGGCACGTTGTGGAAGTCGGTCGCTCCCGGTCGCGGGAGCGTCCAGGGTCCGAGGGAAAGGTACGATTCGTTTATCACTCCGGGCAACCCGCGGAAGTGACATGGCTTTCCGGGCCGGGGTAGCTGCGCAAAGGCGGGGAAAGGTCCGAAAACGATGCCGCTCGAGGGGTGAGGCCGCTGACTCGCACGGGTCAGCGGTTCTTCTTGCGGCGTTTGCGCTTGTCCTTGCGCGTTTCCTTGCGCTTTTTGACCGTGCTGCCGATCTTCAGCCGCGGCATGATTCCGCCGGCAGCCATCCGGGCAAACTGGGTAGCCGACTTCATGCGGTCGACGAGCGACATCCCGCTCATGACCTTCATCATGTCGCGAACCTGCGCAAAGCTCTTGATGAGCGTCGAAACGTCCTTGGGATCGGTGCCGCTGCCGCGGGCGATCCGCCGGCGGCGGGAGGCCTCGATGATATCCGGGTTCCTGCGCTCCCGCGGCGTCATGGAGTGGATGATCGCTTCGAAACGCACGAGTTCATCGTCGTCGACCTCCATGTCGCCCATCTGGGAGCCCAGGCCGGGAATCATCTTCATGAGGTCCTTCATCGACCCCATGGAGCGCATCTTCTTCATCTGGCCGAGGAAGTCCTCCAGGTCCATCCCGCTGGACATCTTTTTCTGGAGCTTCTCGGCCTCCTGAGCGTCGTA
>CAZJTF010000108.1:0-19132 GCA_964548565.1 uncultured Planctomycetales bacterium | reverse complement strand
CTCGTGCAGGGCCGCCGGGCTGACGATGACCTCCGCGGCTCTGGCGTGCGGGGAGAGCGTCAAAGTGCCGAACGCTCCAAGGGCTGCTCCCAGCAGCGACTTGTTGATGCCGAGCCGCTTCAGCTGAGCCATCAGCGCCCGCTTGGCCTGGAAAAACGTAACGCGCGCCGTGAGCTCCGTGCACCCCATGATCTGGGCGATCTCGCCGTGTGGCATGTTCTCGTAGAAGCGGAGCGACAGAACCATCCGCTGGCGTTCACTGATGCGGGCCATGGCCTCGTGCGTCCGCTCGCGGAGTTCCTGCTGCCAGACGTGGATCATCCCGTCTGACTCCTCCTGCATCGTGGCGGACAGCCCGTGCACCTGTGCATCTCCCATGTCAGACATGCAGACGGTCTTACGACGGGTATTCCGGCGGAAGCGCTCTCGCACCTTGTTGGTCGCGATGGAGAACACCCACGACCAGAAGCGCTCCGGCTTGTTCAGAGAACCGATCGAGCTCAGAACAGAGATGGAAACATCCTGCACCAGATCTTCGGAAACGTGCGTATCGAGACAGACGCGACGGACGTACGGGTACACCCGGTCCCGGACCAGTTCAGCCAGAGTCTCGATGCTCGGACGATCCCCGGCCTGGGCCTGACGGACCAACTCCGAACAGATACTGCTGGAGTCATTCGTCTGCACGCGTATATCGTACCTGCCGCCGTCCTTTGTCCAAACACTCACGACGCCGAAGTCGCTCAGGCTGCCGGGACGGAACGGCTGTCTCCCAACAGGTGGGCCCGCAACACGGACTGGGCGCCGGGCGCGTCCCCACGGCACATCGCATCCACGACCCTCCGATGCTCGCTCAGCAGCTGGCCCCAGTCACCCGGCCGCAGATCGTCACTCCTGCCGCCCCCCGGGCGGGACGGTGGCGAGAATGTCCGCCGGTAGACGACGGTGAGCTGGCGGTTCCCGGCCATGGCGACCAGTTTCTCATGAAATCGCCAGTCTGCCTCCGCCAGGGCGAGCGGATAATCCTGCCCGGCCAGCAGTTCCATCTGTTTGCAGAGTGACAGCAGCGGCCGCAGGCGATCCGGCGTGGCGAGGCCCTCCCGGCAGATTCGGTCGATTGCCGCCCCCTCCAGGACCACACGCATCTCGCAGGCTTCGGCAATATCCAGGGGAGACAGGCCAGGCACTGCGTAGCCCCGGCGCGGCAGCTTTCGAACCAGATCCTCCGCCTCCAGTCGGACCATCGCCTGCCGGAGGGCACATCGGCTCACGCCGAGCCGCTGAGACCACTCTACTTCTCTCAGACGCTGACCGGCCGGGATTTCCTGCAGGTACAGGAGCTTGCGGAGCTGACGGTAGGCGTTTTCACCGCCTGAGGACCGTGTCTGTGCCCCGCCTGCCGTCTTCTGCAGCGTCCCGAGCATCGATTTCCTCGCCAGAATGAGCCTTTTCCGGATGAACCGGGGGTTTCGGCCGTCCGGACGGTCAGAACCGCCTGTTTGGGCCATCAGCGGCCTGACATCTCGTTAGTTGCGCGCAGCCCGTCTTTGTTAACTGCAAAAAAGCCTCCCACGGGGACAATTGCGGGAGCCCGGCATGCCCTCGTGGACTGTTTTGGGTTGACGGACGAGCGTAACATGCAGTAAACAAGTGGTTTATGACTGTCAGCGGCCCCGCTGCATCGGTCGCCCGCTGATGGCCTGGGTAGACCCGGGCCCACCGAAAGGAATCCGCATGAGCGAGAAGGCACGGCGGTATGCGACAACGGCGGCCCTGGTCTGCCTCGGTGGGTCGGTCGCGGTTGCCCCGGCGGCTTCCCCGGCGCAAACGCGCCGGCCGCAGATCGGCATGTGGTACACCGTCTGGTGGACAGCGGATGACCAGTTCAGGCACTGGGTCAACTGCAACGTCCTGCCCGCCCGCGGGAGATACACGGCAGGCGATCCGGCGGTGATCCGCGACCACTTCGCGCAACTCCGGGACCTCGGCGTGGACTTCCTGATCATGGACGATACGAACTGCGCCGGGAACGACGGCGGACGAATCAACGACAACATCCGTGCGTGGTTCGACTTCATGGACGCAAAGCCACCCTCGGAGCGGATTCCGATCTGCATCGGGAGCGGCGGCGAAATGCGCGGCGAGGGAAAGGCCGGGCAGTCCCGCGCAGCAGACTTTTATCACCGCGCATGGGCTCAGCGACCCAGCTACTTCTTGCTGGAAGGAAAGCCGCTGCTGATCATCGACACCGACGACAACTACGGACCCGGCGACTGGGACGATCCTCGATTGACTGTCCGCTGGGCGTACAACGGCGACAACTTCGAATCGATGGGCAGGCGTAAGACATGGGGCTGGGGTTCATACGAACCGGCGCCGATCCTCGACGAGTGTATGAGCATCTGGCCCGGCCATCGGTTCCCCGCGCCCGTGCGGCAGCGCGGGCATGACCCGCTCGAAGAGCCGCGCGAAGGCGGGAATCTCTACGCGCGCATGTGGCTGCGTGTCCTGAAGGCCCGCCCACAGTTCGTCACCATTGCGGACTTCAACAACTTCGAGGAAGAAACCGCTATTGAAGCAAGTTACACATGGGAAGACCCGCGCGGCCACGCCGTGCCTGATCTCTACCTGCGCATCACACGGGCGTACGCACGACTCCGGACAGAAACACCGGTGAAAGGCGAATACTACCGCGATGAAACGGAAGCCGAGGTCTACCTGTTCGACGGCGCGCGTTTCGTCTATCAGGGCGGGATGCCGCGTCGGGCGACCCTGATCGTGACGCCTGCCGGCATGCTGGCTCGCATGCGCGCGGAGTCCACTGCCCCGTCACCATGAGCGTGCGTCAGCGGTTCGAGCCGGCGATCGCCAGCCTTCTGTAGGCGCGCTCGAGGACGTGTGCGTGGCCCCGCTCCACGCGCTGCGCGTAGAACACGTCAAGCGCCGATATGCCGAGAGCGAGCCCGGCTGCGACGGTGAGTCCGCGCGGGTTGACCGTCTTCCTGGCTGCAGCCGCCATCAGGGCCGCGTCGATCGCATCTCCTGCCACCCGCGACCACAGCCCCACCCGGGGAACGCGCTCCGGGCGTTTGTTCACCGGTTGCGCAGCGGCTAGCATGGGCTGCGAACGGAGTTTGACGCGCGTCGAACGAGATCTTTGATGAGTCTCCCCGCGAGCGAATCCACGCAAGCCCCCGACCCGTCGAATCCTGCCGTGGCTCCCGACCCCGACGCCGGCGAGATGCCTCGCGCACGCCGCCGGGCGATCGTTGCGATGGTTTTCGTCGTGGCCGGTCTCGCCTGGGCCACCTTTCTCCCGGCCCTCCATAACGAGTTCGTCTATGACGACTATCCGATCATCGTGAACAATCCGAACGTCACGACGCCGGGACCCTGGTACCGCGCGTGGCGTGAGCCTTACTGGCCTCGGGGCGTCTCGCGGGACAAGCTGTACCGTCCGCTCACCATCTGGTCGTACCGCGCGAACGTCGTCTTGAGCGGACAGGGCAAGCCGGATCCCGTCGCGTTCCGGATCGTGAACATTGCCCTGCACGCGTTGACGGCTGTTGGTGTCGCCCTGGTCGCGCGACGGCTCACCGGGAGCGTTCTCGGCGGACTGGCGGCCGGCGTACTCTTCGCGACGCATCCTGTCCATACGGAGGCAGTGGTGACCGGCTATGGACGGGCCGAAGTGCTCGCGGGGTGTTTCGGCGCCTGGCTCATCCTGCGTCACCTGTCCACGCGGGACACGCTGGAGGAGCGCCGCCCGAGGTTTCACATCATCAGCTCGCTGCTGTTTCTCGCCGCGATCATGAGCAAGGAGCACGCGCTCTTTCTCTGGCCGTCGCTCATCCTGATCGACTACTGGCCCGGGCGCAAGATCACCGGGCCACGGCCCACCTGGCGGCACCGCCTGAACCGGACGGTCGGTCCGTCACAGGCGGGGTTTGCGTTGGCGGCGACGATCTACTTTCTGCTGCGTTTCAACCTGTTCGGAATGTACTACCGGCTGCCGAACGATCATGTCCGAATCTGGGAGAGTCCGTTGGCGTACGCCACGCCGATCCAGCACCTGTTGACGCCCTTCCGCCTGCTCTGGCTCACGCTCGAGCTGATGGTGCGTCCGGATCAACTCTGCCCTCTCTGGTCGATCCCCGCCCTGTCGCTTCCGACGCGGCTGGAGCCTGATGTCATCGCCGGGATGGCGCTGCTCGGCGTGCTGCTGATCGGGGTGGCGCTGCTGTTCTGGAGACGCGCGGTGACGGGGGCGATGCTGGCTTCCCTGCTGATCCTGCTCGCTCTGCCGACGCAGGCGCTGCCGATGGCGCACTGGCTGTTCGCCGAGCGATGGCTGTACCTGCCGACGGTTCCGCTGGCGGTGCTTGCAGCAGCCCTCGTGGTACGCATTCGGGCTGTCGGGCCGGCGGTCGCGGTGGCGGCCGGGCTGGTCCTCCTGCCGGTGACGTGGAGCTACTCGACGGCCTATGCGAACTCCCTGATCATGAATCGCGAAGCCGTCCGGCGCCAGCCCGATAACTACCACGCGCGGCGTAATCTTGGATGGGTGTTGTTCCTTCTGGAAGAATACCCCGCTGCCATCAATGAGGCGAACGAGATGCTCGACCGGTTCGAGCCCACTCCCGACGCCTACGACATCCTCTTTCACAGCCACATGAAGCTGGGCGATGGGCGTCGCGCGCTGCAGGCGCTCGACGGTTACGAGGCGTTGAAGGCGGACACGCCGGAGCCGCTCCGAACGGAGGATCGCCGTCGGGCAGAGGCGCTCATCCAACAATCTGCACTGACCACCTCCACTGCCCCTGGTTCCTGATCCAACTGACGGCCGTTCCCTTGTTCCGCCCTACGTGACCGTGTACATTGTCAGTGCAGTTTTCACCAGTCGATTCGAGGATTCCTCGCAGCCGTCCGGCTGCCCAGTGGGATGGAAGTCATGTGCACCTCTCGGATTCCGCACCCTGTCGTGCCGTCGCTGCTCACCTGTGTACTCGGTTTGGCGTCTCTCGGTTTGGCGTTTCCGGCTCTCGCCCAGCCAGCGGAGGAGTTCAGGGGCATGTGGGTGACGCGGTTCGAGTGGCCCAAAACAGACAAGGCCGCGTGCCAGGGCTACATCGACGCGGTCATGAAAAAGCTGGCCGACAACAACTTCAACGCAGTCATCTTCCAGATGCGGGGGCAGTGCGACACCCTCTATCCGTCGCCGTACGAGCCCTGGTCCGAGATCATCGCTCCCAACGGCCAGGACCCGGGCTGGGACCCGATGGCTTATGCTATCAACGCCGCGCACGCGCAGGGGCTGGAGTTCCACGCCTACATCAACACGCACGTCGGCTGGTCGATGCTGGGCAGTTGCGGCTACCGCGAACCGGTCAATCGCAACCATGTCTTCTACCAGCACCTGAACGCCGCCGACCCTGAGCACCGCGACTGGCTCCTGCACGACAACAGCGGAGGCGGAGACGACAAGGTGGGCGCTCCCGTGCAGTGCGACGAGAGCAACTATGTGTGGATGGCGCCCGGCGTGCCTGATATGCAGGCGCATGTCCGGCGGCAGATCATGTACGTCGTCACGCAGTACGACGGCTCGGACCCGGTCGCGCGTCCCCGGCTGGACGGCGTGCACTGGGACCGCATCCGCACACCGAAGAACGACACCGAGGTGCGTCGTTGGTCGCACGACCCGATTTCCGTCGCCCGCTTCAACGGCGACGCCAACCCGGACGGCCTTGATTTCTACGCGTGGACGCGCGAGCAGATCAACCGCTTCACCCGCGATATCTACGCCGAAATCATGGAGGTCCGCCCCGACGTCAAGGTGAGTGCATCTCCGCTGGGTCTCTACGCGCCGGAGCGTTACACGGAATATGGTTATCCGACCAGCAACTGCGGTTACCAGTATGAGTACACCTGCGTGGCCCAGGACGGCCAGGACTGGCTGAACACGGGCGCGATGGACTTCCTGGTGCCTCAGATTTACTGGGCGAATCGGCCGTGGCGCTCCGCCAATCCCCATTTCAGCGAGATTCTACCCGACTGGGTCGCTCACAACGGCGGTCGCCACATTTATGCAGGCATGACGACCGGCGGCGGCAGCATGGCGCTGGCGGGGCTGGTGGACGAAGTACAGGAGAGCCGTCGACTCGGCGCCCAGGGGAACGTGGTCTTCAGCTACAGCAGCTTCGGCGAGTACTGGGTTGGTTATGAAGACGGCCCCTACGCGGAGGCGGCGGTGGTGCCGACGCTGCCGTGGAAAACGAACCCGACCACCGGAATCATCATTGGCAATGTGGTCGGAGCGGATGGAACGACCCCGCTCGTGGATGTCCAGGTCCGCAGGACGGGATCCACGTACACTGCTCTGTCCTCCGGGGATGGATTCTATTCGTTCCTTCTCGTCGAGCCCGGCACGTATGAACTGGAATTCACGAAGGCTGGCCTTGCGACGCAGCGCGCGTCCCTCCGTGTGGCAGCCGGGCAGGTTTCACGGCTGAACGTCACGCTCGCACCGCCCCCGGTATTCGAGGTCAGCCCCGCGTCCATCCAGATTGTGGCGGAAACGCCCGGCCAGAACCCGGCGCCCACAGCGCTGGAAATTCGAAGCGTCGGGACAGGCCGGCTGGTATTCCAGGCGGCTGACGACGTCGCCTGGATCAGGCTGGATCCCACCGCGGGCGTATCCGAGGGCGAGCCTGCCCATGTGACGCTCCAGTTCACGGTGACGGGCCTGCCCAACGGGGTCTATCTCGGGACAGTCCGTGTCACTGCGGAGGGCGCGCCTCCAGTACTCGTGCCGGTGCAACTCACGGTGAAATACCCGAGCGCGCCTCCTCCCCGGTCCTTCCCGACAGACCTGGACAAGGATGGCGTCGTGGACACCCGGGACAACTGCCCGTCCGACGCGAACCACGACCAGGCGGACTGGGATGCGGACGGCCTCGGCGACGTCTGTGACATCTGCCCCCGCGCATCCAACCACGACCAGAAGGACGCGGACGGGGATGGCGTTGGGGACGCGTGCGACAACTGCATCGCGGCGATGAACGCGGATCAGGCGGACAAGGACGGTGACGGCAGCGGGGACGCCTGTGATAACTGCATCGCGGTGGCCAACCCGGCACAGCAGGATCGCGACGCGGACGGGGTGGGCGACATGTGTGACAACTGCCTCTTCGTCTCCAACCCAGCCCAGGTGGATTCCGATCGAGACGGTGTGGGCGACAATTGCGACAATTGTGTCGCGATCGCAAACGCGAACCAGTTCGATGGCGACAGCGACGGTATCGGGGACCTGTGCGACAACTGCAGCGCAACTGCGAACCAGTCTCAGGTAGATTCCGACGCCAACGGGATCGGCGATGCCTGTGAACCGCCGCCGGGGCCACCCCCTTCCGGGCACGAACAGCCCGGCGCCGACACTGACGGCCAGACGCCAGATGACACCCCCGCTGGGGGCGATTCCGGGGAAGATGGCGGCCCGAGTTCCGAAGAGCCAGCGACCACCACCGCCCCACTGGCGCGGTTGTGCGGGCTGGGCGCCGCCCAGGCCCTCGCCATGGGGTTCCTTGGGCTGGCGGCGCTGCGTTTGGGCCCCTGGCGCCGGCCCGCCCGGAAATAACACTTTAAATCTCAGTATTTTACTGGCAATCGCCCGCCATTCTGCTAAACTGGCGACCGGATTGAGGAGCGAGTTCCATCGCCTTTGGCGTGGCGATGGCCATGCGCAGTGGACCTGCGCGTTCGCGGCAGCACACCGGGATCATGCATCTTTCCCTTCGCTCCAGCCTGAGGCCGTCCGTCCAGCCGACGCCGGTCCCCCTCTTCGAGCGAGTTCCCGCTGCTGGTCCTCTCTGCCGCCCAACTCCGCGAGGGGCAGACCATGTCCACTCTGTCTCGGCCCAGGGTTCTGATTGCCGCAGCCCTACAGTTCGCACTGGGCGCAACGGCGCTGGCAATCCCGGCGAATCCAAATCCCTTTCAGGCACAGCAGCCCGATGGAACGCCCATCCTCCTGCGCGTCCGCGGCGATGAACGTTTCAGCTGGATTGAAGACGCCTCCGGTTACGCGGTGGTGAAGCAGGAGGGGCGGTTTGTCTACGCGGGAACCGATCCCGCGGTTGCGGCGATCGAGGTCGGGAAGGCTGATCCCGCTGCCTGCGGCCTGGCGTCGGGGGTGATCCCCCCGCAGGCGATCCAGACACGCGAGATCGAGGTCGCCGCACCGTTCGAAGCCCAGGCCACCTCCGCAGTGCCAGCCATGGGCACAGTCAAGAATCTCGTGATTCTCTGCCGGTTCAGCAATCACCCCGAGGCGAGTTTCACCCGCCCGCCTGCGGACTACGACACAATCTTCAACGCGGTGGGCGGCCATGCGCTCGCCCCGACCGGAAGCGTCCGCGACATCTTTTTCGAGGATTCCTACGGTCAGATGACGCTCGTCAGCACCATCGTGGGCTGGGTCACACTGCCGCGGCCGGAAAGCTACTATGCCGCGGGCTCGAGCGGCGGGCGCGCGCGGGAAATGGTGCGCGACGCGCTTGTCGCAGCCGATCCGCTCGTCGATTTCAGCCAGTTCGACCAGGACAGCGATGGCTGGGTGGACGCGATCGACATCATCCACTCGGGATACGGCGCCGAATTCGACGGGGATCCCGACCACATCTGGTCGCACCGCTGGTCGATCACGCCCTGGACCAGCCAGGAGGGCGTCAAGGTGAGCGACTACCATACAGAGCCAGCTCTGTGGGGCACGAGCGGCACGGCCATTTCGCGGGTCGGTGTCATCGCCCACGAGACCGGTCACTTTTTCGGATTGCCCGACCTCTACGACACGTCCTACCCGGGGGAGGGCGCCGGCAGCTGGTGCATGATGGCGAACTCCTGGGGCTTCGACGGCGAGCAGTACAACCCGCCGCATTTCTGCGCCTGGAGCAAGATCTTCCTCGGCTGGGTCACGCCCACACTCGTGACACGAAACGGGGTCTACACCGCCCAGGCAGTGGAGACCATTCCGCAGGTCTACCGCATCGACGAAGGTTACCCGGACGGCGAGTATCTGCTGGTCGAGAGCCGACAGCCGCTCGGCCATGAATCCACCATGCCTCGGGGCGGCCTGGCGATCTGGCATATCGACGAGGCGAAGGGGTCCTTTTTCTACAACGATGTGAACGACGACGAGGGATACCCGGGACAGAGCGGCTGGCCGCAGAACAACCGCCACTACCGCGTCGCCCTGCTCCAGGCGGACGGTGATTACGATCTGGAGCACGGACGCAACCGCGGCGACGGCTGGGACGTCTACGTGACGGGCGATAAGCTCCTGCCGGGACCCGGAGGGCATCCGAACAGCGATACGTATCAGAATGGCGATATTCAGCAGACGGAGAATTCCATCGAGGTTCTCGGCATCGCCTCGAACGCGGTGCAGTTCCGTTTCAATAACCCCAACATCGAGCCGCTGCCGCCACTCGCGGAGGACGTTTCCGCGGAAACGCCGCTCGGAACTCCGGTGAACGTCACGCTGAATGCGATCGATGACAATCTACCTGAGCCCCCGACGCTCACGTACATCATCGCTTCTCTGCCCGACCGCGGCTCCCTCTCGGATCCGAACGCCGGTGCGATCTCATCCGTACCCTACATCCTCGCCGGCGGAGGCAAGATCGTCCGGTACACGCCGGCCGCCGGGCGCGGGTACGTGACGACGTTCCTCTACCGCGCCACCGACGGCGGGACACCTCCGCAAGGAGGTGAATCCAACGACGCCACGGTAACCGTGGACGTCCAGGGGCCGGTCATCTCCACGGACCCCGCCGAGGTCGTGATCACCGGGCTCGAGGCGGGGCCCGACCCTGATGATGCCACGTTCGAGATCTGGAACGGCGGCGTCACCGCAATTCCGCTCGAGGTCACGCTCAGTGAAGACACCCCATGGATCACCGTAGTGCAACCGGGATCCCTCACGTCGAACGGCGACCACGTCGCGGGCTCGATCAGCGTCACCACGGCCGGCATGGCAGCCGGTGAGTACGTGTCGCACATTACCGTTGACGGGCCGCTCGCGACCAACGCGCCTTACCAGTTCCCGGTGCGCTTGCAGGTGATCGGACCGCACATCGGCGTCGATCAGGAAACGATCTCCGTGGAAACGCCGATCGGCACGAGCCCGGCCCCGCAGGTGCTCCGGATCAGCAACACGGCGGGCGGCACGCTGCACTACACGCTGTCGAGCGACGCTGAGTGGGTAACGCTCTCGAAGACGTCGGGCAATCTCGGGATCGAGGAGTCGGAAGAGGTTACGCTTACCGCCGACACAGCGTCGTTTGGATCGGGCTGGCACACGGCCACCCTGCTGATCGAGGATCCCGCGGCGGATAACAGCCCGTTCTCGGTGGCGTTCAAGGTGCGTGTCCGCGGGCCCATGATCGAATTCGGTGCGCCGCGATTGGAGGCCACGATTCTCTCGACCACCGACCGCCTGACCACCGTGAGCTTCACCATTCGCAACGCAGGACCGGGGACCCTGAACTGCACCCTGTCGGGCAGCGGCGTGTGGATCGGCTCCTTCAGCCCGGCCGCGGTGACGTCGGCCGGAGAGCCGGTGGCGTGTACGGCGGTCGTGGACGCAACCACGTTCCCGAATGGCAGTTATCTTGGTCAAATCATCGCGAGTGACCCGGCTGCCGACATCGAATCGCTCAGCGTGTCGGTGCCGGTGTATCTCGCACTGCACTACGCGCTCGTTCCACCGCCGGATCCGACACCCGTCACCATCGACACGGACGGCGACGGTATCCAGGACCGGGTCGACAACTGCCCGACGGTTTCAAACCCGGGCCAGGCAGACTTCGACAACGACATGGCCGGCGACCTCTGCGATGACGACAACGACAATGACGGAATCCTCGACATCTCGCCGACGTCGGAGCAGTGGGGCCAGCATCCATGCACGGCCGGCGACCGTTACAACTGCGACGACAACTGCCTGCTGGTCTACAACCCGCAGCAGGACGACGACGACTTCGACGGCAGCGGCAACGCATGCGACAACTGCCCCACGGTCGCCAACCGCGACCAGGCGGACCTGGATGGGGATGGCTTCGGCGACGCGTGCGATACGTGCCCGGCGGTGTCCGACCCAAGCCAGGCCGACACCGATCGCGACGGCGTCGGCAATGCGTGCGACAACTGCGCCCGGACGGTCAATCCGAACCAGACGGACGGCGACGGAGACGGTGTCGGCGACCTGTGCGACAACTGCCCGACGATCGCCAACCCAACCCAGGCGGACGCCGACGCGGACCGAATCGGCGACGCCTGCGATTCCAGTCCGACCGGCTCCGCGGAGAAGTCTGCGAATCCCCCCGCGACGCCTGCAAAGGAAGGAGGAGATTCCCCGAAGAACGAGGTCAGCGCACAGGAATCGCCCGACCCCAATGCGGATGCCGAGACGGCAGTGCCCCTGGCGGTGCCCGCATGCGGGGCAGGCGCTGCGCCGGCGATGCTGCTGTGCTGCATCGCTTTTCTGGCGGCGCGGCGGCGGAAATGACGGAGTGCCGGTGAGCGCTCTCAGGCGCCGGCGGTGCCTTCGCGATATTCGCGCAGCATGTCCTCGACGATGCGGGGACCGCCGGCCACGAACGGCATGACCTCGTCGCGGTAGGTGGCCGTATCCACAGGGAAGTAGTCGCGTCCGTCGAGGGAGACCAGGCGGCCGCCCGCTTCGCGGAGGATGATCTCGCCCGCGGCGATGTCCCACAGCCGGCATTCGTCGGCAAACGCGGCGTCGAGCGCGCCCGCGGCCGTGAGCGCCAGGTGCAGCGCCGTCGATCCGAGGTTCCGCACGACCGCGGTGTCGATCCACCGGTGCACGACGGCCGGGAGTGAGCGTTTTGTTCGCGACGGAATTGCCAGCAGCGTCTCGGAGCCCAACGCGTCATTCCGCACGGACATCCGTTGCGTGCCAGACCACGCACCGCTCCCCGCGGCCGCGGAGTACGTCTGACGCGTCAGCGGGTTGTAGATCACGCCGACCACCGGACGCCCGGACTCGAGCAAGCCGATCGCGATGCAGAATCCGGGGAAGGATCGGGCGTAGCTCCGCGTCCCGTCGATGGGGTCCACGACCCAGCACCGTGCCGACGTGCCCGGCGGCGGATGGCTGCCCGGATCGCGCTGCGTTTCCTCGCTGATCACCGCGTCGGACGGATGCCGCTGCGCGATCTGCCGGAGCAGAGCCGCCTGCACCTCGTGATCCGCGTCGGTGACGAACGAGCGATCCGCCTTGAGCGACGTGACCGCCCGCCCGAATCGCTGCAGGGCGATCTCCCCTCCCTCGCGGACCCACTGGATCACATCCTGGCGAATCTGCTCGTACGTGTGGCTGTCAGCCCCCGAATCCAACCTGCACCTCAATAGTCAATCCAGTTCAACTGGCGGAAGATGACCTGCGCCCAGGGCGCCGACCATGGCTGACGGAGGGCGTAGAACGCACTGAACATCGAAACGCCGAGCACGGCGTAGCATGCGAGGCGCCCTGCCCGTGACCGCGCGAGCCGTTCGACGCCTGTCGGCAGGAACAGCAGCCAGAGCGGGATCAGCCAGAACATCCACCGCGCGCCCTGGGTCGTGCCGCCGTAGTTCTTCGACTCAGACGTGAAGAAGGTGTAGAAACACGCGATCACGGCCGTCGCCATGATCACGAACCCCGCGAGCAGCGCCCGCGTGTCCGGGCGTGGCTGAAGATGGCGGACGAGGCCGACCATCCCGACGACAAACAGCGGCGTCAGCAGGAAGAAACCATGGTGTCCGACGAGGATGTTCGCCTCGTAGAACCACCACGACTCGTTGAGCGCGTCGATGCCCTGGGGATTCTGCCAGTAGCTGCCAGGGTAGTCATACGGGCCGCCTTTTACGCCGAAACCGGCATACGAAGGGCTCAGCGAACCGGTGGCGATGTAGTTGGTGACGAAAAAGGCGATGATCGGCACCGCCGCCGTCGGCACGCCGTACAGCAGGGCCTGCGTGGGAGCGATGTAAATGAGGGCCGCCAGCACGGCGGCCGTGAGCAGCGCCGCCGGCAATTCGTTTGTCGCCGCGAATGCACTGCAGAAGCCCGCGATCCCGAACCAGTACCACGCGCGACGCCCGCCGTACCAGATCTCGATCGTCGCGTGCAGCGCGAACGCCCCGAAGAACGCCGCAAACACGTGATTGTTCAGCGTCGCCGTCCAGGGCGTGAGATACGTGGCCAGGCCCGCCGCCACGATGCAGAAGTTCCGCACGAACGCTGAGTTGGTCAGCCGGCGCACCTGCAGGGACATCACGTACACGAAGAGCAGGAACGGGATCCCCTGCGCGAGCACGAGGGTGGTGCGCATGATGAACCACGGATCTTCGCGAAAGTCGGCCCCCGTGGCCTTTTCGAGAAACCAGACAACCCCCGCGAGGCAGGTCGGCAGCAGGGGCGGCTTGCTCGAAATCAGCCGGCCTCTCGCAGTCTGGCCCGTGGCATCGCGGATTTCGTAACCGTCGCCCCGCCGGAGCACCATGTCGATCGTGGCAAACACGGGGACGAACATCGACGATTCGTAGTAGCGGCCGTCCACCGTGACCAGCTTTTGGCGTTGAGCAGGTGTGAGTTTCGCCGGGTCAATGGTGCGAACGTTCCGGAACTGCGCACCGTGTTCGGGCAGAAATGCGTACGTCCCATGCTCGACCAGGTAGTAGATCGTGCTCCATCGGGAAGCGTCGTTCGGGCAGTAGTCGAGGCCCTGGAAGGAGAGAATCGAGCCGATGGTCACCGCGGCCGCGGCAATCAGGACGAACGGGAGCGCGTCCGGCGTCGTCTTGCCGGAGGCACGTGCAACCTCCAGGTCCAGAAGCTCCGCTTCACCCATCTTGCAGTGCCTCGCGCAGTCCGGTGGTCACTGGGCGCACCAGCCGGCCCGTTCCGTAATGATGTATTGTTCCTCGGCTGGCGTCCGCGCGACCACCATCTCCGCCACCAGTCCGACGGCCATCAGGGTCAGGCCCGACCAGACGATCAGCAGCGGTGTGAGCACGAGGACCAGGATTGGCGCGATCAGGCCCGCCAACCAGACCAGCAGGGTGAGCAGAATCGTCAGCAGCCCTACCACTCCGATCAGGTGCTGCGGGCGCCAGCGGTAACGCGTCAGGAACACGATCGTGATCAGGTCGAGAAAACCCTTGGCGAACCGGGCAAAACCGTACTTGCTCCGCCCGTGCATTCGCGGCCGGTGCAGCGTGGGGATCTCCGTGACGCGGAAACCGCGCGCTGCGGCCAGCACGCCCAGGAACCGGTGGAGTTCGCCATAGACGCAGACTTCTTGGACCACCGCCGCACGAAAACACTTCAGTCCGCACACGTGATCGTGCAGGTGCAGCCCGGTGAAGACACCGATCAGCTTGTTGAAGACGCGCGACGGGTAGACCTTGTGCCAGGGGTCGTGACGCCGGCGTTTCCACCCGCTCACGACGTCGTAGCCTTCGTCCAGCTTCGCAACCAACTGCGGGATTTCCTCGGGCGGATCCTGCAGGTCGGCATCCATCATCAGGACGATCTCGCCCCGCGCGGCGTGGAAGCCCGCCGAGAGGGCCGCGGCCTTGCCGGCATTGCGGCGAAACCGAAGACCTCCGACGCGGGGATCGCCGGCAGCAAGCTCGGCAATGCGCGTCCAGCTTGCATCCGTGCTGCCGTCGTCGACAAAAACCACCTGGACACGCAGACGGGATGCGTCGGCCACATCGCGGATTTCGCCGATGAGCGTCTGGATTGACTCCTCCTCGTTGCACACCGGCACCACGATGCTGATCAGGCGTTCGTCCACGCGGGGCGTCTCCTCGCAAGCTCTGTCGGGACCGTGCATTGTGAGATATGATCCCCCCCTTGGCAACTCCGGCGCTGCGGATGCCGGACGCCCAATCTCCCGGAGGACACGACCCCATGAGAAGCTGCTGCCGAATTGTGGTCCTAATGCTGCTCGCGACGGCCTGCTGCCTGGGCGCGGACGGCGGGTCGCCTCCCGCCTCGGCCCCCGCCGACGTTTTTGCGGGCGAGCTTGTGTCGTTCCCTGGCGCCTGGGGCTTTCAGCTCGGCAAATCCGCCATCATCCTGGTCAGCGATGAGCAATTCCGGGCGCTCGAGGATCCTGATCGCAAGGTCAACCTGAGCCTCGGAGCGACGCCGCATGAGCAGAGTCTCTGCCAGGTCTGTGAGCAGGCGAAGGCAGCCGGCCACCGCACACTGGTTCTCGCATTCGACCACTTTTTCGCCCAATATCGGCCAGGGCAGGGCGACAAACCCCGCGAACTGATGCCAGACTCGGACGAGTACATCCGCCGGATCGCCGCGATCAGCCGGTTTGCGAACGACTACGGGCTGGGGCTCGAGCTCAGTCTGCTGAGCCCGCTCGAGATCGGGCCCGCCTACGCGCGGCAGACCGGCGAGTCGGGCGTCTGGATGCATTACCGCAAGGGCGTCCGTGACCCGAAGAGCGGGCGGTACAGCGTCCAGCTGTGGCGTCAGCGGAAGTGGGCAAACAACAAGGGGCCGATTGATCTCATCGATAGCGGCGTCCGCGTCTTCGCCTTCAGAGAGCGGCGACTGCATGGTTCGCCGTACATCGTCGTGGACCCCAGGAACGTCGTCGAGATCAGCGATACCGCGCGGGTTGAGGTGTGGGACGACGCCCGTGGTCGGCAGGGTTGCGTCCGCGTGCGGATCCACGGCGATGGTGGGCCGGAGGGTTACGATCGCGTGCTCGTGGTCCAGATGTACCGCACGCCGGAGATGGATTACTTCAGCGACCGCGCCCTCCCCTATCTTACCGGGCTGCTCGACCGCTACGTCGATGCGGGCGTGCAGCTCAATGCCCTCTATTCGGACGAAATCCACATCCAGCAGGACTGGGCCTACCACGATCACCACGACCACGGCGCGTTTGCCGTCCGCTTCGTGAGCCCCGGGTTCGCGAAGCGTTTCGCCGACACGTACGGCGCCGAGTACGCGGACTTCGCGAAGTACCTGGTCTACTTCACGCACGGCCAGGAGGACACCGCGACCGATCTGACCGCGCGCGGCGACTTCCAGCACGTTCTCGGCGACTCGCCTGAGGCGATCGCGGCCACCGGGCTGCTGCGAGCGCGATACTACGAGCTGCTGCAGGACGGCGTGACCGGGCTGTTCGTCCAGGCGAAACGGCACCTCGAATCCAGGCTCGGCAAGCGTCTGGAGGCACGAGCGCACGCCACGTGGGCGCAGAGCCCCACCTGCGACGGCTGGGACCCCGGGCGGACGCCCCTCGGTCCGCAGGGATACGAGTACACGCCCAGCTTTCTCTGGTCGAACACCGTGCACCAGGCGGCGGCAGCCTGCGCCGATTACTTCCGCTGGGGCGACTTTTTGACCGGCGGCGGCAACGATCACACGGAGGGCGGTTACCTGGACCGCAACTACTATGGCCTCGCGCTCGCATGCTCGACGGGCATCCTGAACGAGGTCCCGAACTCGTACGCGGCCCACTGGGGAATGCCGGCGGAGGTGAGCCAGCGACGCCAGTACCTCGTGAACGCGTACGGCGACTCCGGCTGGCCGCCGCACAGCATGGTCCAGGAGACGCAGCACCGCGACGTGTCGGTGCTGATGCTCTACCCCATCAACCTGGTCGCCGCCAACGAGCGTTTCGGGAGCTGGATGACGCAGTACGGCTACGCGAATTACCTCACGCCGGCCAAACTGCTCGAGCGTGGGCGCGTGGTGGGCGGAGCCATCGAGATGGCCGGTCGCCGGTTCACCACGCTGGTTACGCTGTTCGAGCCCTACCCGCCGAAGGAACTGCTGCAGATGATGCGTGCACTCACGGATGGCGGCGGGTGCGTCATCTGGTCGGGACCGCCGCCCGTGCTCTCGTGGGACGGCGGCGCCGCGCTGGCGTCGTGGCAGGACCTCGTCGGCGTCGAGTTCCCGCCGGCCCGCAATGACGGCTACACAGCGGGTGGGCGGCAAGTCACGTTTGAAAGCACCCTGGGCAAGCTCCCCGCGATGCCGATTCTTACGGACCTGTTCGTCGATCATGTATATCCGGTCAGTCCGCGCGAGGGTGCCCAGATCGTCGGCCGCACCGGTCGGCACATCCTGGGCACCGTCCGGCGGACTCCGGCAGGAGGCAACGTGACATTCCTGGGCTTCCGTCCGCGTGACGACCAGGCGGCCAGCCTCGGGCAGGAGGCCCGCTGGTGGTTCGAGATTCTGCATGCGCTCGGCGCATACCCGCCGACGAGGAAGAGCGAAGCAGGCAACGACAACACTGAGTACCTCTCGCGGACAACGGGGCTGCTCTGCTGCCGGTTCCCCAACGACACGATCTCGATCGCACCGCATCTGCGCGACCTGGAGGAGTCCTGGCCCGGCGGCTTCAGCCGTAACGCCGAGCAGGACGCCGCCATCGTCAAGAACCTGGCACTTCCATCGGAGCAGGTCCGTCTGAACGATTTTCGAGTAAACGGGCGTGTCGTGTCGTACGACGGGACAGGGACTGTGAGCTTTCGTGCCGACACGGACGGCATCCTGGTTGCGTTCGCCGGTTCAAACTGCAAACAGATCACCGTTGACGGGCGGACGACTGTTTTTGCTGACGCGCCGATGGGGCTTGTTTCGTTCGCCCCGGTGGAGGCGACCCGACGCGTCCCCGGTGGTGCTGTCATGCAGATGCTGGTGTACGGCTCGGGGACAGTCCGAATCCCGCTGCGGGGCGTCACAGGGCCCGTGGAACTTGTCCTGCAGGGACGCCAACTGGGCAGCCGCGGCCGGGTCGTCCCGAGCAAGATCGAAGACAGAACGCTGGTGTTCGAGTCAAGCCCGGCAACGCACAACTGGATGTTTGTCGTGCCACGAGGGGAGAAGACAGCGACGCGGCCGCGCGATTGAACGCCGGCATCATCCTGAATCGGCATCGTGCTCGCCCCGACGGCTTCGCGGAGCGGCAGCGGTTCATTTTGCGTCGCCCGGCACCAGCGGCTGGGTCCAGGCCACCTCGAACTCACCCTCAACGCCCGGATTGGGATGTCGTCGACTCGAGATGACCTTCGCCCGGACGTAGATTTCATCACCCGTGAGCTTGTACCGTGCCCGCGTGCCCTCGACCTCCGAGAGCACCCGGCCGATCGTGTCGCTGTACTTCATCGAGAGCCGTTCGCCGGGTTTGGCAGGCTGGCTGCTCGCTTTCGGGTCATAGTTCTTCAGCGTGCCGATGAACTGCGTGCGATACGTCACACCGGGCTCCGCCTGGACCTGCACCTCGAGCGCGCCCGCGTCGGGCCGGATTTCCTTCAATGTGACGCCGGTGCTCGGGTAGAAATGCCCGGCCTGCATCGCCCGCACGATGGTGGACGGCGTCAGCCGGCGCGCCTGTACCATGACCCACCCGCGCCCGGGGTTGGAGCCTTTCCCGGCGAACGAGTGCGCGTCGTCAGTGGCGAGCCCGTACATGACCGGCAAGCCCATCTCAGCCAGTCGTTTCGTGAGGATGATGTCCCAGAGTTGCTCGGTAGAGGGAGAACGTTGGTTTCCGGCATTGTTCACGCCGGGATGACCGTTGTAGACCTCGAAGAACTGCTCGCCCTTGAGCGGAATCATGTCCTCCGCGGTGAACGCCCACCCGAAATTGGGGTGATTCACGTGCGGAAACATCGGCTGCTTCGTCTTTTCCTGCTGCTCGAGCACGGCGTTGATGTTGTTCTGCACCGTTTCGAAGAATGTCGCCCCCTTTTGCGGCGGGACGGTCTCGCGCAGGTTGATTCCGTTCACGTGGATCGGCTTCTTCTCGAAGTCGTCGCTGATCTCCTCGCCCGGGATGAGCAGAAAACGGCCGGCCTCCTCGAAGAGGCAGCGGAACTCCGGCAGCGTCTTCAACCGGTACTCGGTTTTGCCCTCGTGCTCGCGCTTCTCGATCCAGTCGGCGCCGAACTGCTGCTCATATTGGCGGGCCGCACCCTCACGCTTGCTTTTCTCGACGGTAACCCACTTTTCGCCCTCGGCCATGACGTTGTGGTCACTGAGCACGAGGAAGTGGTAGCCGTGCTCCTTGTACCACTGGAC
>CAZJTF010000107.1:0-19229 GCA_964548565.1 uncultured Planctomycetales bacterium | reverse complement strand
GCGGCCCGAACCGCATCGGCCAGGGCATCGAGTTCGACTACTGCTGCGTGCATGCTGCGTTCGCGCTGCGGGACCAGGGCTACGAGACCATCATGGTCAACTGCAACCCGGAAACGGTCTCGACCGATTACGACACTTCTGACAAGCTCTACTTCGAGCCGCTCACCGTCGAAGACGTCCTCAGCATCTACGAGAAAGAGAAGCCCGTCGGCGTGATCGTGCAGTTCGGCGGGCAGACGCCCCTGAATATCGCGCAGGAGCTTGCCTCCGCCGGCGTGAACATTCTGGGCACTTCGCCCGACACGATCGACCTGGCAGAAGACCGCGACCGATTCCGCCAGATGATGGAGCGGCTGGATATCCCGATGCCAGAGTCCGGGATGGCCAGCACGCTGGAGGAGGCGCTGGTCATCGCGGGACGTATTGGGTATCCGCTGATGGTCCGGCCGTCGTACGTGCTCGGCGGGCGCGGCATGGAGGTCGTCCAGGACGAGGAGATGCTGCGCCGATATGTCGCGGCGGCGGTGGATGTCACGCCTGAGCGACCCATCCTCATCGACAAGTTCCTGGTGAACGCGATCGAGGCCGAGGCCGACGCGATCGCCGACGGGAGCGAGGCGTTCGTGCCGGCCGTGATGGAGCACATCGAGCAGGCGGGCATCCATTCCGGGGATTCGGCATGCGTCATCCCGCCGATCATGGACCCGCGCTACAGCCGGATCATCCGTGACTACACGAGCCGGATCGCCCGTGAACTCAACGTCGTCGGGCTGATGAACATGCAGTACGCGATCGCGGGCGGCACGGTGTACGTTCTCGAGGCGAACCCCCGGGCTTCACGAACGGTGCCGCTCGTCTCAAAAGTGTGCGCCATCCCGATGGCGCGGATCGCGACGCAGCTCATGCTCGGAGGGCGGCTCCCGGATTTGAAGCTCAAGACCGGCGCCATTCCGCACTGCGGCGTCAAGGAAGCAGTCTTCCCATTCAACATGTTCCCCGAGGCGGACCCGCTTCTCGGCCCGGAAATGCGATCCACCGGCGAAGTGCTCGGGCTCGCCAACAGTTTTGGACTGGCGTTCTTCAAGGCCGAGGAGGCGGCCAAGTCGCGGCTGCCGGTGGAAGGCACCGTGCTGATCTCCGTCTCCTCCCGCGAGCGTCCGGCGGTGCTCGATGTCGCGAGACGATTCAACGACCTGGGTTTCCGAATCCGGGCCACGGAAGGAACCCAGGCGTTCCTCGCCCAGAACGGGATCTCCGCCGAAGTGATTCTTAAGCTTCGCGAGGGGCGCCCGAACATCGTGGACGCCATCATGAGCGGCGAAATCCAGCTTGTGATCAACACGCCGGCAGGTAAGCTCAGCCAGACGGACGACTCGTACATCCGAAAATCGGCCATCAAGTACCGCGTGCCGTACATCACCACGCTGAATGCAGCATTGGCGGCGGCGGACGGGATTGCCGCTTACCGGCAGGGACGCGGCGAGGTCAAATCCATCCAGGAATACCACGCGGGGATCCAGTATTCGTCGTAAGCGCGCCTGGTCGGGACGGCCGCGTCCTTGCGACATGCCAGGGAAGTCTGCGCGCTGCCGGCAGCCTGGCTGGACGCACACCGCGTCTCGCGCGGTGCATGGCTCAGCTCCTCTGCTCCGCACCTCGGCAGAGCGCACCGAACCGACCGCACACCGCAGTGCCGGGTGGATCAAGCCCCGTGCCCCGGGCATAGAATCGGCGTCACGATCACGTTGTGCGGAAAGGATGGTGTTTCGTGGGTCGACCGGACGAGATGTGGCATGAACCCCCGAACAGCACAGGCGCGGTGAAGAAGCTGAACCATCGCGCAGGCCGGTACGCCGTGTGGGGTAACGAAGAAGGCGGCCGCGAGCAATGGCGCGTCGTCGACGGCCAGGGTCCCGAAGGTAAGCCGCTCGCAGATGCGTTCGACAGCCGCGAGGAGGCCATCCGCGCGGCCGAATCGATGATCGAGCAGAACGAACAGTCGCAGCGCGGCACGCGTGCCGACCCCCGCTGAAGCGGCTATCGCACGCCGAGGCTGTCGATCCGTCGCGCCAACTCGAAATCTTTCTCCGTGAGCCCTCCCGCGTCGTGCGTCGTCAGTTCGAGGATGACACGCGGGTAGGTCAGTGTCACGTCGGGATGATGGTTGACCATTTCGGCCAGCACCGCAACACGCGTCACGACTGCCAGGCCGTTCAGAAAACTCCCGGTCTTGACGACTCTTCGGATGGCCGGCGTTCCGTTCGCACTCACCCGCTCCCAGCCGGGCAGGCCCTCGAGTTGCGTCCGGATATCCGTTTCGCTCAATCGTGCCATGAGGTGACCCTCCTCTCTTCCCATAATGGTAGCTCGCCCCGCGCTCGTGAGCTGCCGGTGTCATCTTACCGTGCGCGCGAGCGATCACGACTTCTCGGATCGTCCACAAGGGCCCGATCGGTCGCGATGCGGCGACCCTTCCGGCATGCCAGCCACCGACCTCACCGAGTACAATGCGCGAACGCGGCACCCGGTTCGGCCCGGAGGCCCACATCGCCACCACAGCTCTGCCGGCAGAACAGGGGTTCTGCGATACAAGGTTCACAGCCTCCGCGCAGTTGGGAGCACGAGATGCAGGACCGATACGAGGTCATCGTCGTAGGTGGAGGAGGCAGCGGTCTGGCTGCGGCGGTCAGTGCGGCCGAGCACGGATTGCACACTCTTGTGCTGGAAAAGCAGGCGCAACTGGGCGGCTCCACGGGAATCGCGGTCGGCTCATTCACCACCAACGAGAGCCTGCTTCAGCAGAAGGCCGGCATTGCCGACCGGCTCGACGATCATGCCGAGGACGCGGGCAAGTTCGCACCCCCCGCAACGGAGACCCGCAATAACAGCGATTTGCGCCGTTTCCACCTTGCACATTCAAACGACACACTGCGGTGGCTGATGAACATGGGCCTGTCGTTCCATGGGCCGAGCCCCGAGCCCCCCAACCGCGTGCCACGGATGCACAACGTCGTACCGAACGCAAAAGCCTACATCGCAGCCCTGCAGAGTCAGTTCCTGCGCCGGGCGGGGACGATTGTCTGCAGCGCCCCGGTTACCGAACTGGTGTTGCGCGAGGGCCGGGTTGTCGGCGTTGCAGCCGACGTTGGCGGCCAGCGGCGGGAGTACCGAGCGTCACGTGGAGTCATTTTGGCTGCGGGGGATTATGCGTCCGCGCCTGACCTGATCGGTCGGTTCCTCGGTGGGCAGTTCACCAGCATCGAGGGGATCAACCCCTATTGCCATGGTGATGGGCACCGGCTCGCCGAGTCCGCGGGTGCCCCGCTCATCAACATGGATGTTGTGTATGGTCCCGAATTGCGCTTCATCCCCCCGCCGCGCGACGGTTTTATGCAGCTCCTGCCCGCCAGCGGTCCCCTGGCTCGTATGATGGGATACGCGTTGCCCCTCGTACCCAAGCCGCTCATCAGCCGCATGGTCAAGCGTCTGCTCGTGACTTGGCAACACCCCGAAAATGCCCTGTTCACCGACGGTGCGATTCTCGTCAACAGCCGCGGCAAGCGGTTCTGTAACGAGACCGTCTGGCCCGACCGGGAAATTGCGATCGCCCGTCAGCCCGACAAGATCTGTTACATCCTGCTGGACGATCGATTGATTGCCCGCTACAGCCAGTGGCCACACTTCATCTCGACCGCTCCGGAAATCGCCTATGCCTACGTTGCCGACTACCTGAAGCTGCGTCCTGATGTGGCCGTGCGGGCGACTTCGCTTGCCGGGGCGGGAACTCTGAGGAACCTGCCCGTCGCTGCGCTCGAGGCATCTGTGAGTGCTTACAACTGCTATACCCGCGGCGAGGCGACCGATGCCTTCGGCCGGACCGGCGACCGACACCCCCTCAACGGGGGGCAGTGGATTCTCCTGGGTCCGGCGAAAGCGTACTTTACGACGACCGAAGGGAGCCCCCCGGTCAGCGAGCGGCAGGAGGTGCTCGACGCCGCCGGTCGACCGATTCCCGGCCTCTACGCCGTCGGTCAGAACGGACTCGGCGGGCAGGTCCTGTGGGGCCACGGTCTCCATATCGCGTGGGCGATCACCAGCGGGCGACTCATCGGCGAGCGCCTCGCCAGGATGAACGCCCAGGAGGCGTAATCTCGCGCTTGATCGGATTGCCCCGTCGCAGGTGCCGATCCGCGCCGGTATTGCGTCCCGTGGAGGGTCGAGAGACGATGACCCCGCGCGGTCTGCCGGAGCATGTCCACAGCTGTGGTCTCGCGACCGTTCGCCCGTACAATAGCGGCTCGCACGTCAAAAAAAAGCTGTGAAGGAGAGAACCCATGGCCATGTACCAGCCGCAGAAGAGTGACAAGTTCGCGTTCGGGCTCTGGACCATCCAGAACACCGGCCGGGATCCGTTCGGGGAGGCCACCCGCGAGCCGATGGGCGGACTTGAGGTGATCCGGGAACTCGGACGCCGCAACGTCTACGCGTTCGAGATGCACGCCGAGGACTTAGTCCCGGCCGGCGTCACTGCGTCGGAACGGGATCGCCTGATCCGCGAAGCCCTGAAGATCATGAAGGATGAGGCCATTGTCTGCGTGAACTGCGGCGCGAACTGCCATTCGCACCCGGTCTTCAAGGACGGGGCCCTGACGAGTGTCGACCCGAAGGTGCGGCAGTACGCCCTGCAACGCTACATGAACGCCATCGATGTCGGGTGGGAGGTGGGCGCGCGGCTGTGCGATGTCTGGTGGGGACGGGACGGCGTCGAGGTGGATGCCGCCAAGAATCCGATGGATGTCTTCAAGCGCCTGCGCGAGGCGATGGACTACCTGCAGGCTCACATCGATGAGCGGGGCTATAACGGGTTCCGCCTGGCGATCGAGCCCAAGCCGAACGAGCCGCGAGGCGACACCTACCTGCCGACCGTTGGGCACGCGCTGGCCCTGATCGCGACGTTGAAGAAGCCCGGCAACTGCGGACTCGTCCCCGAACTGGCGCACGCGCGCATGGCGGGGCTGAACGCGTACCACGAGGTGGCGCTCGCGCTCGAGTGCGGGAAGCTGTTCGGACTGCATCTGAACGGTCAGAAGACCCTGCGATTCGACCAGGATCTGCGGTTCGGTGCGGAGGATCTCAAGGAGTCGTTCTTCGTCGTTAAGCTGGTCGAAGAGGCGAAGTGGGACGGCCCCCGTTCGTTCGATGCCCACGCTTATCGCAGTGCCGACCGCGAGGAGGTCTGGGAGTTTGTCGACGGCTGCATGCGGACTTATCTCATCCTCAAGGAGAAGGTTGCGCAGTTCAACGCGGATGCGGACATCCAGGCGATTCTCAAGGAGTACCGGCAGGGCGCCTCGGAGCCGCTGCCTTCCGGCGCCCAACTGGCCAAAATGACAATTGATCCGGACGCGCTGGCCAGGCGCAAGCTCCACCACGAGCGTCTCGACCAGCTCGCGCAGGAGATTCTTCTCGGCGTTCGATCATGAGTGGACCGCCCTTTCGCAGAATCCTGACAGTCACACTCAACCCGACGTGCGACCGCGTCATCGAGGTGCCGGGATTCCGCGTGGGTGAGCATCTGCGCGGGCGCGTGATCTCGCGCGACCCCGCGGGTAAGGCGATCAACGTCTCCCGCGCGCTGGCTGCCCTGTGCGTCGAGAACACGGCCGTGGGCTGGGTCGGACAGGAGACGCTCGAGGCCTTCGAACGGGCAGCCCATGCGGCCGGCGTCACACCACGGTTTACCTCGATCGCCGGCGCCACGCGCGAGAACGTGACGATCCTCGATCCGCTCGGAGGCACGGAGACGCATATCCGCGATGCGGGGCCGACGGTCAGTGAGCCCGACATCACGCGACTGCTGACGGAGCTGGTCGCTCTCTCGTCGGAAGGATCGCTGCTCGTCTTCACCGGGTCGCTGGCTCCGGGATTGTCGACGGATCGTTTCGGCGAGATGCTGGACGCCTGCATCGCCCGGGGAGCGGCCGTCGCGGTGGACACGTCGGGGGCGGCGCTCGTTGAGGCTGCACGCCGGCCTCTCTGGCTCGTTAAACCGAATCTCGTGGAACTCGAGGATCTTGCCGGTGAACCCGTCAGTGGAGACGCCGAACTGTCTGCACACGGACGTCGGCTGGCGGAGTCGGTGTCGTGGGTCCTCGTGAGTGCCGGGGGACGTGGCGCGTACCTGTTTGGCGCGGACCGCGTCCTGCACGGGTCCGTTGCGCTCGAACAGGACCGCGTTAAGAGCACGGTCGGCTGCGGAGACGCCCTGCTCGCCGGCTTCATCGCCGGTCTCCAGGCGGATCCGAGTGACTCGGCGGCTGCCTTGCGGCAGGCCGTCCTGGTCGCGGCGGCATCCGCGGTGAATCCCCGTCCGGCGACGTTCGAGCGAGCCGAAATGGACGCCCTGCGGACGCTCGCCCGGATGGAAGCGCTCGACTACTCGGCCGGATAGACCGCGTTCATTCTAATATACTCTTCGACGCTCTGGGGCACGAGATAACGGACAGGCTTGCCCGTACGGACGCGCCGGCGGATCTCCGTGGCGGAGATGTCGATCCGCGGCGTGGGCAGAATATCGGCGCAGAGCTGCTCAATCTGGTTCGCGCGGAGGACTGCCCGGAGGGAGCCCAGGTCGGGTGATTCGTATCCCGGGCGCACGGCGGTGACAATCCGGCTGAGATCCGCAAGCTCCCCGATGCGATACCAGCTGGCCAGATCCGGAAGGCTGTCTCCGCCGATGATCCAGTACAGGATTCCGGCGTCGGGCATCGCCTCTCGGTAGTGCTCGACCGTCAGGATCGTGTAGCTCGGCCCGTGTCGGCGCACTTCGACGTCGCTCACCTCGAAGAGTGGGTCGCCCGCCACCGCACGGCGTGCCATCTCCAGGCGATCACTCGCATCCGCGAGTTCCGTGTTCCCCAGCTTGTGCGGGGGATTCGCCGAGGGAATGAGAATCACCCGTGGAATGTCGAGATGCTCTGCCACCGCGCGGGCAGCGATCAGGTGCCCCATATGAATGGGGTTGAAGCTGCCGCCGAAGAGCGCCACACCTTTACCGTTCATCGCTGGCCCGCACCTCGGCTGCCCGCGTTTCCGGCCCGGCCGGTTCGGCGAACTCGATGACCATTCCGCCGATGTCCGGGCGGGGAACGCCACGAAGGAACAGAATCGCCCCGCGTGACCACGTGGGAACGTCGGGCGGAGCAACCGCCGCCGGCGTCGCCTGGTACGACGTGAGTAGATGCTCGAACGTGCTCTCGAACCAGATAATCCAGAACCAGCCGCTGACCGTCTGCAGACGCCGCACCTCCCCCGCCTGCTCCGACAGCCAGATGTAACTCGTCAGGTTGATGCGGATCCCCCAGCGGAATTCCACCTGGAGATCGAGCCGCACTCGCAGGCACTGAGGGAACTGTCCGGCCGGGCACTCAATGTCCTCGTAGCCCTCAATCACAACGGTGCGTGTCAGGCGTCCCTCGGAGCCGCGGTGGCCGGCTCTGTTGAAGTACGTGAGCTCGGCGGTGTCGATCGTCGCAACGCCCGGCCGCAGGTCCTGAGGGATCGGCTCCAGCGGTCTCGAGAGTTCGAAGAATATCCCGACGCCATCGTGAAACGGTGTCTCCGGTGAGCGGGCGTCGGCCGGGCGCGGGGTACTTTCGTCCTGCAGGTACTCCTCGATCGGGAGGATCCGGCGGTTCTCAAGACGCCCTTCCGCGAGCCGAGATTGCGTGACGGTCCGACCATAACGTGTCGGTGATCGGCCGTGGTCACTCACCTCCTGTCGCCGATAGACCCATCGGCCGAGCCGCGCGGCCTGGAGATAACGGGAGATCCCCTCCTCCGAAGGTCGCGACTGAGCCTGGGGTGCGGGAGGCGGAACCGGCGGGGGCTTGAACCGCCGGGCACAACCACTGGAGATGACGAGCACGCAGAAGGAGGCGAACGCCACCCGGACAGATGAACGCATGAAACCTCCACATCTGCAACCGCTGCATCGGACAGACGCCCGAACTCTGGTCCTCGTTGCGCTGCTTCAAGCAGAGTCCGTCTCGGCGAACGCCGCACGGGCTGCCCGTACAAAAGCCCGCATCCGGCGCGGATCCTTGCAGCCGGCCCGGCCTTCGTGCTCGACGCCGGACGAAACATCGACTGCGTACGGCACCGCCGTCCGGATCGCCTCCGCGACGTTCTCCGGACGCAAGCCGCCGGCCAGGATGATCGGCGGCCATGAGTCCAAACGCCTATCGTCGCGAGAACGCTGGATCCACTCCCATCGGAAAGACGTTCCCGTGCCGCCGGCGCGCTGCGGATCGTAGGTGTCCAGGACGACTCCTGCCAGAGCGCCGGCGGCGCCGCCCCACTGCTCGGACCGGGCGGCAAACTGCTCGTTCTGCACAGCGAGCACCGGCATCATCAGCAGGCGACGGGCGGCGAACTGCCGGAGCGTGCCCAGGTCCCAGTCCCCGTAGACCTGCAGGTGCGAGACATGGAACTCGTGCAGCAACGCTTCGACATCCTGAAACGTCCCACCTGGCCCGAGTTTCACCAACGCGACGGGGGTGACAAAGGGCGGAATCACCGTGAGGATCGCCTCGGCGGCACCCGCATCGATCCGCCGCGGCCCCCCGACGAAGTTGAGCCCGATGGCGTCCGCTCCCGCATCCGCAGCGGCCCGCGCGTCATCTGAATTCGTGATTCCGCAGATCTTGACCCGCACGCCATCGCTCCTGAACTGCGATCTTAGAAGCCGTGCGGCAAGGGGTCAAAAGCGCCACGGCACCTTGACGACAAGAGCTGAACTCCTAGACTTGTCGCGATTCGCGGCGAACCGGTTTCGATCTCGGGCAACCGAACCGGTCGCCGGCTCGCACATGTCTCGAGGACGCATGATGGTGCGGCATTCAGGGCTTGCTGGCGTCGCCGCCATGTTCGGCCTGTGTGCGGTCGCGGGTTGCGGCAGTGCCCTCTCCTCCGCGAACCCCGTGCAGCGCGCCGGCCCTGGCTCCTCCCGGCAGGACCCGGATTCCGTCGGACGCACGTACTACATCGACGGCGCCGGCAACTGGGGCTATGGCGTGCTGGAAATCCATGAGGGCTTGCGGCGCGCGGGTTACCGGGGCAGCATCATCAACTACCGGTGGTCGCCGACATTCAATCCAGCGCTGGACCAGACCGTGGGCCGTCCGGTCGCCCGTCTGAAAGGCAAGCTCCTGGGGCAGGAGATCACCGCGTACCATGCGTCGCACCCTGGCTGCCCCGTCAACATCATCGCGCTGTCCGCGGGGACCGGGGTCGCCGTGTGGGCGTGCGAAAGCATCCAGCCGCCAGCCACTGTGCACAACCTTGTGCTGCTCGGATCGAGCCTCTCGTCCGACTACGACATGCGTGACGCCTTGTCGCACATCTCGGGGACGGTCTGGGTTTATCACTCCCGGTCGGACCAGATCCTCGCCGGTCCCGTGCGGGCGCTCGGCACGATCGACGGAAAGATGGGCGTGGAGGCCGCCGGCATGATCGGGCTTCACCCGCCCGGGATCCCGGCCGGCAGGATTCAGAACGTCCCGTGGTCGGCCCGGTATGAGCGATATGGATGGACGGGCGCCCACACTGACGCGACCAGCGAGCCGTTTGTGCGGACGCATCTCGCGCGGCATATCATCGAGGGGGAGTCAGAATCGCCTGCGGAGACGGCGACCCGGCAGGACGGCGACCGCCCGGCCGCCTCTCCGGTGGCCCTCGCGCGGTTCTGAGACGATCGTCGGGATGGAACCTTCATGAGCGAGCACCTCGAGAATGCGGGCGCGCGCGACGGGCCGCGTGTCGGATCGGGCAAAGTCCTTGTGACAGGTGGCAGCGGCTTCGTCGGGCGATACGTTGTTCGGGAATTACTCTCGGGCGGCTACGAGCCCGTGTGCCTGGTTCGCAGCCAGGAGAAGATGCTCGGGTTGCTGAATGCTGACGAGCGCAGCCGCACGACATGCATCCGCGGCGATGTGCTGGACCCGGCGTCCCTCCGGGAGGCAGCTCGTAGCTGTGTTGCGGCGATTCACCTCGTCGGCATCATCGAGGAGCACCCCAGCCGCGGCCAGACATTTGAGAGGATGCACGTCGACGCGACGCGGGCGGTCGTTCAGGCCTGCGAGGCCGTCGGGATCAGGCGGTACGTCCACATGTCTGCCCTGGGGAGCCGCCCGGGCGCGGTGAGCGTCTATCATCAAACCAAGTGGAGGGCGGAGGAGATCGTCCGGGCCGGCACGCTCGCATGGACCATCCTGCGACCCAGCGTCATTCACGGACCGGACGCTGAGTTCATCCAGATGATGAAGTTCTTCAGCACGAACGTCCTGCGGCAGCCGGTGATGCCCTACTTCGGAAGTGGCGATGCGCAGCTTCAGCCGGTGAGTGTTCTCGACGTCGGGACGTGTTTTGTGCGTGCACTCCGGCTGCCGGAGACAATCGGACAGGTTTACGAGGTGGGTGGGCCGGAGCGACTCACCTGGAAAGAGATGTACGACGCGTGTGCGGTGGCATTCACGGGCCACACCCGGCTCAAGATGCCCGTGCCGGTTTCACTCGCGAAGCTGCTGGCCGTCACCGTGATGCCCATCGCGCCATCCGCGCTGGTCCCCTACCGGTTCAACGTGGACCAGGTGCAGATGAGCCAGGAGGACAGCATCTGCGACATCGGACCGGTAGAACGCACATTCGACATCAAGATGCGTGATTTCCGTCGCACATTATCGTCCTACGCGGGCCAGGTCCGGTGAGCGATCGCTCGTCGGATCCGGCCGGTGCATGGATATGGAGAACGAGAGATGGACAGCGGACCTGACTGGAATCGTGGCGGTCCTCCTTATCCGCCAGCCCCGCCGCCGCCGCGTCCTGCCGGGAACGGCGGTCGCCTCCTCATCCTGCTGCTGCTGTTCGGGATGCTCGGGTGGATGGCATACCGCGAGTTTGGCGGTCGCCTGTTTGCACCGAAATACGAGCCGCGCGTGGTTACCCCGCGTGGAGAACTGGCGGACTTCGAGAAGGCGACGATCTCGATTTTCGAATCCTGCGCGCCATCGGTGGTGTACATCACCACCAAGGGCCGCGGCGCCACGCTGTTTGGCGGCGAGGTACCCGAAGGCACGGGCTCCGGTTTCGTCTGGGACCAGCAGGGTGACATCGTCACGAATTTTCACGTGATCCAGAGTGCAAACAGTGCCAGCGTGACCTTGAACGATCATTCGACGTGGCCTGCTTCGCTGGTCGGCGTCGCGCCTGACAACGATATCGCCGTGCTGCGCATCACTGCGCCGGCCGCGCGACTTCACCCGATCGCGATCGGGCAGTCCGACAACCTGAAGGTCGGGCAATCAGTCTACGCCATCGGCAACCCGTTCGGGCTGGATCAGACGCTCACCACCGGAATCGTGAGCGCGCTGGGGCGATCGATTCGATCGGTAACCGGCCGCATGATTGATGACGTCATCCAGACGGATGCTGCGATCAACCCCGGAAACTCCGGAGGCCCCCTGCTCGACAGTGCCGGGCGCCTCGTTGGTATGAATACGGCCATCTACAGCCCCTCCGGTTCGAATGCCGGAATCGGTTTCGCTGTGCCGGTCGACACGATCAACCGGATCGTGCCGCAACTCGTGGAGAAGGGCCAGGTCACCCGGCCGCGGCTGGGCATCGAGGTCGTGCCGGACAGTCTCGCCCGACGCCTGGGAGTACGCGGCGTCATCATCAAGAGCGTGCTCGAGGGATCGCCGGCCGAGGCAGCGGGCCTCCGCGGGATGGACCGCTCTGCCGCGGGCGAGATCGTGCTGGGCGACATCATCCTCCAGATCGACGGCAAGGACGTGCGAACCACCGAGCAGCTCCTGAACATTCTGGATCGCCACAAGCCCGGCGACCTGATCAAGGTCACCTGTCAGCGCGGTGACGAGACGGTGACGATCGAGGTGAAACTGCAGTAGCGGGTGCACGCGGCTTTCAGCGGCAGTCGCGCGGTTGCCGGCTTGCCCGTACGCTCGCGGTCGGGCGGTGCGTTGGCGAATCCCGGTTGATCTGCCGACGGCCGGTAGCGGGTGGAGCTGCGTCCGCCGCCCGATTGCGGATACCATGCAGTCGCTCACGGCACGTTCACCGTCCTGAAGGGAGCAAGCCAATGCCGGAGACGTACGACGTCCTGATCCGCGGAGGAACAGTTTACGACGGCCTGGGGGGCAGTCCGTTTTCGGGGGATGTCGGCGTTCGCGGGGATCGGATCACGTACGTGGGGCCTGCCGGCACCGCGCGCGGCGCGGTCGAGATCGACGCCCGTGGCCTGGCGGTTGCGCCCGGCTTCATCAACATGCTGAGTTGGGCGGCCGACGACCTGCTCTACGACGGACGATCCCAGAGCGACATCCGACAGGGCGTCACGCTCGAGGTGATGGGGGAAGGCACCTCGATGGGCCCCTGGAATGAGCAAATGAAGCGGGATGAACTTGCCGGTCAGGGTGAGATCAAGTTCGACATCGCATGGACGACGCTGGGCGAGCACCTCGATCACATGGTACGCAAGGGCGTCTCGTGCAATGTTGCCTCTTTCGTGGGCGCAACCACGGTGCGCATCCATGAACTTGGATATGTCGATCGGCGCCCCACTGCGGACGAACTGACGCGGATGTGTGCACTGGTCCGGCAGGCGATGGAAGAAGGCGCAGTCGGCGTGGCCTCCTCGCTTATCTACACCCCGGCCGCCTTTGCCGACACGGCCGAACTCGTGTCGCTGGCCCGCGTGGCGAGCGAGTATGGCGGCCTCTACATCTCGCACATCCGCAACGAGGCCGACAGCCTGCTCGAGGCATTTGAGGAGCTGCTGACAATCGCACGCGACGCGAACATCCGCGCGGAGGTCTATCACCTCAAGGCGTCGGGACGCGACAACTGGGGTAAGCTCGATGCACTCATCGCGGCCATTGATGATGCCCGGCGAGGCGGGATCGAGATCACGGCCGACATGTACACCTACCACGCGAGTTCCACCGGACTTGATGCCGTGATGCCGCCGTGGGTGCAGGAAGGCGGCCATCGCGCCTGGGTCGAACGGCTCAAGGATCCCTCAGTGCGGGCACGCGTCAAACGTGAGATGAACGAGAAGAGCACGGCATGGGACAACGGGTACATCAGTTCGGGCTCACCAGAGAACATCCTGCTCATCGGCTTTCGCAAGGAGCACCTGCGTCATCTCACGGGCAAGTCGCTGGCGGAAGTCGCCAGACTACGCGGAACTCCGCCCGAGGAGACGGCGATGGACCTGGTCATCGAAGATGACAGCCGGATCCAGTCGGTGTTCTTTTCGATGTCCGAGGACAATATCCGCCGGCAGATTCAGCTGCCCTGGATGAGTTTCTGCTCGGACGGCGGCTCTATTTCGGCTGAAGGCGTGTTTCTGCACAGGAACCGGCACCCGCGGACGTACGGCACGTTCGCGCGGCTGCTCGGCAAGTACGTTCGAGACGAGGGATTGATACCGCTCGAGGAGGCGATCCGGCGGTTGACCTCATTTCCGGCGGAAAACCTGCGAATTGAGGGGCGTGGACGCCTGGCGACGGGGTACCTGGCGGACGTGGTCGTGTTTGACCCGAAGACGATCCGCGACAACGCGACCTTCGACCGGCCGCACCAGTATGCGACCGGTGTCCACCACGTGCTGGTGAACGGCACCCAGGTCCTCAAGGACGGCGAGCATACGGGAGCGATGCCCGGGCGCGTCGTGCGCGGGCCGGGCTGGCGTGGACACCGTGCGTAACGCGGTGAATCACTCGATTTCGGCCCCCGTCCAACCGGCGAGTACACGGCAGGCCTCATCCTGGAGCTTCGTGAAGTCGGCGGTGTCGGCATCGCTGTCGGCACGCTGCGGAATCGCATTGTAGATGAACGAGAAGGCGAGCCAGCGGCCCGCATCGGTTCGGAGGTAACCGCTGGTTGATGAGACCCCACCAATGTAGCCGGTCTTGCCGTAGACCCGGCCCTTCAAGCCGTCCATGCGGTCTTTGAGTGAGCCGTCCACCCCCGCGATCGTGAGACTCGCGCGATAGATCTCGGCATCCGGACGCGAGAACATCACCCGGAGCAGTTCGGTCAGCATGCGCGTGGTCGTACGGTTGGCGGGGCTCAAGCCGGAACCGTCCACCGGTTCGAGGCCGCGATCGTCGATGCCGCTCTTCTGCAGGAATGCGTGCAGCGCACGTCCCCCACTCTCCCATGACCCCGGGACCTGCCGGCCCTGCTTTGCCTCAAACGCCTGGCCGGTCAATTTGCAGAGGCACTCCGCGAAGAGGTTCTGGCTGTTCTTGTTGACGCGAGAAAGGACGTCGGTGATCGGTGTCTCGTGCGTCGCAACGATCTTCTCCTGCGGCGGCGGAATGCGGCCACCCAGCGGGCGCTCAGCCCGGCGGATCGTTCCGGCAATCGTGATGCCTTTCGCAGCGAGATGTGTCCGCAGGGCATCGGCAAAGAACGCCCCCGGGTCCTCGACCGGTTTGCTCATCAGCTCCGCTGGCCTGGAACACGCGCCGCGGATGCGATACTTGTTTCCGCCCGTGAGCTTCACGATCGAGGGCACGCCCTTGCCGCCGCTGAGACACTCGTTCGTGACGCAAATATCCGCGATGGGCGGCATCACCGTGTACCTGACGGGCTTGTCGTCCTCGCCGGGGGCGACGCTGATGTCCACGCAGCCGTCGTTGAAGTTCAGCCCGGAAACCGGTGCGGCGTACCAGTGCAGCAGCCAGCCTTTGGGCCACGTAGGGTGAACCTGAAGCTTCTCGAGCGCGGAGTCGTCGAACACGAGGTCTCCTTCGATCCGCACGAGCCCCCGACTGCGGAGCGCCTCGGCCCAGCGCTCGAACATCGTCGTGGGCGTCTCACCCCTGGCTTTGGCAAGGCGCGGGTCGCCGGTGCCGGGATCACCTGAGCCGATCACCCACAGGTCGCGATCGTCGACGGCCAGCCAGGTCTTGAACGTGTACCGCGGGCCGAACATGTCGAGGCCGGCGGCGCTCGTCAGCAGCTTGAAGTTGCTCGCGGGGATGCACGGTGCGTCGGGGCGCTTCGCGTAGAGTTCACGCCCACCGGGCAGCTCGATCACGCGGGCGTGGATGACCGCCCCGGTGCTCGCGAGACGCTCCAGAACGGCATCCAGGCGCTTTTGGAGACCTGTTTCCGCCACCAGATCGGCTGGGGGAAGGATGAGACACAGGGACAGCGCGATCCGCACAGTTCGGTGCATTCTTTCACTCCGTGGGGTCCATCTCCCGCCGCGCAGGTGCCGACTGACCATGTTCATGCGAACACCACTCTGCAGATCCAAAGAGCCGAGAGAATGCCCGCCAGGTCTGCCATCAGCCCCGCCACCATCGCGTGGCGGATCTTCTTCACGCCCACCGAGCCGAAATAAAGCGCGATCACGTAGAACGTCGTGTCCGTTGCGCCGAAAATCGTCGAGGCGAGCTTCGCATTGTATGAATCGGGCGCTGCGTTGATCACCTCGGCGGCCAGGCCGAGCGAGCCCGATCCCGACAGCGGGCGCATCAACGCAACGGGCAGGACCTCCGGTGGCATGCCGATGCGGAGGGTGAGCGGTGCGAGCAGTTCCGAGATGAAGTCCAGCGCGCCGGAGACGCGGAACATGCCGATGGCGACAAAGATCGCGACCAGGTACGGGAGGATCTGCGTGAAGATGCCGAAGCCCTCCTTCCCGCCGGCGATGAACGATTCGTAGACCTTCACTTTGCGGAGCATCGCAAAACCGACAATGAGCAGAAAGAGCAGCGGCACCATGAAGGCCGAGATCTGATCGATCACCAGCTTGAAGATCCCCGAGGCATCCATGTCAGGCCTCCTTCCCGGTCGAATCATCATCCGAATCCGCGGCTGCCGCGGAGGTCGCCATCGCTGCGCCGCTCCCTTCCCTGGCCTCTTCGGCGAGTGCCGCACCGATCGAGAAGACGCGGAGCTTGGCAAGCAGGCGGGCGAAGGTCAGGGCCACGATTGTGGAAGTCGCTCCGGTGACCATGCAGGTGCCGATCACCTCGAACGGGTCGGAACAGCCGGCCGACTTGCGGACGGCCAGCAGCATGGTGGGCAGGAGGGCGAAACCGGCGGTGTTGTAGGCGATGAGCGTCACCTGCGCATCGGTCGCGATGTTCGGGTGCGGGTTCAGGCTGTGCAACTCCTTCATCGCCTTCAAACCGAAAGGTGTCGCCGCGTTTCCCAGGCCCAGGATGGACGTGGTGATGTTCATGAGCACCGCGCCGCTCGCCGGGTGGTCCTTCGGGAGCCCCGGGAAAAGGAATCGCAGAAGCGGGTGAAACAGGCGCGCGACGAGTTGCACGATCCCCGCGTCTTCGCCCACTTTCATGAGCCCAAGGAACAGCACCATGGCCGCGACCAGGCCGAGGGCGATGTTGAAGCCGCTGGTCGCGTAGCTGAAGGCCGCATCAGTGAGCGATTGCAGCCGGACGAGCTGCCCGCTGCCGAAATCCTGGCCGTTCACGGAGACCCGGTACTTGCCCTGGCCCGCGTGGTCCCATTTCAGGATGTGGCCGGCCCCTGCGGGCTCTGCGGACAGGATCCATGGCTGATCTCCGCCGCGGGTGCGGGCCTCCGCCGGGACTTCGAGCCGACCGGCGGCGAGCACGAGCGGGTAATTGAAGATCTGCACGGTGCTCTTGATCCGAAACGTGAGTACGTTCGAGCCTTCCTGCAGGAACTTCGGCGCGATCAGGGTGGTGATCACGCTGCCCTTGCCCGGGAGCGAACCGCTGCCGATCGATTTGCCGTTCACCAACAGTTCGTACTTTCCGTCGCCGGCTCGGCTCCAGCGAAGCAGGGTTCCCGCGTCCGAGCGGTCGGCGGATAGAACGAACGGGAGGTGCGGGCGCTCAATCCGTAGCTCCCCGGGCAAGACCAGCCCGGAAGAGCCGGACTCGAGCACGTACTGGAAGGACTGGGTCTGCTCGGCCGACGTGTCGATGCGGATTGTGAGCAGGTTCTGCCCCTCGCGGAGCACTGTGGCCGGGATCGCGCTCGTTGTGGGCAGGTAGTGCTGCACGACGCACAGTGCGAACGCCGTGAGAATCATCAGGCCCCAGATCGTGTTGATATTGAGGATGGAGCGGAAGAATCGGCCCATGGCCCCTCCTTCGGCGGCACTCGGGTTTGACCTGGACGTGCCGGATCAGGGTAGCCGTTGAATCGCGGCCGTCAACCGCTCCGGCTCGGACGGCGCGACTGTTATCCATGCTCCTGCGGGCGTCCAAAGAGGAACTGCACAAAAGGCGTATCTTCCGGGCGGCAGAACACGTACACGTGGTCCCCGGGGCGCAGGACGGTGCTGCCGCGTGGTGCGATCAACTGCTCGCCGCGAACGAGCAGGACCGCCGACGACCCGGGTGGAAACGGGATCTTCCCGACGGGCACGTGACACACCGCCAGCGGCTCGCTGACGAAGAACGACATCAGTTCGCCGTTCAGCAGTCGCGTGGAATGAATCTCGAGGGCGGCCAGCGGGTTCGGAGTTTCGGGGGCTTCGAGCTGCAGGCGTCGGGTGACCCACCGGATGGTCGCGCCCGGGATGATCCAGTTCACGACGACCACGAAGAACACGAGGTTAAAGATGCGTTCCGCGCCGGGCACGCCGGTCAGCACGGGGAAAGTGGACAGGATGATCGGCACAGCGCCCTTGAGGCCGACCCATCCGATATAGCCGATCTCTTTCGCCGGGAATCGGAACGGCAGCAGGCACAGCGCGACGACCAGCGGGCGCGCGACGAACGCCATGAGCAGCCCGAGGGCAAGGCCGACGCCGGCCACTTCGAGCAGTTGGGATGGAAATACCAGAAGCCCGAGCGCGAGAAACATTGAAATCTGGGAGAGCCACGCGACGGCGTCGTGGATGCGGACAAGCCCGGCGCGGTACGGGATGGGTCCGTTGCCAAGAACGAGCCCGGACGTGTAGACCGCCAGGAAGCCGCTTCCGCCGGCAAGCGTAGTGAGCCCGAAGGATACGAGCGAGAGGGCCAGCGTGAGAACCGGGTAGAGCCCGACCGTCGTCAAACGGATCTTGCGCAGGAGACCTCGCATGCCGTATCCGAGCAGGACGCCGATGGCAAGACCGATGAGGAGCTGAAGCGGAACGGCGAAAACGAGGGCAATCCCGTTGAGGCGGTTCCCGCCGAGCACCTCGATGACCCCAAGCGTCAGGATGACTGCCATCGGGTCATTCACGCCGGACTCGAGCTCGAGCGTTGTGCCGACCCGCTTTGAGAGATTGAGGCCGCCCCCGCGCAGCACGGCAAAGACGGCCGCCGCATCCGTCGACGAGACCACCGCCCCGAGCAGCAGGCTCTCGCCCCAGTCCAGGCCGAGCAGACGAGCCGCGAGAGCCAGCAGGGCGGCTGTGCCGGCGACGCCCAGCGTGGCGAGGACCGTCGCCGCCCGGGCCTGGCCCCTCACGAGTGACAGCGACGTGTTGAGACCGCCGTCGAAGAGAATCAGGATCAGCGCGATCGTACCGATCTGAAAGGCGAAGTGGTAATCAGAGAATTCGATGCCACCGATGCCCTCGGATCCGGCGAGTATGCCAAGGAGGAGGAACAGCAGCACGACCGGAACGCCGAGCCGCTCCATGTATCGGCTCGAGACGACACTGATCACCATCAGCACGCTGATGATGGAGAGAAACAGCGCGATGTTGGTGAGTTCAACGATCGCCAACGGCATTCGGAAGGCCCCATACTGCTCACAGGCTGCGGCTTCGAGCGAGACTGTAACCGGCCGGGGCGGTGGAGGCCAACGCCGAAAAAGAGGCCGGCACCGGGGTCGCCGATGCCGGCCGTCATGTCCTGCACACATCCGTCAATGATGCAGGCGTGTCTTCTGCTCAGCTGCCAGAAGCGAATGCTCTCAGCAGCTATGCTTCCTGCTCACACATAGCCAACTCGGCTTCTGGCTGAAAGCTGATAGCCGATAGCTGATAGCCGAAAGCCGATGCTCCTAAACCACTTCCTTGGAGTCGATCCACTTCATCATCTTGCGGAGCTTGCGCCCGACAACCTCCACCGGGTGGTTGATGTCCTTCTTGTACAGGGCGTTGAACATGGGGCGGCCGGCCTGGCTTTCGAGGATCCACTCGCGGGCGAACTGGCCGTTCACGATCTCCGCCAGGATCTTCTTCATCTCCTTGCGGG